>JADJEH010000001.1:0-347087 GCA_016702305.1 bacterium
GTACCTGACCGCCGCGCTGGTGTTGGGCGGCGTGTTCGTTTACAAAGCCTGGAAACTCTTGAAGGGCCACGAGCAAAATTACGCGTGGGGACTCTTCAAATACTCGATTCTCTATCTGACCGCGCTGTTCGTCGTCATCATGGCCGACGCAGCTATCAGCAAGTAACCAGCGCGGTTGCTGGGACCTTGCCGTCGGCGCGCGGGTGATGATGCGCGACGATCGCCGAGCGGGGATTTAGCGCAGCGGTAGCCCGCGGCAATCAGAGAATCATCCGTACTATTCAGCCCCCAATATCCGCTCACAGGACCGGGGGAAAGTGACCGCAATGGAAACGCAAGACGAGCTCAAAACGCCGGATCAGAAGCGCAAGAACAAGCGCATGGCGCTGCTGCTCCTGATTCCCGTCGTGATCTTCATGTTCGGGTTCACGTACGTGCAGGTGCCGCTGTTCAAGATGTTCTGTCAGAAAATCGGCATCTCGCTGTCACCGCTCAATGACGTCGAGTACGCCAGCACGGGCCGCATGTGCAAAGTGCTCTATACGGGCGTCACGGCGGGCACGCTGCCGGTATACTTCAAGCCGAAGGAATCGGTACAGACCGTCGAGGTCGGCCAGCCGTTCAAGAACAGCTACCGCTTCGTGAATATGTCCAAAGACACCGTGCACTTCCGTCCCGTGCACTCGATTCTGCCGGAAGGCGCCTCGACCAAATTCACGATGACCAAGTGCTTCTGCTTCGACGATCAGACGATGGCGCCGGGAGCGGAGAAGACGTTTGAGGTTGTGTCCGTGCTGAGCGCCGACATGGACCCGAGTATCGAGCAGGTTACGCTGCACTATACGCTCTTCGAGAAGAATCCCGAAGAGATGGAGAAAAACCGCGAGGTGCCCAACGTCGCGCTGGGAACCGGAGGAAAGTAAGTCATGCACTCCGCACCACTCACGCCCGAAGTCCGGGCTCGCAACAAGAAAGTCGTCGTCTGGCTCGTCGCCACGATCATCGTGTTCACTGCGGGCAGTTTGATCTATCTCGCGTACTTCGGCGCGAATTTCCAGCGCCACGGTTTCCACTGACGAGCGCGGGTATCCGCAGATTCAATATTCGCACGCAGGCTCACGCTGGGATCACCGCCGCGCATTTTGGCGGCCAGCAGTCGTCCGTTTTGTCGTCCGCAACTCATGACTGGAACTTGTAAAGAGGATTTTTTCCTAAGCATGTCCCACACCGCCGCACACGACGGGCACACCGCCCATCACGACCACATTCATATTCCGCCGCCGAGCTACTGGCCGATCTTTCTGGCCATGGCCACCGGTCTCTTGCTGACTGGCGTCCTGCTCTGGTTATGGGATGCATCGGCCGCTACGGTGATCATGGGCCTGGGCGCCGTCACTGCGATTGTCGGCATGATGGGTTGGGCGCAGTCGCTGATCCGTGAGAATGCCGAACTGCCGGACGTGCTCGAGGACGACCGTTGGATGAAGCATGGTCTGAAGCTGTTCCTCGTGTCGGAAGCCGCCATCTTCGGCGCCTTCTTCGCGCACCACTACTACACGCGCTTCGATTTCCCGCACTGGCCGCCGGTCGGCGCTCCGCATCTCGATACCACGCTGCCGGCCATCGCGACCCTGATACTGATGACGTCCTCCTTCACCATGGAGCTGGCGCATCACAAGCTGAAGCACGACGACCGCGCCGGTTCACGCCTGTGGCTGGGCATCACAATTCTGCTGGGGCTCATCTTCTTGGGCTTTCAGGGACACGAATACGGCTTCCTCAAGGCCTATGACCAGTTCACGCTGTCGAGCGGCATGTTTGGTTCGCATTTCTTTGCCATGACGGGTTTCCATGGCGCGCATGTGGCCACCGGCTTGGTGATGATGTTCATTGTCGGCCTGCGCCTGCGGCTGGGCCACTACACCCCGGAACGCCACTTCAGCTTCGCGGCGGCTTCCTGGTATTGGCACTTTGTGGACGTAATCTGGGTATTCCTGTTCTTTACGATCTACCTGTTCTAAGCCAACAGTCTGACAACATTGAGGCGGCGGCCCAGGTCTTGGGCCGCCGCTTTTTATTGTGTGCGAACGCACCGATGGTGCCTATTTACTGTGTGAAATTCTGCGCACCGGCTGGGGACGGACTGGAGGGCCTCTCAAGGAATGCTCACAACGTAAGAAACCCGCAACATCCGGCGGTTAAGGGTTTAGTTTCATTTGCTATAGCGACCGAGACCGGGATGCTGGAAATTTGCGTCGAGATCATGCGCGGTCTTGCAATCTGAACAGTCGGGCACTATCTTACGCATACTTATCCGACCATGACTTCCTCACCCATTCACCGCAACCACCCTATGGGCCGATTGGCACTGATACTGGTCCTGGGACTGACGCTGAGCGCGTCGGCCCAACCGGTCATTGGGTCGGCCGCGCCGAACTTCACGCTCAACTTGGCCGGCGGCGGCGGATCCGTGACCTTGGCGAACTGGATCGGTGACGTGGTCTATATCAACTTCCTTGGCGCGACCTGCCCGGATTGCATTGCCGACGGGTTTCTGTCGGAAGAGGTATATGACATGTTCGCGGCGAACGAGAACCTGCACGTCATCGGCATTGACGTGTGGAACCTGCCCAGCGTGTTTGTCAACACGACGTTCCGGGCCAACTCGGGTATCACCTACCCGCTACTCATTACCGGCCGGGCGACGGGAATCGCCTATAATATGGAAGTTGAGCCCGTGCCTTCCACGCAGGACGTGGAGCATCGCGGTCATGTGATTATTGACCAGCAGGGCGTCATCCGCTACTACGCGCGCTATAATCCGTTTGGCGTCGAGCAGCAGCAGGAGATTATTGCACTGCTCAATACGCTGCTCGATCCGTGTGCGAACCTGCCGCAGCTTGACCCACCGCGAGAGGCAACGCTGCGGATGAACGACGACGGCAGCGATATCAAGCTGAGCTGGCAGCCGGTGCCGTGCGCGACGCACTACCTGGTCTACCGCTCGCTGACCGGTGACTGGGACGATGCCGAAATGCTCGGTGAGACATGTGACTTCGCATTTCCGGTCCACCCGACTGAAAACGAATTGGCTATTTATCGCATTGTCGCCCAGCGGCAGGCGACTCCGTAGACTGCCCCAACAAGAACCGAAAAAGCCCCGCGAAATTGCTTCGCGGGGCTTTTTGCTACAGAGAATTCCGGCGGCGATCAGTTTGCCGGGATGACGGCGTAGGGGAAGCCCCAACCGGTCGCATTGTAGGGCGCCGTGTCGTCGTAAATCGTCTCGTGGTCAATGAAATCCACGCCTACATGGTGCAGACCCAGACGCTGCCCGGCACGGTAGCTGCCCGTGTAGACGCCGTCGCCCGCGATCTCGTCGGGCGCGAGGCCGTCATCGTTGATCGGCAGGCGCGGCATGCGGCCGCGGCCATAAACATGCGGGCGCAGCACGCCAATCGGTCCCGGAATCGCTCCGGCGACTTCCACGAATATCGTAATTTCCTCACCGGCGAAGACCTGCGGCAGGTCGCCGCGCTCAAAGAACGTGTCGAGCGGATCGGTGATGTCGGCCAGCAGTGTGCCATCGGCGCCCACGGCCTGCACGCTCAAGAGTTCGACAGTATTAGGGTTGGGAGCGGCGCTTTGCATGACCTCGGGAGTGACGGCGACGATCCGCCAATTGCGGCGCGGATACGGCGTGTCGGCGATGCGAACCGCGCGCGCCTGACGCTCGAGAATGTTGTACATCGGCTTGTCAATCGTCTCCATCTCGTTTTCCGAGAGTTCGGTCAACAGCCGGAAATCCCCGTTGAAGGAGCGTGTGCGCGTGATTACGGCATGGTCGTCGTCAATGAAGTCCACGACGACGGATGTGCGCTCGCGGTTGCCGACGCGCCACCAGCCGAGCGGCTCGATGGGGTCGTCCAGGGCGCGCAATTCAGCCGCATTAAGGCCGTCCGCGTCGTCGCGCCAAACATCCGGGCCTTCTACGTCCGCATCATCTAGGAACAGCTCTTCCAAGGCTTCGGCGTCGGACAGGCTGCTATAGTCGTCGTCGGTGTAGGTCTCGTCGCAGCCGAACAGCCCGAGGGCTACCAGCGCGGCCAAACCGATTTTAGCCAAAAGGGGTTTCATCGCGGGTCCTTTCCTTTGATTTTCATTGCTTTCCTCAGGCTTTCATCATTTAGACACCCGGAAACGCGCGAGGTTTAACCGGGTTGGCCTCAAAATCCGATGGTCAGGGCCAGGCCCGGATGCTCGAACCAGATATACAGTGCCGAGAGGCCCCAGCCGCGGCCGGAATCATAATTGAGCGCGGCGTGCGGTTTACGACCGTCATTCATCAGGAGCGCCGACAAGCCCCTGCCGAGCATGATGTTCGTGCCGAAAGGAAAGGTCCAGCCGTCTTCCCATTCGCTGTAGTTGATCGAACCATAGGGCGCGATCGGCAATCCGGGAAGGGACTTGGCCACGGTCATATAGTAACACTGCGTGTGCGCGGGTGATCCCAAACGGTCACTCGATGTGCCCAGCGAGACATTCGGCACGACGCGCTTTTCGGCGAGCACGCGAACATTGCCGCGCACCGTGATTTCATCCGCCGCCGGATTAATTTCCACACCCGCATTAACGCGCGGATGAAACAGGTAGTCGGCCGTGAAGCGCCAGCGCGGACGGTCGAGCGCAATGTCCACATATCTGCCGCTGAAAGAGAATCTTCTTAAACTGCTCGAACCGAGCAGTACACCCTCGCCGGGTCAGCCGGTTCAAGACGGCACCAGCGTCGCGTGGCCGTCCGGTTCGGGTTCATTGCTCCAATTCAGCCACACTTCCGGCTCGCGCACAAACGCCTCGCGGTGCGCTTCAGTGTCGAAGGCATACTCGACGCCGTTGTAGTCGGCGAAATAGGCCAGCACCTTTGCGCTCGAATCGTCGTCAAGTATGTCGCACATCATGCAAGGGAGAAACAGCAGCGGCTTTTGTGCGAAGGCCGCTGCTGTTGTTATCAACAGTGCCGTGATGATCTTCAGCACCCGTGCTTACTCCTTCGCCTTGTCGTCAGCGGCCGCTTCCTTCACTTCCGCTGCAGGGTGAATCATTGCGAGGAATTTGCCCGGGTCTTTTTCAAACGTTCCAATGCAATTCGCGCAGCAGAACTTCACGAGCTGATTCTTGTACATATACGTCACCGGTTCGCCCATGCCGCCGAGCTTCTCGCCGCTGACGACGCATGTGGCCAGCGGGTAGCCGTCAGTGGTCGCCGCAACGATCTTCTCGTCGAGAATCTTGAACGAACTCTTCAGGTCCTTCTCAAACGTGCCGACGCAGTTCTTGCAGCAGAACTTCACCTCACGGCCTTCGTATTCTTTCACGACCGGGTCGCCCATCTCGCCCAGCTTCTCGCCGCTGATGGGGCCAGAGTGGTCCAAAGTGAAAAGGGGGGGTTGACGTCGGCCGGGCGGGGTCTAAAGAAGCCAGGGGGGGGTTGAGGCCGCATGCTCTCCGGCAGGTCTTTCCGGCGCGCCGCCAATCGACTACCCCAGCAGGTCTTCCGGCCGAACCGCCGGAGCAGTTTCTTCGCCGAACGCGAATGCTGCGAAAGCGAATAGCGCAGCGGCAATCAGAATGGTGCTCTTCATGGTCTTATTCTCGGTGATTTGTTGGTATGCTACTTCTCATTCCATCGCCAACTCAGACTCAGCGCCGCCGTTCTACCCAACAGCGGGCCGTAGATCAGCGATGAGTCCAGAATAAGATGGTCAGTTTCAGCGTCACGCAGATACGGATCGTCAGGCTGTGTCCAATCAAATAGGTTTTTCACCGACGCGGCGAGCGTCACGGCTTTCCACGACTTTGACAGACCCAAATCCCAGATGACGTAGTCCGGGGATTTCTCGCGGCCACGACCTTCGGGCAGGAATTGCGGGCCGTACACCGCGTTGGAAACTTCCGCAGTGATTCCGCTGCGGGCAAAGTCCTTGCGCAGGCCGAAGTTCAGCGTATACTGATTCTGAAACTCTGCGTTACGCATCTCGGCGTGTTCGTCTTCATATCGCACTTGCGAGAATCTGCCGCCCGCATCAAACGTCCAACCCGACGTGGTCGTAAACGTGCCCTGCAACTCCGTGCCCGCGCTGTAAGCGAAATCGGAGTTGATGTAGATGGTCGAACCGGCCATGTGACCGTTGCGCAGAATCAGCTTGTTCGAAAAGTAGGTGTAGAACGTCGAGACGTCAAGGCTAAGCGCGGTCGTGCTGCCGACCCATTGACGATTCAGCGCAAGGCTTCCCGCGACGCTGCGTTCAGGTTCAAGTTTCGTGGGGACAGTCACATCGGCAAAGCCCGACATCAAGGCCTCTTCTGAACTGAAAATCGAAACGGGTCGGAAACCGGCGCCACCAGAAAGTCGGACTCCCGTCGCGAGATCAGGTCGCCACAGCAGCGTGCCGCGCGGAATAACCTGCGTGCCGTAGTCATTCCAGTATTCGACCTTTGATCCACCCTGCAACGTCAAACGGTTCTCACTGGCAAGCTGCATCGTGTGTTCGAGCGTGAGTCCCGGCGTGTCATACAGGAAGTCCGTCTTCGTGGCCACCGCGAGGTCGTCGTCGTACTCTTCGTGGTTGTAGGCAATCTCGCCCACGGTTGAATGGCGGTCGTTCCAAGTCTTCTGTGACGAGAACTTGCCCAGAATAAGGGTCTGCTCGCCGCTGTAGTGCGCCGTGCCGTACCACGAATCATGATCGTGCATCGCGCTGGCGCCTTCAATGGACCAATGAAAACTGCCCGACGAAGGTGCATCGTAACGCGCCGACAGCTCACTGCGTTTTGTGTAGATCTCGCGGCCGTAAACTTCGGCTGATCCGCGATAGCTCTTGTTCCAATTGGTTTCGCCCGCGAAACGACGCTCGTCGTACAGACGTCCACCGAGTCGCAATTCGCCGCGCGGAAGAATCGGAGATACACCGATCTGGCCGCTGAACCTGCGGTACTTCGGTGTGTCCGTCAAGCCGTTGTTGTCTTCATCCACGATATTCGGCTCGGCCGAATTGAGCAATGAAATGCGCATCGGCAGCTTTCCGGTCAGTCCGGATGCGCTCAGCGACAGCGTGTTCTGCGCGTTGTTATTCGCCGAAATACTGCCCGCGAGTGTTTTTGCCCGCGCGGGTTTCACACTCACGAGATTGATCGCTCCGGCAATCGCGCCGCTGCCGAAGAGATTGGAGCCTGAGCCTTTCGTGACCTGTAGCTCTTTCACATCGGAAACGGAGAGACCGTCCATGCCGTACAGCGTGCCGAGTCCGGACAGAACCGGCATGCCGTCCACATTCACTTCCGTATAGGACGGATCGAGGCCCTGCATGCCCACCCCCATCGAACCGCACAGCGCGCAGGGCTTCGTGCGAATACCCGTCTTACCCGCCAACGCGCTCATCAGTTTGCCATCCGTGCTGCGCTCCCGCAGTTCTTCACCGGGAATCACCTCACGGCGCACGGTGGAGGTATTGTCCAGTCCGGAGCGCTGCCGTTCTGCTTCGATGTTCACTTCGCCCAGCTCCAGCGCACCCGGCGCGAGAGCCATGTGAATCTCAAGCGTGTCACTCTGCGTCAGCGCGACGTCCTGCGTGTAATCCTCGAAGCCAATCATCGAGACGCGCAGCTTGTAGTTGCCCGCCGCGAGATTGTTGATGGTGAACCAACCCTTGGGATTCGTCGCGGCGCCGCGCTGGGTGCCTTCCAGCATCGCCGTCGCGCCAATCAGAATCTCGCCCGTATCTTGATCGTGCACCATGCCGCGCAGTACGCCCGCCCAGAGTTGCAGGGGTAAGAGCGCTGCGAGCACGATGCCGCTAATCGTCTTTCTTGTCATGCTATATTTCCTCAACAAAAAAGGCCGCTGTCGAACAGCGGCCTTAAGTCAATTTGGGTGCCGTTCTCTCCAGTACATCAGCACAGGAGAGCACCGGACGGAGTTCTCCCGCGAAATTATGCGGAGAGGACTCGCGGAGGTTGAGGAATGTAATCGGACAATTCGATGCCCGTATCGGTCACGGTGCCTGTCACGACATCGGATGCAGGCGGTACCACCAACGCCGTCAGCGGTAGGGACAGCACATACGGCATCGCGGCAATCTTGCAGCAGCCCGTGGCGCAGCCCTGGTCACAGGAATCAGATTCGTCGGAAGCTTTCTGCGTCCCGCAACAAGTATCACCCACAGGCTGCTTGACCTCGACTTCGCTTGCACAGCATGACGGCTTCTCGACAACCTGTGCTTGCTGTTCATGTTTCTGGCAGCACCACCCCGTCGCACAGAAAAACGGCACCGTCGCCGTCAACAGGACGGCGAACAGGACGCTCAGGGTGAGGGATGTGTAAAGTGGGCGCGGTGACATGCGTTTAATTTACGTGCTGAAACGTGATTTGTCAAGACTTCACTATTATAACTCATTATTCGGCATTCGGTTTCCGAATCCGAAGTGTTCTTGAACGTATGTATAATAATCACACGATATAAGCAACAGGACTTGACTTTCGCAGAAAATTGTTGTATATTAGATGCCTTCAGCCTCCTGCCTCGATTCCCCCCCTCATCACCCCACCTCGGAGACCCTACCCATGACTCGTGGCTTTATCAAGCTGCCCCGCGCGTTTTTTGTCTGCCCCCTTTGGACCGAACCTACCCGCCGAACGCCCGCCGAGGCCTATTTCGATCTGCTCCAACGGGCTGCTTTTCACACCTGCACGATGCCGCTCGGCACCGGCACCATTCAGCTCTTCCCCGGCCAACTTTTTGTCTCTTGCCGCAAGCTCGCTGAAGAGTGGAAATGGCAGGGCCGGGAAGTGCGGGATTTTCTCCTGCATCTGCGCGAATTGCGCATTGCCGATTTGGAAGATCTCGAATCCGGTTACCGCATCTCACTCCACGATCCCGTTCCCGACCCTTCTAAGAATTCTTTTTCTTTGTCTTCTTTGGACTCTAAGATTCTTGAGACTCCCAAAGAAGAAGAAGAGAAATCTCCGGAGCCTTCTAAGAAGACCGTCATCCCCGACTTTCGTGAACCGGAGTGGATGGCCGAAGTACATCAACTGCATGCCGACTATCCGGGCATACTCGAGAGCGTCGAGTTCATCGAATTCAAGGAGCGTAAACGCCTGCGTGAGCGCCGTCCTCCGTTCAGCCCGGCGCGACTGCGTGAAGCGGTCGAGGAGTTTCTGGCCGAAAAAGCTGACCTGAACAAATGCAAAGTTGCCAAACCGCAACGCCTGAAAATTCGCCGAAGACTGCCGAATGCTTGCAAGAGTCCGTCGAGAAGACGTAATTTGAAGGGAACGTCGAAAATCTATTGCCTAAGGATGTACACCGATGAAACGTATGACCATTCTGCTGTTACTGCTGGCCCTCGCCTCGCCACTCGCTGCGCAAACCACCGTCCGCATTGCCACAGGCCTGGCCCGGCCTCTGTTTGTCACCTATGCCCCCGGGGATTATGAGCGCATTTTCATACTCGAACAGCACGAAGCCCGCGTGCGCGTCCTTAATCTCGTCACGGGCACGCTGCTGACCCAGCCGTTCCTCGATATTGATTCCATCGTCACCAGCACGGGCAACGAACGCGGTCTGCTTGGCTTGGCCTTCCATCCGGACTATCAGAATAACCGCACCTTCTATCTCAGCTACAACGACAACAGCGGCACGAGTATCATCGCGCGCTACACCGCATCGGCCAATCCGGACAGCGCGATTGCCACGTCACGGTTCAATATTCTGACGCAAACACAACCGTTCGAGAATCATAACGGCGGTTGCATTCACTTCGGGCCGGACGGTTATCTTTGGATCGGACTTGGTGACGGCGGCAGCGGCAACGATCCGCAAGGCAACGGCCAAAACACCAACACGCTGCTCGGCAAAATGCTGCGCATTGATGTCAACAACACGGAGCCGCCGCTCAACTACGCGATTCCCGACGACAATCCGTTCGTCGGCGTGGGCGGATATCGAGAGGAAATCTGGTCGCTCGGTTGGCGCAATCCGTGGCGCTGGAGCTTTGACCGTTTGACCGGTGATCTCTACATCGCCGACGTCGGACAAAACGCCTGGGAAGAGGTAGATGTCGAACCCGCCAGCACCAGCGGTCGCAACTACGGCTGGCGTTGCATGGAGGCCTACACCTGCACTGGACTGACAGGTTGTACGTGCAATTCACCGGCGCTGACCTTGCCCGTCACGGCTTATGATCACGGCGACGGCTGCTCGATCACCGGCGGTTACGTCTATCGCGGCTGCGCGATTCCCGAACTCTACGGCACGTATTTTTACGGCGACTACTGCACCGATCAAATCTGGAGCTTTCGTTGGAATGGCGCGAACGGCACGACCGACTCGACCAATTGGACGGACGCTTTTTCTCCGCCCGTGGGAATTGTCGAAAACGTTTCGAGCTTCGGTGAAGACGCGTACGGAGAACTGTACATCTGCGACTTGAATGGTGGCGAAATTTTCAAAGTGGTGCCCACGACACTCGTGGATTGCAACGGGAACAATACCGCGGACGCTTGTGACATTGCACGCGGCACAGCGCTCGACATTGACCTCGACGGCGTGCCGGACGAATGCGACGATTGTTTTCATGTGCCCGCGCAAGACGTGACCATCGCCGTGCTGGATACGACGATTGAAGTGCGCTGGAGTAATATTGGCGGCGCAAATGCAAGTTACGCACTCTACACCTCCGACGATTCGGAAGCGGAATTCCCCGCCGACTGGTTCGTTGTTGCCAGCGGTATTCTGCCGAGCGGCGCGTCCGCTGCCTACAGCATTGACCCGCAAACCCTCGGCGACTACGGCTTCTTCAAGGTGGTGACTGTATGCGAGTAGTTGTCCTGCTTGCGCTCGTGCTGAGCGCCTTCGCTCAGCCCGCCGAGTGGCTGCCGCGCGGTCGCGGCGGCGGCGGCTCACAATTCAATCCGAGCATTTCGCCATTCAACGCAAGCGAGTTTTATGTCGGCTGTGACATGGGCGAGTGGTTTCACACGACCGACAATGGATTGAGCTTCGAAATTGTGGACTTCCGGCAATTGACCAGCAGTCCGACCTGTGTTGTGCGTTTCACGAGCGATGCGCAAGTTCGCTACGCGCTCGACAGTGAGTACGGCGCGCGGCCCGTGAAATCCACCGACGGCGGTGCGACGTGGAACACGATGGATGATCCGACTTCTGAAGATGCATACGCGCTGTTCGCCGACCCCAACCGCACTGATCGAGTGATCGTCGGCGGCTACGACAATCTGTATTTCTCGTCAGACGGCGGCGCGAATTTCAGCGACGAATATTCCGGCGGCGGCAACGGTTTGCATCTGGCCGGAGCCTTCTTTCGCGGCGATACGATCTATGTCGGCACGAATCAAGGACTGTTGCGGTCGACTAATGCGGGTGCATCGTTCAGTCTGGTTTCCACGCCCGGCATTGCGGCTGGTCAGGCGATAATTTCATTCGCGGGCAGCGTCGTCGGCGGCACCGTGCGTTTCCTGTGCACGACCGCGCCGACAGCCGATGTCTATCCCGGCATCGGCGGCGCGGATTTTGAAATCACGCAAGGACTCTATACCTACACGCTCGGCGATGCGAGTTGGGTGAACAGAATAGCGAGCCTGCCCGCCGGTTCGATTCCGTTTTGGGTCGGCATGTCACACAACGAGATTGATACGCTGTGGGCCGCCGGTTCCAATCCGCCGTTCTATCATCCGCACATATTGCGCTCAACGAATGGCGGTGCAAATTGGACGAGTGTGATGAGCACCGTCAACAATGTCAATGTGCAGACCGGTTGGTGCGGACAAAGCGGTGACGAAGGTTGGGGTTGGGCTGGGCAAGCGCTCGGCTTCGCGGTGGCGCCGAACAATCCGTGGCAGGTGATGATTACCGATTACGGTTTCACGCACATCACGACGGACGGCGGCGCAAGTTTTCGCGCACTGTATGTGGATGCGAGTGATCTGAATCCCTCCGGTGCGAGCACACCGCAGCATCTGTTCTACCATTCGAACGGTCTCGAACCGACAAGCGTGTGGCATATTCACTGGTCGAGTCCCACGCGCATGTTCGCCAGTTGGACGGACATCACCGCAGGTTACAGCAATGACGGCGGCGAAACGTGGGCGCGGCCCTCGCTCGACGACAACAATGCGCACTCGGTGAATACGATTTACCACGTCGTGCAGCACGCCAACGGCAAACTCTACGGCGCGGGCAGTTCGATTCACGACCTCTATCAGAGCACCTACCTCACCGACGCGCGCATTGACGGCGGTGACGGACAGATTTGGCTCTCGCTCGACAGTTCGGCGACGTGGACGATGATGCACGATTTCAATCATCCCGTGATCTGGCTCGCGCTCGATCCGACCAACAGCGAACGCATGTACGCAAGCGTGGTGCACTCGACGCAAGGCGGTATTTTCGTTACCAACAATCTCTCGGCGGGAAGCGGCTCAACGTGGACGCGCGTCGGCATTCCGCCGCGCACGCAAGGGCACCCGTATATCGTCGAAGTGCTGAATGACGGCACGGTCGTGTGTACCTACTCTGGCCGCCGCACGACGCAATTCACCTACAGCTCGGGCACGTTTGTTTCCGCTAATCAAGGCGCGACGTGGACCGACCGCAGTGATTCGATGATGGTCTACTGGACGAAGGACATCGTGATTGATCCGCACGATGCCGCGCAGAACACGTGGTACGTCGCTGTGCATCGCGGATGGGGTGGAGCGCCGAATGACCGTGGTGGTGTGTTTCGCTCCACCAATCGCGGGGTCAGCTGGACACGAATTTGTGATGAACTGTACAGCGAGTCCATTGCGATTCATCCGAACAATGCCGATATTGCCTATGTCACGACCGAAACCGCCGGACTGCTGTACACGGAGAATTTGAGCAGCGCAACACCGACGTGGACCGCGTTGCCTGAATATCCCTTCGCGCATCCACAGCGTGTGTTCTTCAATCCGTTCGACCACGACGAGGTGTGGGTCGCGAGCTTCGGCAACGGCATGCGCAAGGGCACGACGGCGGCCATCGCCGCGCCGCTAGCATTGACGGCGATTGCCGTGGGTGATTCGCTGGCGTTTCACTGGCAAGCGGTTTCCGGTGCGGCGCAGTACAAGTTGTGGTCGAGCGCCGATACGCACGCTCCGTTCGAAACCTATACGCTCGAATTGTCTACTGCCAATACCACGGCGATGCTGCCCGTTTCGCCGTCCAACATGCGAATCTATGCGGTCACTGCTGAGTAAATTCTTGTTGTTGTGCTGTCCGCTCGCTGCGGCGGCCTATTCCGTCGTCGGTTACTATCCGTCGTGGGCGATTTATGCGCGCAACTATCTGGTCACCGATATTCCCGCCGATCGCTTGACGCACATCAATTACGCTTTCGCCAATATCGCCAACGGGGAAGTCGTGCTCGGTGACACGTATGCTGACACGGAATTCTCATATCCGGGCGACACATGGAACGAATTCCCGCGCGGCAATTTCAAACAGCTCAATCGTCTGAAGAGCATGTACCCGCAGCTCAAGACGTTGATTTCCGTCGGCGGCTGGACGTGGAGCGCAAACTTCTCCGATGCTGCCGCGACACCGGAGGCGCGTGAGACGTTCGCCAATTCCTGCGCGAGCTTTGTCGCGCTGTGGGGATTTGACGGCGTGGACCTCGATTGGGAGTATCCGGTTTTCGGCGGTAACTGGGATGTCGAGCACAGACCCGAGGACGGAGCGAACTTCACACTGTTGTGCAACCGCATTCGCGTGAAACTCGATTCGCTTGCGCTAATCAACGGCCGCCCGTATCTCTTGACTTTGGCCGTCTCGGCCAGTGGTGCACATATTGACGACCTCGAACTGCCGCAGCTCGCGGAAGTCGTGGATTTCTTCAATGTGATGACGTACGATTTTCAGGGCGCGTGGAGCGCGTATACGGGATTCAACGCGCCGCTCCACGCCGATCCCGCTGATCCGTTTTCCGAACCGGAGCATACGACGTTCAATCTGCACGCCGCGATGCAAAACTATGTCACCGACGGCGTGCCGCGCGAGAAACTGCACGCAGGCTTGGCGTTTTACGGCAAGGGTTTCGGCAACGTGGCCGATGCGAACAACGGCTTGTATCAGACCTTCAGCGGACCGTCGCCCAACGGAACGTGGGAGCCGGGCGTGTTCGATTATTCGCACCTCGCGGAGAGTTTTGTGAATCAGAATGGTTACACACGCTACTTCCATCCGCTTACGCGCGTGCCTTACCTGCACAATCCCACGGCGAATATCTTCATCAGCTACGACGACACGGTGTCCATCGCCGAGAAATGTGACTACATCATCGCGGAGGAATTCGGCGGCGCGATGTTCTGGGAATTGTCCGGTGACCGGAATGGCGAGTTGCTCAATACGGTGTACCAGACCTTCGCCAACGCGCCGGATATCGCCGCGCCGCAAGCGCTGACCGCGATCACGAATGGTGATTCGCTCTATTTCCGTTGGCTATCAGTTCCCGGTGCGACGCAATACACGCTTTGGTCGAGCGCCGATGCGCTGGCCCCGCCGCAAAACTACACACTGGAACTCACGACCGCCAACACTCAAGCCGCACTCCCCGTGCCGGGTGACGGGATGAAGCTGTTTTTCGTGAGGGCAGAATGAAACTGCTACTTAGCATCTTGCTCTGGTCGTTCATCGCACACGCCCAATCTCTCGAGTTCTTCGACTACGTCGGGCCGGACGTGGGGCGTGTGAAGATTCGCGTGGATGATGAAACCAATTCGCTGCCCGGGCCGGTGGTGGATGTCGGGGCGACGGACTTCACGATTGAATTCTGGATGAAGGCATCGCCGGTCAACGATCAACCCGCCGTGACGTGCGGCGCGAATGTCAATTGGATTTACGGCAACATCATGTTCGACCGCGACCGCTACAATCAGGATCGCAAGTTCGGGCTTTCGATTGCCGGCGGGCGGATAGTGTTCGGCGTGTCGGGCAACGGCACGGGTGACCGCACGCTGTGCGGCGTGACCACCGTGAACGACAACCAATGGCATCACGTCGCCGTGGCGCGGCGACGCAGCGACGGATTCATGTATCTGTTCGTGGACGGCAATCTCGAAGCGAGTGTCAACGGCCCCGACGGCGATATCAGCTATCCCGACAACGGCATTCCCGGCAACTATTGCAATGGCCCGTGCGATTACAGCGACCCATTCATCGTGCTGGGTGTCGAGAAGCACGATGCCGACCCCGCAAACTATCCGGGTTTCACGGGACTATTGACTGAATTGCGTCTAAGTGATACGCTGCGCTACATCAACGATTACGCTGTTCCGTCGGCTCGATTCACGAGCGATGCGCGTACGCTCGGGCTCTATCATTTCACTGAAGGCGCGGGCGACACGCTGCACGATACGTCGAATCATCCGCAAGGGCCGAATCATGCTGTTCGCTATTTCGGCGGCTCGCCGCAAGCGCCGCTGTGGTCAAGTGAATCACCGTTCGCCGAGACGCAACTGCCCGCGATAGATGATCTGACCATCACCGTCGAGAACAATGTTGCGACGCTGCGGTGGAGCGCCGTGCCCGGTGCGGTGAACTATCTCATCTATTCTGGATCGGCATTTGATTTCACACCACCCGATGAGGGTGAGCAGGTTGGTGCGACGGCGATGTCAGAATTCAGTTTTGATCTGGGAGCCAATGTCTTTAGCAACATTCGGGTGATTGCGGAATAGCGGCGCTTGAATCCCGTCGGTCTGCGCCGTATATTGTGGGTGACTATGCAGCAATATATCACTCACATTTTCAAGGAACATCCATGAAACGCTTTGTTTTTCTGATTTTCGCGGTTTGCGCGCTCGCCACACAGGCGTTGTACGCCAGCGACAAGCCCATCAATCTGGCGCTCGTCACGCCCATTCAGATTTTCAAGTCCAACGAGTCCATTACGGGTCTGCGTTGGAACATCATCTACGGCAAGAATGCCGACGTCACCGGTTTGGATTTCGGTATCGCCAACCATGCCACGGGCAGGATGCAGGGCATCCAATACGGCGCGGTCAATCTCGCGGGACAGGGCGGAGCGGGGATTCAATTGGGCTGGTTGAATATTGACAAGGGCGGCGAGTTCACCGGCTTGCAGTACGGCTGGTACAATGAAGCCAACGAGTACGCCGGTTTGCAGCTCGGTCTGGTGAACTGGGCACAATCCATGAACGGCCTCCAAATCGGCTTGATCAACGTCATCCGCAAGGGCGGCTGGTTCCCCGTCTTCCCGATTATCAACGGCAGCTTCAAATAGGCGAACCAAGTACTGACATTCCGAGAGGCCTTTAGGGCCTCTTTTTTTGTGCTGATTCACCTAAGCCATTGTAAAATAAAGTCTATTACCACTTGACTTTTGGCCCTTCTGAAGATATATTGCAAACAAGTTTGCAATGCAAACCAAAGGAGGGTCACATGGCAAACCTCGAACGCATCAAATTCGTCACGGAACAGTACTACGAACTCCAGGGCTTGCGCTGGGTGATTTGGGGCTTCGTGTGTTTCGCGATTGCTGTGGAAGATGTGGGTGTAATTCCCAAAGCCGCGCTGCTGCTGGCCGTGCTGCCGCTGGGGATTGCGGGATTTCTGGGGATTACTGCGTGGTACATGCGTCGCTACGGCATGGTCGTGAACGCGAAACGTAGTTACGGCCCAACGGTGTGGAGTCTGTTGACGATTCCCGCGCTGATCGGCGGGATGCTGCTGGACAAATACCTCGGCGTGCGGCCGTTCGTGATGCCGTATGTTTTCGCGCTGTGGTTTCTGGTGCAGTTCTGGATGGTCGGCAGAAGCTTTCGCGCGCACTATCTATGGATAGCGCTGGGCATCGTGGCTGCGAATACGCTTATCGGCATCATCGATTGGCCCGCAGGTTCGTCGCTGCTCAATCGCACATTTGTGACGTGGATGCAGGTGGGTGTGGCGATGATTGTGGGTGGTGTGCTTGATCATCTGCTCTTGGCGCGCACGCTCGGTGGAAAGGTGCTGAAGATGTCCGAACCGTTTAAGCAGATTGCCGAACTCGACCGGCTGGTGCACGATTCGTCGCGGCTGGCGATCTTGACGGCATTGGCGTCGTGCGCGTCGGCGGACTTTCTCTATCTGGCCCGTCTGACCGGACTCTCGAAGGGCAATCTGTCGAGCCACCTGTCCAAACTCGAAGCGGGCGGATTGCTTGTCATCACCAAACAGTTCATCGGCAAGAAACCGAATACCTTAGTCAGCCTGACCTCTGAGGGCCGCAAGGCGGTGGAGAAGCACTGGGGGGAATTGGAGCGGTTGAGACGGGAGGCGGGGGTGGGGAAAGTATGAAAGCGGACTGCTTCATGCAAATGCATGTGCATTCTGGAGTCACGCGGCGGGAGTGTGAAATTCATTTCACTCCAACCTGCGGCAATTCTAACCTCGAGGGAAATATGGACAACTTGACTTCCTAGTGGACCGTTCAGTACCTTCCAATCAGGTCTTGGGAAGCGGGCAGGAAAACTTAGCCTGGAGGCCACGAAAATGACAACGCGAATTCCAACTGCATTCAGTCTTCTGAAGCGGGTGGGGTTCGTGTTTTTGTTGTTGATCCATGCTTCCACATCGCTTGGAGCTCAGACAAATTGCGAATGGTTGCACCCAATGCCGTCAATTTATGGACTTACGTCTGTTTTCGCTACATCCAATAATAGTGCTTGGGTTTCGGGTCATTTTGGTACGATTGCAGTTACGTTCAACCGGGGGAATAGCTGGCAAAGGCCGGCTTCATTTGTAACCTCTAATTCCATCTACACTGTGGAATTCGTAGATCAAATCACAGGGTGGGCATCTGGTAGCTTTGGGTCGGTGTATAAGACTCTCGACGGCGGCGTAACATGGCAAACTATGAAAATTGATACAACCGAAATTTTTTTTGACCAAGTATTCATAGACGAAAATATTGGGTGGGTCGGAGGAAGCACGTTGTACTACACAACAAGTGGTGGATGCTCATGGAATGAAGTCATCTTACCATTTGCCGAAAAAGTTGTATCAATGTCAAGAGCTGGTGAAAATGGAATAATGGTCGGCCTGGAATCCAACACAGATAGGTTAGTACAGCTTTTCAGGATCAACCGAAATCGTCCAGATAGCCTGCTTGTGGTTGGTGGTCCATTTACGTTTGGGCTCCAAGACTTGTCGTTCTCAGATATAAATCATGGTTGCATTGTTGGTTCGCGGGAAAGCGGTGGCGGAGTAGCGTTCACTACCGAAGATGGCGGAGCAACGTGGAACGAAAGCCATGACAGTCTGCAAGGGCTATTTGGCATATGTAGCGATCAAATAGGTGGTTGGTTAGTGTGCGGCGTGAATGGATACGTTGCACATCAGTCAATCGGGAGCAGTGAATGGATAGAACTGCAAGTTCCAACTGAGGAGAACCTAGTTTCAGCTTCTATCGGAACCACAGGGGACTACTGGGTTTGTGGTGGTGGAGGCGCTGTTCTTTATGCGAGTGTGTCTGACTCAACTTGGCAAGCAGCCAACGATACCATGCGAAATACGCTTTATGATTGCAAGACATCGGCTTCAGGCACAACTATACTTGTCGGAGACGGCGGACTAGTAATGCACGGCAACAACATGAGGGGGGCTTTGACATCTACAATCATTGACGGGTTTCCCCAATTGACAAGTGTCGCAGAGCGAGTACCCAATGAATATTGGTGCTCGAGCACTGGCGGCGTCTTGTTTCACTCTGCCAATGCGTTTGGGCCGTGGACAGCAATGCATCTACCTACCCAATCACCCTTGACGATTATCACATTCGCTGGACCCGATTTTGGATATGTTGCGGGATACGGCGGAACTCTTTTTTCAACATCAAATGGAGGTATTAGTTGGATGCCCCAGGAGATTGATGCAAATGTCGACTTTAGCGCTATGTGTTTTATCTCGGATTCTGTCGGCTGGATTGGCGGAGGGCAGTATCTTGGTGATAGTCGATTCGAAGGCAAACTATTTAACACTATTGATGCTGGCAATTCGTGGTCATTGCAGTTGATAGATACGACTGACTTCTATGGACGATACTTCACGGCTGTAGTCTTTGTAAGTTCAGCCGTTGGATGGGCAACAGCGACAGGGTCAAATGGTGGCGCTATTTACCATTCGACAGACAGAGGAAATCATTGGTTTAAGCAATTTGAATTTCGGGAGAGCTCACTATTAACTATAGAGGCCATTTCCGAGAGTCATGCGATTGCAATTGGTGGAAGGGGCAATATTTTAGAAACAAGAGATGGGGGCGAAAGTTGGATACAAATCGAATCTCCAACTGAATCCGCACTTCGGGGACTATCGGTGTCAAATACTCGAAGCGGACTAATGTGCGGAGACGGAGGTGTGGTCATTGGCCTCAATATACCGGGAAGCTCACCAGAACCTCCCGAATTACTTTCGAGCTCCATGATTAATCTCTACCCGAATCCATGCAACAGTAGCTTAACAGTCGAATATCAAGTTCCATACTCCGGCCATGTGGAGATAATCATATACAATCTAAACGGCCAAGCAGTAATGACACTGGTCTCTGAAAATCAATACCGTGGCGTTTACCTTCAGAATAGAACATTAACTTCACTATCATCGGGACCATATTTTGTTCGAGGCTATGCACCAGGCTGGCAAGAAACGAAGAAGCTCGCGCTCTTGAAATAACCACGTTCACACAAAGGAATGGGGTCGCACATGATTTCCGCACGTCCATTCCCGCGGCGGCACCCGCTGCGGGTGCCCCTAACTCCGGGCGCTAAGATAACTGTATTGAACCCGTGCTTCGCCGTCATAGCCGCTACAATGTCGCGCATACGACGTATTTTGTGACCACGACCATCGTTGAGCGGGGGAGCTGGCTTGTCACACCGGAGGTTTGCAATCGTCTCTCCGAGATCATCGAGGAATACCGGGCCTACTATAACCTGCTTTGCATTGGTTATTGCTTGATGCCGGATCACATCCATCTCATTTTGAATCAGCAGCAGGACGGCCTGGCGGTCTCTAATTTCATGGAGCGCGTCAAGAGTCAGTCGGCCCGATATTGCAAACCCGTCGGCTATCCCCATGAGCAGAAATTCTGGCGCCGCCGATTTGACTGCATGTCGCTTCCCGGCACGCGCGCCCTCCAGACAAAGTTGCGTTACGTGCACTGGAATCCAGTGCGCAAAGGACTCGTCACAGAGCCGCAATTCTATCCGTGGTCGAGCGCCCGCGATTGGCATAAGGGGGAACAAACTGGTCCAATAACAACTTGTTTTGAGACAGGGATTGTGTGTTAGCGCTAACGATGCGGGGCCCGCGCAGCGCATGCCGCCGCGAGCAACAGATCACGTAAGGGGCACCCACAACGGGTGCCGCAGCGAGCATGTCCCGAGGCGCCACAACCTCGGGCTTTTTCGTCTCCAAACGCGGGCGGATTGCCATCCGCCCTCTACATAGTTTTGTGTTAAATCGTTTGATGTTGAAGTGCCGCTCATCGCTCTTGCTATCCTGAGCAAAAACTGTATATTGACTCTTTCGGGCAGGTTCGTGAATTGCCCCTTAGGCGGATTAGGATAAATTATTCAAATAAAGGGATTTGTCATGGCTACGGAGACCAAGACCAAAAAGACCGAGAAAACCAACGGGGCCGTCAACGGCAAAGCCGCGTCCTCGCTGTTCGAGGCCTTCGATGCGACCTCGGGCCACAAGCTCGAAGTCGTGGACCCGAACGGCAAGGTGCTGCACCCGGAATGGATGCCCGACATCAGCGATGAACTGCTGGTCGAAGGCTACAAAATGATGCGGCTGGCGCGCATCGTGGACCTCAAAGCCGTCAACCTGCAACGGCAGGGCAAGCTCTACACGCTGCCCGTCAACCGCGGCCAGGAAGCCGCCGCCGTCGGTTCAGCGATGGCGCTGCGCAACGACGACTGGCTGGTCCCGGCGTTCCGCGAAATCGGCGCGTACATGTGGCACGGTTGGCCGATCGAGACGCTCTACAAATGGTACCTCGGCCTCGAAGCGGGCGCGGTCATGCCCGAAGGCGTGAACAGCCTGCCGACCTCCGTGCCGATCTCCTCGCAAGTTCCGCACGCCGCCGGAATCGGTCACGCCATCAACTACAAGGGGCTCGACCAAGTCGTGCTGTGCTACTTCGGCGACGGCGGCACGTCCGAAGGCGATTTCTCGGAAGGCTTGAACTGGGCCGCCGTGTTCAACTGCCCGTGCGTATTTTTCTGCAACAACAACCAGTACGCCATCAGCGTCCCGCGCGAATTGCAAACCAAAGCTCAGACCATCGCGCAGAAGGCCGTGGGCTTTGGCTTGCCGGGCATTCAAGTGGATGGCAACGACCTGTTCGCAGTCTATCGCGCCACCAAAGAAGCCGTGGACTATGCGCGCACCGGCAACGGCCCGGTGCTAATCGAAGCCGTCACCTACCGCATGGGCGCGCACACCACGTCGGACGACCCGACCAAGTACCGCACCAGCGAAGAAGAAAAGATCTGGGAGCCGCGCGATCCGCTGCTGCGCGTGAAGAAATATCTGCTCGACAAAGGCTTGTGGAACGACGCGCAAGAGACCGCGTGGGAAGAGTCCTGCGCCGCCAAGGTTGACGAAGCCGTCCAGCACGTCGTCGGCCTCGGCCCCAATCCGATTCCCGAGCTGTTCGAGGATCAATACGAGCACCTGACGAATTCGCTCGAAGAGCAGAAGGCGGATTTGGAAGCGTTTTTGGCGTGGCAGAGTCGCCGCGGATAATTTCAAATAAGAAAAGAAACTCGAAATAGGATTCCCCCATGCCCGTAATGACCATGGTGCAGGCGCTGACCAATGCGCTCGATGTGAAGCTGGCCGACGACCCGTCTGTCCTGTGCTTCGGCGAAGACGTCGGCGTTGAAGGCGGCGTGTTCCGCGTCACCGAACATCTGCAAAAGAAACACGGCGTCAAACGCGTGTTCGACACGCCGCTGGCCGAATCATCCATCGCCGGAGCGTGCATCGGCATGTCCGTGATGGGACTGCGTCCCGTCGCCGAAATGCAGTTCGACGGTTTCGTCTATCCCGCGATGAATCAGATCATCACGCACATCTCCCGCTATCGCTACCGCACGCGCGGCCAGCGCAATATTCCGTGCGTCATCCGCTTCCCCTATGGCGGTGGCGTGAAGGCGCTCGAGTTGCACTCGGAAGCGATGGAAGCGATGTACGCGCACATTCCCGGTTTGAAAGTCGTCATTCCTTCGACGCCCTACGACGCGAAGGGGTTGATGATCTCCGCGATTGAAGACAACGATCCGGTGATCTTCCAGGAACCGAAGCGTCTCTATCGCGCCATGAAGCAGGAAGTGCCGGACGGGCTCTACCGCATTCCCATCGGCAAGGCCAAAGTGGAAAAAGAAGGCCGTGACATGACCGTCGTCTCGTGGGGCGCGATGATGCACGTCTGCCGCAAGGCGCTCGAGTCCATTGAGAAAGATCACATCAACATTGAGTTGATTGATCTGCGCTCCATCTACCCGCTTGATTGGGATACGCTGACGGCCTCGATCAAGAAAACGGGCCGGCTGCTCGTGGTGCAGGAGGGTCCCAAGAGCTTCGGCGTGGCCGCCGAGCTGATCGCGATGGCCAACGAGAAATGCTTCGAGTATCTCGAAGCGCCGCCGATGCGCCTGTGCGGGAACGACACTATTCCACCACTGCCGCGCTCGGAAGATCTGTACTGCCCGACTCCGGAACGCGTGCACTACTACTGCCGCAGGCTCGCGGATTATCAGATGTAAGACGTTTGTTGGTGTTGCGAGCGATGGCATCGTGTCGCAACGTGATCCGGCTTGGTGAAATGGTGGGCCCATGAATTCAAGAGGACATGCCGTCCGGAAAGGTGTCAGTCGTCATGCAGAGACTACCCGTTCTAAGTCGCGAGGCCATTTCCGATGACCTCTTGCGCAACTGGCCGCTAAGCTACTTGCGCGAGATACAGATCGAGTTGGGCAAGCAGTGCAACGTGCGCTGCATTATGTGCTATCAGACCGACTTCAGTCCGGCGACGCGTGCTGCGGAGATTATCTGGAAAGAACGCCTCGCGCCGGCTTACCCGAATGCCGAGACAATCTCGTTTTCGGGCGGTGAGCCGACGATCTTGCCCGGCGCGATCCATCTTCTCAAGACCGTCTTGGATGGTTATCCGCATCTTAAGCTCAATGCCGTTTCGAATGGTATCCAGTTCAAGGGCATTTGGGAAGATGCCTTCTTGAAAATGGGCGGTGAGCTGAATATCAGCTTGAATGCGGTCTCGCCCGACGTCTACGCAAAAGTCGTGCAGTTCGGACGACAGCAGGATGTGATGGCCAACATTGACAGACTCATCGCCCGCCGCGCGTCCGAAGGATCAAACCTCTGGCTTCGCATCAGCATGGTGGTCCTCGACGAAACAGTGCAGGAGCTGGGCGATTTCATTCAATGGGCCGCTGATCACGGCATTGATGAAGTGATGTTTCACACTGACTATCTTAGCGGTATTCGCAGAACGCCGGCTGAGACTGTCCGAAAGCACGTGGCCCACGCTTATGATGTTGCTGATCGAAACCCGCAAGTTCGGATTCAGCTACTTGAGTCATTCGATCGTGTTTTCGCTCTGCAGCACGGACTGGAACCGATTCGCCCCCAAGCAGCGAAGCCGCGTGCAACTCGGCCATGCAATATTCCGTTTGACTACATTGCGATTAACCCCGACGGCTCGGCGTTTCCCTGCTGTAAGTCGTGGTACACGATCGGCAACCTTGTAAAATCGGATTTGCAGACCGTGTGGACGAGCCCGGCCGCATACAAATTCAGGCGACGAATGCTCGGCATGGACTTCGGGAATTGCATGGTGGCCTGTGACATGAACGCGAACCCGGCGCATCCTAAGATCGCGGATGCACGAAAGGCCGTGGCTGTCTTCCGCCGCGAACCAAAATCCGCCGTCAAGAAAGGTCTTCGCCGCTTCGGGTTGACGAGCGCCCAAATTGAATTGCCGGAGGGTGTCAAGCCCAAGGCAACCGCTTAACCGGTCGAGCACTGCGCAGCCGCGCTCGACCGGTGGACTCCACAAGAAAACAAGAACTGAACATAACGCAGGTATACCCATGCCCTTCAATTTTCAATTTCCGGACATCGGCGAAGGAATCCACGAAGGAAAAATCCTGGAATGGTATCACAAAACCGGTGACGAGGTCAAGGAAGGCGAGCCGCTGCTGAAGGTCGAGACCGACAAGGTTGTGACCGATATTCCCGTGCCGCAGACCGGCAAGCTTGTGCAGACGAGCGGCAAGGTGGACGAGATTGTGCACGTTGGTCAGGTGATCGCCGTGATTGTCGGCAAACACGAAGCACAGACTTTCACAACGCCGCCGCCGACCGAGCCGGTGCATGAAAACTACGCGACGGAACATGTTTCGCCGACACTCGCGAAAGAAAAAACCGCTTCCGCAGATGAGGACGGCCTATACGGCGTTGTCGGACAGATTCCCGTCGGAAACGATGTGCTTCCGGCGACAAACGAAGGACGTGACGACTTGGTACTAAACGGCGCGGGCGGGAACAGTCGTGTGACTGCAACACCCGTCGCGCGGAAGATGGCTGCCGAAATGGGCGTGGATATTAACAAAGTGCGCGGTACGGGTCCATCGGGTCGCGTGATGAAAGACGACATCGAAGCCGCTGCGCGCGGCGGCACGGCTGCACCGACGCCGCAAACGAGCGCACCCGTGAGCTATGCTTCGACGGCTGCGCCAGTCGCACCAAAGGTCGTTGCTGCGGCGATAATTCCCGGGGAATTCAGCGGCCCGGTCGAGCTTGAAGACCTGTCGCAATTGCGCCGCACGATTGCTAACCGCATGTCGCAGTCGAAATACACCGCGCCGCACGCCACGTCGCTCGACGAAGTGGAAGTCTCGAAGCTCGTCGCGCTGCGCAATCAGAAGAACAAGGAACTCGAGCGCGAAGGTGTCAAGCTGTCGTATTTGCCGTTTATCATCAAGGCCGTCTGCGTCGCTTTGCGCAAGCACAAGAAGCTCAATGCCACGCTCGACCTCGACCGCAACCGCGTCGTGTACAAGAAGTACTACAACATCGGTTTGGCGGTGGATACGCCCGACGGGTTGGTGGTGCCGGTCATTAAGAACGCCGACCAGAAGGGCATCTTGCAGCTTGCCCGTGAAATCGAAGATCTCTCTAACCGCGCACGGGAACGCAAGCTCGCGCTCGACGAAATCCGCGACGGCACGTTCACGATTACGAACTACGGCAGTCTGAACGGCAACTTCGGTGTGCCCGTCATCAACTATCCCGAAGTCGCGATTCTGGGCACGGGCCGCATTGTGCAGAAGCCCGTCATCGTCAACGACCAAATCGTCAAGGGTTGGGTGCAGCCGCTCAGCCTGTCGTTCGACCACCGTATCGTGGACGGCGGCGACAGCGCGCGCTTTGTCAACGACTTGGTGACGATGCTGGCCGATCCGACGAATATTCTGATGCTCTAAAATTCTGCGGGCGTGACATGATTGTCACGCCCGCTTCATCTAATTCGAAACATATCTCCGGAGGTGCAAGATGAAAGGGACGCTTGCGATTCTCGGAATGCTCGTCGCGGCCTATGCCGCACCGCTCTTTGGCAACGAAGTACCGCTGATTCTGGAAGAGACGATTCAGATGCCGGTGCTACCTAAATGCTGGGATGTTTGTCTCGCGCATGACAACCAACGCATAGTGATAATCGCAGATTCGAGTTCTGACACAATTGCGACTGTTATGGCTTGCAATCCCTCTGATATCTGTCTTTTTGACACAGTCGGAGTCTATCGTGGCGCTCCTGTATCAATACACGGTTTTGTTCACTACACAAGTAGCCCTGCATTAGTGCTGAGCACCGGAATGACCACGAACGATGGAAATGGAAGCGTAGTTGATTCTAGTCGGGTGTTCTGTGTGTCCATACTTGATGGAATTGAAATCGTTCCTGAGCAGGCATTCGTTAGTCCGAGTTCGGGCAGTAACTGGTATTATTATGGCTACAGAGTGACTGCCATAGACCCACTGGATATGGTGTCGTATGGTGCTACCGATCTCTTTGCTGTCATCAAAAGGAGATTTAGCACATATACTTCGGGCCACAACTATGCGTATGGATCAAGTGGCAATCGCCTGAGATTGATCATGAACATATTGGACTCGGACAGTCCGTTTACAGAGTATACTGCTCGGGACATTGACGTCACAAGATGGCCGGCTTTTCCAAATTACTGCCTCTGGTCTGGGAATGACCGGTTTGACTGTAATCCCTACGTGTGTGTCAATTACTGTTACTTTGGCATCAGGAGCATTCTTTCGACTGACAGCGGTTTCACACTTAACGATGCGTGTTCTGAGTTTGAAACTGCATGGGCAAATTCTGACAACTTGCATGTAAGTCGGTTCTGGGGACACGCGGCAATCTACGACATGACCGTAGGTGCTATGGCCACGATTACGTCGTGGAGTTCTAGGGGTACACAGATTATCAAGCCAGTTCCCTGCGATTCGGCAGTTACGACCACGCTCGAAACGCAATACCCCATGATCATACCTGCCTACGTCCTCATTGGCGAATCAAGCGAGCAAGCTTTGGGACTTGTTCAGTCAAGCAGGGCTTTTGATATCATTCGTATTGAAGACGGCTTGATTTGGGGCCAAACCTCCCCACTCGATTCCGGCTACGCCGAGATGAAAATCATCGGCCGCTACCACAACGAAACGCGCCGCTTGGTCGTCCGCTACGGCAGTGAGTTACGCATCTACCGCTTCGGTGAGCCGATTTATACGGATGCCGATGACACGCGGCCCGAACTGCCGCAGGAACTCGCGCTGTCGGCTTATCCCAATCCGTTCAATCCGACGACGATGATTGCGTTTGATTTGCCGAAAGCCGCGCGCGCATCGTTGAGCGTCTATGACCTGAACGGGCGCTGGTGCAAACGCTGTTCGATGAGCCGCGCACTGCAGGGCATAGCGAGATTGCGTTCAATGGCGCGAGCCTGCCCAGCGGTATCTACTTCGCGCGGCTTGTGGCAGGTGATTTTGCGCGGACACAGAAATTGGTGTTGTTGAAGTAACATTCGGGGCATCCGCAGCGGATGCCGCCGCGAATTTAAACGTGACCATTCTCGATTACAACCTAGCCGACACCGAACTGCTGACGCCCGACGACTCCGCCGGGCGTTTCCGGCTTTGGGTGCCGCAGGAGCCGTGCGTGGTCATCGGCAACGGTTCCAAGAGTGAATTGGAACTCAACGCGCAAGAAATAGACGCTAACAAAATCCCCGTCTATAAACGCCGCACGGGCGGCTGCGCGGTCGTGCTGTCGCCCGAGATGTGGTGCCTGTCCTGCGCGCTGTATGGCCGCAAGCAGATTCAGTCGAAGGACTACTTCGTGCTGTTTAACAAGGCGGTCTGCGATGCCTTCGCGCGCGCGGGTGTGCCGGAGCTTGCGCATCGCGGCATTTCGGATATCGCGCTCGGTGAGAAAAAGATCGCGGGCACGGCGCTCTACCGCAACCGCGACATGGTGTTCTACCACGCCGTCTTGAACATCGCGGGCGATATTGATTTGATTTCGCGCTATCTCTTGCAGCCGCCGCGCGAGCCGGACTACCGCGCCGGACGCTCGCACCGCGAGTTTGTTACGTCACTCGCTGAGGCGGGATTCAAGCCGTCGCGGGAGAAGTTTGAAGGCGAGTTTGCGGTGGAGTTTGTGCGGATATTGGAGCTGTTGACAGTTGTGTATTGCTGACCAGCGCGGGCGCTGGACCCAAAATTAAAGGCGCACCCTTGCGAGTGCGCCTTTTGTAATTCGATGCGTCGCGACTTATTTCATCAGCACGAGCTTGGCGACCCGCGATTGCGTCCCGGCGTTCAATCTTGCGAAATAAATGCCGCTCGTCAGTGCCCTGCCATCCAACGTGACGTCATGCGATCCAGCTTCCATTTTTCCGTTCACGAGTTGTTGCGCCAAGCGGCCCTGCACGTCGTAGAGTGCCAGCGATACTTCCTGCGGCGCGGCGAGCGTGAAGCTCAGTGTCGAAGTTGGGTTGAACGGATTGGGGTAGGCGGAAAGCACGAAGGATGACGGATGAACGAGATGTTCATCGGCATCCGTTGTGATATCCAGTTGAAAATGTCCTTGTCCGTCTGTAGCTTCTACCGTGTCCACGCCGTCTGTCGCCCACACACGCCAATAGAAGTCGAAAATCTCGTCGAGCGGCAAGACGGGAAGGTCAATCTGCAAATGCACAAACGTGTCGGTGACCACAGTGTCCGTCGGATATACGGCGCCTGCGAGATAGTTGTGCTCAATGTGGAAGATATAGCTGACGGGATCGTTATCCGAATCACGCGAAGGGGTCCAGTTCAGCGGGAACGGCATTTCAATATCCGGCATGGACTCGTCGAACGGTCGCACGCGTTCGAAAGCGCAGGGCGGAATGTTGCACGTGTCGGCGCTGAAGGCCATTACCAACGCATCGCGCTGATTGCCCGACGCCACACGCCCGCCCGCCGTGACCATCTGCCCGGCCCCTGTCAATACGGCGCGCGCGGCCTCTTCGCCCGTTGAATCGCTGCTCCAGAACAACCCCAGACTATCGCCGCAACCCGAGATGTGCAGCGCGAAAATATCGTTGTTCGTCGTCGTGAAGCGGCCTGCGTGACCCACGATATAGTAGCCGCCATGGCCGTCGGCAAGCAGTGAGTTTCCAACTGCTGAGCCGACCGCGCCAACGTCGAATTGCTGGTGCCATTGCAGGAAGCCAAACTCATCCACGAGCATCCACATCACCTTGTTGTTGGCGTTCCAATCCTGTTGAGCGCCGCACGCAAGATAACCGGCTTCAATTGGTAGAATGCCATGAATCTGAACGCTTGGCGCGAATTCATAAAGCCTGTCCCACAGCACAATACCGCCGCCATTCACCTGCGCCATGCGCCCAGCGCCTGTGGAATCCAAAATAGAGCGTCCACCCAGAATATGGCCGTCGTCCAACGCGGGCACGATGTCATAGCACGTATCTTCATCAGGGTTGCCCATCCGCTGTGACCAGATGCTATCCCCATTGCTATTCACTTTTAGAATCCACCAGTCCGTCCCACCGAACCCGTTCGGCAAAGTGTGCGCGCGCCCGGCGATAACAAAACCGCCAGCGGCCTCCGCAACACACGTGCCCTGATTCGACAACTCGTGCCCGTACTTGCGTGACCACAACGTATCCCCCGCGCTATTCAATCTGACGATCCAATAGTCCTGATCGTTGTCTGTCGTCTTGCGTGCCCAGCCGCCGCATATGTAACCGCCGTCGGATGTTCTCTCGACATCGAGAAATATCTGCTGATTGCTGCCGCTCGAATACGTGCGTGACCAGATTTCCGCACCGGTCGCCGGATCATACATGGCGACCCAACCAAGGCCTGCGGTGATGCCCGTGTGTGATTTGTAGCCTGCCACAACGACATTGCCATCGCTGCCCAATGTAATTCCGCCGCCGTGATCGCTATCCGCCGTGCCGCTGACTTGAGTCCACAGCGAATCCATGCACTCGGCATTTGCCGTCGCCGCTATGGCCAATATGATGATAAGTAGAATGCGCATCGTTGGTGCTCCTGCTGTTTTCAGAAGATAGCACTTCTGGCCGCGGAACGCAACAGTTTTGAGGGCCTCTGAGTTGCAAATCTGAGCAAAAAACCCTATACTTAACAGCTTGGAAAATCCTGTCTTACCCCACCGTAACCTCCGTTGAAACCAACCCTTACCGTCGGCAGCCGGGCCGAGTTCCGCTTCACCGTCGAGTCGCGAATGACCGTCTATTTCGAGGGACGGCCCCTGCACCCGTTTTATTCAACCTATTGGTTGACTTACCACTCCGAATATGTTAGCCGACTGGTGCTGGAACCGCATCTTGACTACGGCGAAGACGGGATCGGAACGGGAGTATTCGTGCGCCACCACAATCCCGCCGGAATCGGGCAGGAGTTGCTGTTCGCTGCGGAATGCACCAAAATGCACGGCAATTATCTGTTCTGCGAGGTCAAGGCCTTTCACGGTGAACGGCTCATCGGCGAAGGCGAAGTGCATCAAGTGGTGCTCTCGAGCGATAAGCTCAAGGAGCTGCACCGCCGCGCCTACTCCGACTGGGGACACGGCGGAGGTGGATGGGGGATTGAGGACCACCTGTGGGAACTCAAGAAATAGCAAATAGAAATTAGAGATTTGAAATAGGAAAGAAGACCGCACCATGATTCACTTTGTTGCATTCTACAAGCATCCTGAAGATGTTGCAGCCTTTGACAAGGCCTACTGGGAGACGCACATTCCGCTGATCAAGAAAGTCCCCGGACTGCAAAACGTTGCCGCGCACAAGTTCTGGCCGGGCAAAGAGGGTCCTGCGCCGTATTACATGATGGCTGTGCTTTCGTTTGCGGATAAGGACGCCTTTAAAGCGGGCATGAAGTCGCCCGAGATGGCCGAAGCGGGCGCGAATTTGATGTCGTTCGCGAAGGGGTTCGTCGAATTTCAAACGACCGAGACGGTGACGGGCGCATGAAAAAAGACTTTCAGGCGCAGAACGCATCGAGCTTCGATTTTCAATTCATCAAGTACGAAAAGCAGGGGGCGCGCGCCACGGTGACGTTCAACCGTCCCGACAAGCTCAATTGCGTGCACTACCCGATGCTGAAGGAACTCTGCGCCGCGTTTGACGACGTCGCGTTTGACGACCGCGTGGCGGTGTTGATTCTCACAGGCGAAGGCGACCGCGCGTTCTGCACGGGCGCGGACTTGCAGGAGCAAATGCAGTTCCTCGACCGGCCACAGGACTACTGGAAATGGATGGGCGCGTTCATTGATGCGCACGACAAGCTGCGCAATCTTGGCAAACCATCGATTGCGCGTTTGAACGGCATCGTGGTCGGCGGCGGCAATGAGTTTAACATCAGCTGCGATCTCGCGATTGCCGCCGATGATATTTACATTCGTCAGGTCGGCGCGGCGCATGGTTCCGTCGCTGCCGCGGGGGCGTCGCAATTTCTGCCGATCATCGTCGGCGACCGCCGCGCACGCGAGATTCTCTTCCTGTGTGAAGAGATTCCCGCCGCCAAGGCGCTCGAATGGGGTTTGGTCAATGAGGTTGTGTCGCGCGCCTTTCTCGATGAAGCCGTGGACACTATGGCCACCAAGATTGAAAACAAACTGCCCGAGTGCGTACGCTACCTGAAGACGCAGCTCAACTACTGGCGCGACGCGTCGTGGTCGCAGACCATCAATCACGCGCGCGACTGGCTGGGCGTTCACTCCAGTTCGCCCGAAGTCCGCGAAGCCGTGTTGGCCTTCAACGAAAAGCGCAAGCCGGACTATAAGAAGATGCGGGAACGGTTGTACAAGGAATCGCAATGAGCACCTTGCATTACCTCAAACTCGAACGCGACGGACACGTCGCCACGGTCTTTCTGCACCGGCCCAAGCAGTTGAACGCGCTGTGCATGGCGCTGATGGATGAGCTCATCACCACGCTCGAAATGCTCGACAATGACGACGAAATTCGTGCCATTGTGCTGACCGGCGACGAGCGCGCGTTTGCGGCGGGCGCGGATATCATGGAAATGGCCGGAGCGAGCGCGAATGACATGCTCGCCCGCGACCAATTCACAAAATGGGACCGCATCCGCAAGCTCAAGAAGCCGCTCATCGCGGCGGTATCGGGCTTCGCGCTCGGCGGCGGCTGCGAGCTGATGATGCACTGCGACATGGTCATCGCGAGCGAAACCGCGCAGTTCGGTCAGCCGGAAATCAAGATCGGCGTCATGCCCGGCGCGGGCGGCACGCAGCGTCTGACGCGCAGCGTCGGCAAGGCACGCGCGATGGAGATGGTGCTGACCGGAAAATTCATCAGCGCTAAACAGGCCGAAGCATGGGGACTCGTCAACCGCGTCGTGCCCGTCGAAGTCTATCTGTCGGAAGCGCAAAAACTCGCGCACGAGATCGCGCAAATGCCGCCCGTCGCCGTGCGCCTCGCCAAAGAAGCCGTCCTGAAAAACTACGACTCCTTCCTCTCCGGCGGCCTCGAATTCGAGCGCAAGAATTTCTATTTACTGTTCGCCACTGAAGACCAAAAAGAGGGCATGCAAGCCTTTATCGAAAAACGCAGCCCGAAGTTCACGGGGAAATAGGGCTGCGTGAAGTTCATCACTGAAGATATGATCATGACCGCTGTAAAGCGGCTCGAAGGAAAGCACGAGTTCTGCACGAGTGACGTATTGGATGTCATTGCGAAAACCAATCCCACAGAGTTCACAAACGAACTTGAAGCATTTGAGAAGAGCCGTGGTAGCGTGGCTGCCGCGATTACGATAGTCTTGAAACGCAAAGCGCAACAAGGCAAAATGGAGCAGATCAGTCAAAGTCTTTGTGACCAATCGCTCTATCCAAACGCACGTTGGCGTACACCTGTACCAGGATTCGACATAGTCAGATAAAACCATGTACACAACCATCCTCTACGAGCGCACGGACTCCGTGCTGAAGATTACGTTGAACCGGCCCGACCGCTTCAACGCGTTCACCGCTGAAATGCATAAGGAACTCGGCGACGCCTTCAAGAATGCCGCCAAGGACGACGCCGTGCGCGCCGTGATGCTCACGGGCGCGGGTAAGGCCTTCTGCAGCGGGCAGGACTTGAAGGAAGTTAAAGACAATCCCAACACGAGCCTCGCCGACCGCTTGCGCTTGAACTACAATCCGAACATCATGCGCATTCGCAATATTGAGAAGCCCGTGATTTGCGCCATCAACGGCGTCGCTGCCGGTGCGGGGATGTCGCTGGCACTCGCCTGCGACCTGCGCATCGCGTCGGATCAGGCTTCCATGCTGCAAGCGTTCGTGAATGTCGGCCTCGTGCCCGACACTGGCTCGACGTGGATGCTCCCGCGACTCTTGGGCTATCACAAAGCCTTCGAGATCTGCTCGACGGGCCGCCCCATAAAAGCCGACGAAGCGCTGCGGTTAAATCTCATAGACGAAATCGTGGAGCACGATAAGCTCGACACGTTCACGATGGAATTAGCGATGAAGTACGCCACCGCGCCGACGAAGGCCATCGGCGCCATCAAACGCGCGTTCAACAAGGCGTCCGGTTCGACGCTCGAAGAGGCGCTCGACTACGAAGCCTATTTGCAGGACATTCTCGGTCACACCGATGACTACAAGGAAGGTGTCGCCGCGTTCAACGAAAAGAGGAAGCCGCAATTCAAAGGTAGGTAAGCAACGGATAGGAGTTGTGTCATGGATACTTATAGACGCTTTGTCAGTGTGATGGTGCTTATGTTCGCCGTTACGACACTTTCGGCCAATGATATTCTGGTCAACAGCTCATGTGATTGGACTGTGAACGGTGAGGGAATTCCGATTTGGACGCAGGCCCTCGGCACAACGTGGACGCCGCGCGCATCCAATCCCGACCCGCAGCACGGCAGTGCCTATTTCTTCGCTGGCGCGACGGCAAACGCCGAACTGCGCCAGGATATTGACCTCAGCAGCGCAGCAGATTCGATTGACGCCGGTGTGCAGAGTGTCATGTTTTACGGCTGGTTTCGGTCATTTAACCAAAGTCCGCGTGATACGGCGTTCGCAATTCTGGAATTCTGGAACAGTGATTTGACGTCCTTGCTGTGGAGCGACTCTACGGCGAAGTATTATCAGCAGGACGCCTGGTTGCAGGACAGCCTCGGCGGTATTGTGCCCGCCGATGCGCGCTGGGTGCGGCTCCGCTTACGCGCAAAGCGCGGCAGCGGCACAAACAACGATGGATATTTCGACAACCTGTCGCTGATCGCCGATCCGCCGATCATTTACGGCCCGCGCGACCTGATGATTCGCTCCGATTCGCTCGATGCGACGCTCTATTGGCGTGGCAGTTGGGATATCTACGACGTCTTTTCCGACACGCTCGACACCGGCGCGTTTGAAACTCTGGAAGGAACGACCAACGACGAAACCTTCCGCGACACGCTCGGCATTGACCGCAACCTAAAATACTACAAAGTCGTCGGCCGTAACGGCGGCGAATGACCATTGCTTCACATAACCCCAGAGATATGTCCGACAAACTCTACTCCAACATCATCAATGGCGAGCACGTTCCCGCACAATCGGAAAAGACGCTGGCGCTGACCAATCCCGCGACCGGCGAGGCCCTCGGTTCGATTCCACTTTCTGACAGCGCCGATATTGATAGGGCGGTGGGCGCCGCACGCAGCGCGCTGACTGGCAAGTGGGGCCGCATGACGGCGTCGCAGCGCACGAAAGTGCTGTTTAAGGCCGCCGAGCTGCTAAGCGCGCGCGCCAAAGAAATCGCCGAACTCGAAGCGCGCAACATGGGCAAGCCCATGATGCACGTCATGGGCGAAGTCAAGCAGGCTGTCGAAGATTTCGAGTACTTCGCGGGCGCTGCGAGTAAAATCGAAGGCCGCGTTCCGCCCGTACACCCGGTGTTCTTTGGCTACACACTGCGCGAACCCGTCGGAGTCGTGGGCGCAATCACGCCGTGGAATTATCCGATCATGCTCGAGTCGTGGAAAGTGGCACCCGCGCTCGCGGCAGGCTGCGCCGTCGTCCTAAAGCCATCGGAAATTGCTCCGCTCAGTGCGAATATACTCGTGGAGATTCTGCATGAGGCCGGTTGTCCCGAAGGCACGATTAACCTCGTACACGGATTGGGTGAAAGCGCGGGCGCGGCGCTTGTCAAGCATTCCGGTGTGAACAAAATCTCCTTCACTGGCGGCACGGACACGGGACGTGCAATCATGAGAGAATGCGCCAACGACATGAAGCGTGTCATGCTCGAACTCGGCGGGAAGTCGCCGGCCATTGTGTGCGAAGACGCCAACCTGAATGACGCGGTGCTATCGAGCGTGTACACGATCTTCTACGGCGCTGGGCAATCGTGCGATGCGCGTTCGCGTATCTATGTTCACGAGAAGCTCTACGACGCCTTCCTCGAGAAATTCGTCGCAGCCACCAAGGCGCTCGTCGTGGGCGATCCGCTTGACAAAGCTACGCACATCGGTTCACTTGCGCACGCTTCGCGTCTGCCGGTGATGCAGAAATTCATCGAGGCCGCGAAACAGGGTGGAGGCAAGATACTGTGTGGCGGCGTGCAATTGAAAGGTGGAATCTACGACAAGGGCTGTTTCTTCGCGCCGACGGTAATTGCTGATTTGCCCGAGGATAATCTGTGCGTGCAAGAAGAAATTTTCGGACCAATTGTCGTAATCGGCAAGTTTGCAAATGACGACGAAGCGCTGACAAAAGCCAACGGAGTGAAGTACGGCTTGTGCGCGACGCTCTACACCGAATCGATGCCGCGCGCGCAGAAGTTCATTCGCGGTTTGCACTCGGGCATCGTGACTCTGAATACGCCCGCCACGGCGCTGCCCGGTCTGCCGTTTGGCGGTTACAAGCAATCCGGTGTAGGCCGCGAAATGGCCATGGAAACGCTTGACGGGTACCTTGAATCAAAAACAGTGCTCGCGGGCGTAACCGGAAAGCCGATTAATCCGTTTGGCCTGACGCTGTCGTAAACTGAAAGAGACATTATGAAATATTTGATCATTGGAGCAACCGGCAATACAGGCAAGGCCGCAGCTGAAGAGCTGTTGAAACAGAAGCTCGCTGTGCGTGTGATGGGGCGCAGCGCGGATAAGCTCGCGGCGCTGGCCGCGCACGGTGCCGAAGTATTTGTCGGAGATGTAACAGATGCCAAAGCGGTCAAGGGCGCATTCACCGGAATTGACGCAGCATACGTGATGATTCCGCCGAACTTAGGGGCGTCCGACTTTCGTAAGTATCAAGATGAAGTCACCGATTGCATGTGCGATGCAGTGGCGACGAGCGGCACCAAGTACATCGTTTCGCTCAGCAGCGTCGGCGCGAATCACGCCAGCGGAGTAGGACCAATTGCCGGCTTGCATTACATGGAGCAGCAATTGGACGGTATCCCTGATCTAAACACGCTGCATCTGCGCGCCGGATTCTTCATGGAGAATCTCTTCGGTTCGCTGGGCATGATCAAGAAGATGAGCGTCTATGGCGCGGCTTGTCCGGCATCTTCGCCTTGGCCGCTGATTGCAACGCAGGACATTGGCCACTATGCGGCGCGCCGACTCAGCGCTCTCAATTTCAGCGGCAAGAACCAGCAGTATCTTGTCGGACAACGCGACATTCCGGGCAGCGAAGTGGCGCTGATCTTGGGCCAGGCGCTGGGTGTTGCCCCGTTGCCGTATGTAGAGTTTAAGTACGAAGAGATGAAGCAAGGGATGATCGGTGCAGGCCTGCCGGAGGCGGCCGCTGACCTGTTCATCGAGCTGTATCAGGGTTTCAATAACGGCTTGCTTGACTACCATCGCGATACGGAAAGCACGACGCCGACGAAGTTAGAAGACTTCGCGGCGCAAGTCTTGAAACCGACCTACGACGCGATGTAAGAACTCTTGTTTCTAAAACGAAGCGGGCCGCCTGTCGAGGGCGGCCCGCTTTGCGTTTGTGACGTTGTGCTTACGGAGCCGTTCGCGCGCTCATTTGCAGAATAACTTCTTCAAGCAGCTTGACACGGGCTTCAAGTGTTTCGTTTCTGTTCGCCAATTCCTGCACTGCCGCGAACAACACGCCGTCGGCGTCCACGGTTGTAATCGTCGTTTCATTCTCTCCGACGCCGAAAGCCGCGTGAAAATCCTGCGCCATCGGGCCGATGTGGCGGATGGCGTCGTCCTGCGTCTTGTAGTTCCAGCGCGATATGTCGAGGGCCGCGACCTTGCCGAGAATGTCACACGTACTTACGGCTTCAAAGTTCTCTTTGACATTGCGGTCCGACAACGCCGACCACGTGCCGCTGCCCGCGGCCAATGACGCACCGATATTAGTTGCACTCACGTCGGTGTAAAAGCGGACCCCACCCGGCGCGCGCGCCGTGAAGGTGTTGGTGCCAAATGACTGTGTCGTGTCGCCACCTGCACTGAAAACGAAGCTGTTGCTATTGGTCGCGCGTGCATAGCGGCCGGCAGCGAACGCATACTGCCCAGCAGCTTCGTTGTGATACCCGCCGGGGATCGCTGCCCACGTTTGGGAGGCGAAGTTTGAGTCACCGCCGGCGATTGTCGCATATGCTGCTGTTGCACTGTTATCGACGCCGCCACCAACAGTCGCTTGATTTGCTCCTGCGGTGTTGCGGACGCCGCCGGCTACAGTCGAACGACTCGCCGAAGAGATGTTCGAATCGCCGCCTCCGATTACTGCTATGATTCCTGAACAGACGTTTTTTCTGCCACCACCGATAAATGAACTGTTGCCCGTCGCCGAATTGGAGTCGGCTTCCACTCCCGAGCCGCCGCCGGCGATAGCAGCACCTATTCCGCGTGCTTTGTTGTAGAACCCTCCAGACACCGATGCTCCACGACCCGTAACCTCATTCGAAGAGCCTCCGGAAATCACACCAAAAGCGTCTGTTACAGCATTAGCGGTACCACCCGAAATGGTTGCCGCTGAATCACTTGTTGCATTGTTTGAGCCTCCGGCTACCACGGAGCTGAGCCCGTTTGCAATGTTGCTATTTCCGCCTCCAATAAACGCACCTCTACCTTGTGCGGAATTCGAGTCCGATTCAAAAACACCACCACCGCCGGAAATGACGGAGAAGTCTCCCCGCGCGTGATTACTCGCGCCGCCGCCAATAGAGGCGCATGTTCCGCTAGTACGATGCCCGTAGCCTCCTGAGATTACGGAATAATTTCCGACTGCACTATTGTGTATGCCTCCGCCAACGAACGTTGAAAGGCCATGTGCGGAATTTGAGTCCGCCGCTGTGATCCCGCCACCGCCGGCAATGACGGATAAGGTTCCTCGGGCATGATTGTATTCCCCGCCGCCAACGGTCGCGTAGTCTCCTGACGCAAGGTTAGTGATGCCGCCCGCGACGGTCGATCCGAATCCGGAAGCAAGGTTGCGGGATCCGCCTGCTACGGTCGAGTAGGTTGAAGCTGCCCGGTTTCTTGATCCGCCGCTGACCACCGAGTAGTTGCCAGCTGCTGAGTTCGAGTCCGCGGCGGTTGCGCCGCCTCCACCACCCACAAAGGCATAATCACCGCGTGAACAATTGTAGCGTCCAGCCACAATAGTTGAATACATACCGCTAGTGTTGTTGGACTCTCCTGCGATAATGGTGTTCGACGTGCCGTCGGTAGCATTGCGAACGCCGCCACCTATGAAGCTGTTGTCGCTGTTCACACGGTTGCTCTTACCACCAACGATGCACGAGTAGGAACCCGCTGTTCGAAGGCTGTCGCCAACACCAATGAAGTTGACACTTCCATCCGCTGAGTTGAATGACCCGTTGGCGATGGTTGAATGTCGTCCATTGACAAGATTGCTCTTGCCGCCCAGGATGGATGATGAGTCTCCGACCGTGTGATTGCCTTCTCCGAACAGAATAGTGTTTGAAGTGCCGTCGGCGATGTTGTTTTGCCCACTGCCTATGAAGGACCCATCTCCGACGGCACGGTTATGCCGTCCGCCAACAGTCGAATAGGCGCCAAGTACCGTATTCGAATCCCCGTGTGCCAGGCTCCATTGACCTGTGCGAGTGTGACTACGACCAACAGAGATGTCGCCTTGCACTTCGCCCCCGCTCGCGCCATCCACCGTCCCCACGCGGTACGCGTGTGCCACGGATGTGACCTGCTGGCGCGGAGTCATCTCGGTATTATTGCCAACCGTAATTCCCAACCAGCGGTTGACTGCAAACGAGTCCGGCAGCACAGTCACGGAACCTAACAGCACGTTGAACAGTCCATCCGTAACGGGAACTGCCGCATGCGCTTCCGTCCACGACGCGGTCCCGCCACTCGACGTGCCATAGAGATTGAACGTCATGGCGACCGTTGTGTCCAGCGGTGCGCCGGTCGTAGAGGTGAGTTGTCCCTGATAATTTATCAGCTGCGGAATAGCCAAGGCATTTGAAACTGCAATCATGCAAAGCAAAATGTACTTCATGGTTCCTTATGGGTTGTTCACAATGACAATGTAATACTGCTGCGTCGCCAGTCCGGCCAGCACGCCTGCGTCCGTGTAGAACGTGTCCGTTACAGTCGCGATGAAATTGCCGGGGCCGGGTATGAAGTCATTCGTCGAAGCGCGATGGATGGAGTAGTTTCCCGCTCCCGCTCGAGTTTCCCAGTAGAGCCGGGCATCCGGCGTCGCTTCCTTGATCACGAGACGCTGGATAGGTGATAGCGGCGAGACTTGCAGAAGCGGCGCGAGAAATCCCGCGTAGAGAGTGAAGTTCGCACTCGACTGAACACCGACTGGCGTCGGCTGACCGAAGGCCGACACAAGATTGAAGTTCTCCGAACTCGCAGTTCCACCGCCCGCGTCAACGACGCTCTTAGTCAGTGTAAAATTCTCACTCTGCGATTGCGCCCACAACAGGGCCGGGAAAATGAGGAGTATCAGTGCTTTGTTCATCGTTGGCGTCCTATTGACTATTCGAGTTATGTTCGTTTCCAAATTGCAGGATGATCTGCTCAAGCTGCTTAACACGCGCTTCAAGGTCGCCGATCAACTTGTCTTTCTGCGCATTCTGCTTGGCCAATTCCTGCGTCGCCGCGAACAGCACGCCGTCGGCGTCAATGGTCGAAATCGTGACGTTGTCATCGCCGAGCCCAAAAGCCGCGTGCAGATCCTGGGCCATCGGACCCATGTGCAGCGGACCGCCGGGCTGATGCTTATAGCGCCACGTATCAACATTCATCGTCGCGAGCTTGTCCAAAACTCCGCGTGTGTCGACGCGCCGGCGATCCATCTTCATCGTGGAATCCGACAGCACACTCCAGGCCGTTGCACCTGCGGTCAACTGAGCGCCAACCGCCCCGGTGGTCGTGAAGAAGCGGAAGCCGTTTGGCGCACGCATCGTTACCGAGTTGGCGGCGCTTGATGCTGTCGCCGTGGAACCGCTGCTCCACACGAATGATTGAGCGTGACTGGCTGTGGCGCTGTAGCCCGTGGCAAGTGACTGGTTGCCGCTCGCCGTGTTGTTGTAACCGCCAGGCACGCAGGCGTCTGTTCCGGACGTAACGTTGCTGAATCCCGCGCCAATGAATGAATATGGGCCATCGGCCAGGTTCGTGGCGCCGCCCGCAATGCTCGAGTAATTGCCGGTGATTCCGTTGCGCAACCCTGCTCCGATAAATGAAGCTAATCCCGTCACGTAATTCGAGTCCACATCACTCCCGTTCCCGCCGCCTGCAATCGCTGAGTACTCGCCGTTCGCGTGGTTCCATGAACCGCCGCCGACGAACGAGCGCAGGCCCTGTGCGCGGTTGCGAAAACCGCTTACGAGGCCGGCATTGTCGCCGGCAAAACCGTAGCTGCCCGCGACAATACCACCGCCGTTCACGGCGCCGTTGAAATATCCGCCGCCCACGAACGTATTGCTTCCCGTGGCGTCGTTCTCCTCACCGCCGCCGACAAAGCTGTTAAACCCGTCGGCCGTGTTGTCATCGCCGCAAATCACCGCGCACTTTTCACCGTTGGCCGCATTCTCATAGCCGACCACTACGCCGGAATAGTCGCCGCCCACATTGTTCCACTGTCCAGCACCGAGGAGCGATTTGTTGGCGGTGCTGACGATAGAATTATCATAACCGCCGACAATCGTGCAATAGGTTCCATCGTTCTGGTTATCGTAACCACTCACGACGCTGGCGTATGCGGCCCGCGCGTCGTTGTAAACGCCCGTACCTACAAACGACATCAACGCTGTCGCGTTGCAAGCCTGACCGTTGAGGACTGTCGAGTACTCGCCGGTGGTCGTATTGCCGCCGTCGCCGCTTAGGCCTTCGTTCCCGCCGTTCCCTATAAATGAAAAGGCGCCGCTCGCTCTATTCTTTGCGCCGTTTCCGATGAAGGCGTGTTTGCCTGAAGCCGAGTTGGAATCGCCAAGTGCAGGACCGCCGCCGTTTGCGATGAACGAATAGTCGCCGCGCGCAAAGTTGTGAAAACCGTTGACAACCGCAGCATGCGTATCCGCCGCGACATTCGCGTTGCCGCCGGAAATTGATGAAAACTGGCTCGATGCCGAATTATCATAGCCGCCATTGACGACGCTGTAACCACCGGTGGCATCATTGCCGCTGCCGCCAACTACCGCTGAATAGCTGCCTGATGCTGTATTACCGTCGCCAAGCAAACCGCCGCCGCCGCCGGCCACGACCGAGAAATCGCCCGGGGCCTGGTTGTAACGGCCGTGCACGTTAGCTGCAATTCCGCTGTTTGTGTTGAATTCGCCGACATTCAGTTTGCCGCTGATCGTGCCGCCGCTGGCACCGTCCACGGTGCCGACGCGGTAGGCGTGCGACACGGCCGTGAACTTCTGGCGCGGCGCCATCTCCGTGTCGCTGCCGACGGTTATGCCGATCCAACGATCGCCGCTGAATAGATCGGGAAGCCCGGCCGCATGGCCCAGCCGAACGTTGAACAGACCATCGGTCACCACAACAAATGGAAAGACCTCCGACCATAACGATGTGCCACCCGAGTTGACGTCATAAATGCGGAACGTCACAAACACGACCGTGTCAAGGGGCGTGCCCGCCGCCGAGTTTAACTGCCCCTGGAAGTTGATTTCCTGCGGAATGGCATAGGCCAAAGCGGCAGTTAGTAACAGACTGAGAAGAATGGATTTCATGCGTGACTCTCTTGGAATATGCAACCTGCAATTGCTAAGTATTTGCTTGAATGGGCTGATTTGGGCAGCATGGCGTCGAGTGCTTAGTCCGCTCCGCCTGTTTACCCATCTCACAAGTACAATTTAGCATTCGCAACTCTGACGAGCAATTTTGTGGCACGACGAATTTAATTCGCCAAAACCCCTGCGTGCGCGTAACTCGTTGTTTCTCTAAAAAGGCGAGAATGTGAAAAGGGTCTGAAGCGTTACCTCAGACCCTAACTGCCTAAGCAAGAGGCACGCGAGAATTATGGAGCATTCCACCGCGCCCGGCCGTCACGCGGCGACTCCCAGCGAACACCGGCAGCAGCGCCCAAGGATGTAGCCAAGTCCATCGGATCGCTGGCGGCAGTGTTTCTCGACTTGCCGAAAGGTTGGCCATACAGATAGAGCGGCACGTGAACATCATACTCATGAATTGAACCGTGGGTCGCCGCTACTTCATTCGTCTGCCAAAACGGTTGCGGATGCAAGTATAGATCGCCAAACCGATCGGGATAATAGCTGTTCTGAATCGCCGCACGCAGCTTGTCATCCGCAATCACGGCCACATCCTCCGCCTTCATTGTCACGACCGCCTGCGCGACGCCGGATTGGCGCGCGAGCCAATCAACCGTGGCCGTGGCCACTGTACCCAGATCCAATCCCGCATCCCGCAAATTCCGACGATGCAGAGAAATCGTGGTCATCCCGAATGAGGAGAAAAAGCCGCCTTCAGGAACGACGCCCTCTGTGAATTTCCGAGCCAGAGTGTCATTCAGCGCCGCCTCCATCGCCGCGAAATCAAATCGCCCGCCCATCCCGCGCGGCACCAACGACGATTCGCAGGCCGGGCAAACACCGTGGTCCGCCGTCAACGCCAGCCAGAAATTGTCGCGGCCCAATGTCGTTTCCAGACGCGTCAACAGATCAGCGATCAGACTGTCTGTACGCAGCATCATGTCGAGTATCTCCTGACTCTGCGGTCCAAACGTGTGCCCGCACATATCGTTGCACGAAAAGCTCACCCACAGCAAATCAGGAATCGAGTCGCGGCCCAACTGCTCACTGTCCAGGCACGTCGTAGCGAGTCCATACAAATAGTCGTTGCCCAACGGCGATGTCAGTAGATTGCGGATGTACTTCTTGTCGGGATCAGCCGCGTTGCCGCGCAGCGACTTCGGGAAGGAGTTGCCAAATCCGATCTTTTCACCGCCTTCGTACCAGAGCGTGTCACCGTCGGCGCGCGCATACGTCTGCGGATCGCGCATAAGCTGCCACGTCTTGTCGAAGTAGGCCGACGCATTCCTATTGTAGGTCGCGCACCACGCAGGTAGGCGATCCCCGTAAAAATCGCTCGACTGAAAATGTCCGTTCGTCCAATTGATCCAAAGCGAGAAGTTCGCTGATCTGCCGCCCATCGTGATCGCCGCACGATCCTTTACGGACATGCTGAAGATTTTCGCATCCGGTCCAAACGTTGCGCGCCACGCATCAGATAGACCGTCCCGCTCGAGATTGTCAGGACAACCGGCGGCAACGGTGTCAACAATTCCTGTACTCGTTAGCAGTTTCACGGACGGACAGCCGACGCAATAGATATCCTTACCCGTACTGTCCACCCAGCCATTGGCCACGATGCCGTGATGGACGGGCTTGCAACCCGTGCTGATCGTAGCATGCCCTGGCCCGGTTTCCGTGACCGCATGGCTATACCGGCATTCCGTGTAAAGCACGCCGTCGCGTTCCAGTTTCTTGAATCCACCGTCGCCGAACAGATCGTAATTGTTGTCCAGCAAATAGAGTGGAAGCTGGTCAATAACCACCACAACTGTCAGCGGCGGCGCACTCTGGGCCATGGCCCACATCGGTAAAACCAGCAGACACCCGATTAGAATACGGTTAAACTTCAACATTTGATACACCTTAATTGCGCGACATCCCTCGGCACATTGCTCCAGTGTAAGAACTTCAGTGCAAGGAGTCAAGCGCCCAAAAAAAGGCCGGACTTGCGTCCGGCCTTCTCATGAGGGTTAAGCAGCGTTACTTCAACAGCAACAGCTTCTGAATCTGCGTTCCAAAGCTCGATTCCAAACGCGCGAAATAGACGCCCGTCGCCGTGCCTTCAGCATTCCACGTGAATCGGTGTACACCGGCGGCATACAGACCGTTCGAAATCACGGCCACTTCGCGGCCCGTGATGTCGTAGACACGCAGGCTGAGCCGCGTGTTCTGCGGCAGAGACACGTCGAGCGATGTTGTCGGGTTAAACGGGTTCGGGTAGGCCGGCGACAGCGCGTACACCGTCGGCACCGTGGCCGGGTTGCCCGCGTCCATCCACGTCACGCGGATGGTATCGGTCGGCAGCGATTCGCCGCCGTCGTACCACGCGGTCATCCAATAGGCGTGGCCGTCCTCGCCTTGCGGAATGCGCGTGTGATAGGTCAAGTCCATCATCGTGTCGAGCAGGAATGAATCCAGATACACCGCGTAGACCCAGAAGTCATCCAATCCACCCACACTTGTCGGCGGTTCCCACGCGAGGAACAGCGAGTCGTTCGTGCGAGTAAACGTCACGTTCGATGGCGGATCGAGGCGCCACGCTTCGGCGTCAAGGTCCGTCGTCTGACCGGTCTGTACCGTTCCATAGGCCGGGATGTGCTCATAGCCCGGAATTTGTACGCGCAGCGTGCGCGGTCCGGCGAAAACGTTTGTAAAACTATAGGTGCCGTTGGCGGCAACCTGAGCTGTCGTATTGCCCAACCGCACGCCGTTGGGAACCGGAGCCGTCAGCGGCGGATGCAGCGTGAGCGTGCCGCTCAAGTTGCCCGTCGTCCGCGGACCTGTGCGCGTCGTAAACAGAATCGCCGCACCCTCTTCCACCGTGAAAGCATTCGGGTGGCGCACAGAGTTGTTCACGACTTGCAAGCCGTGCAGTTCGTTCGGGCTTTCAATACCGACCGTCGCGCTGGTCAAGATATCCACCTGATCGTACACGAACATGATCTCGCAATCACCCGTGGGCGTCGGCCAAACCTCCTGATCGTAAATCCGCACCTGCGCGCTCAGGTAGTTGTCCGAGCAGGGCTGGAAGCACAAATTGTCATATTCGATGATCAGCACGCCGTTCGCTTGATCGTAGCGGTACAGAACTCGGGAGTCTACAGGGTTGGTCGCCAGCAGCAGGTTATCCCAGAACACCGCCATCATACCCGCCGGGCCCAGCGCATGCGGAATTCCGGTGTTCGCGTTGCGGCGATCCGGGTCTTCACCTGCCGCGATCCAGCCGTTCTCATTGATCGTAATCGAATCGTAGCTCTGGCCGTAATACTTGAACGGGAACGGCATTTCAAAGAACACCGAAGCGTCCGCGATCGGCGGGAACGACAGTTCCGATGCATTCGTCATCTCATCCCAAATGTACTGCGCCGCCAGCACGTCGTCGTAGCGGTCGAACGCGCGATAGCCCGAAGAATCCGGACCAACGGCCGCTGTGCGCGGCGACTCGAAACGCAGCAGCGCGTTGGTTGTGCCATTGGTTGCCACAAACAGCGAGGTGTCGAACGTCAGGTCCTGGAACGTCAGCACGAAATCGTACGTATTCTGGCCGGGCAGCACGAAGCTGAATTGCCCGTCGGAATTCGTTTCCGTCGCTTCCACCGGAATATTCTGCGGCGTGACCGTTACGTGTTCAAGCGGAATATCGTTGCCGATCAGCACCGTGCCAAGCAGCGTGCCCGAGGGCACCGGAGTCAGCTCGATGTCCACAAACACCGTGTCTGAATCGGCCACCGACATCTGCGACACATACTGGGCAAAGCCAAATGCACTCACCGTGAAAGGCAGAAGCGAATCGGCCGGCAGCGAGATGCGATAGTTGCCCTGCGCATCCGTTATGCGGACGTAGTTGTCGCCGGCCTGCACGCGGGCGCCGCCGATGGGCGCGCCGGTGTTGGCGTTGGTCACCTGGCCGAAAACCCAACCGCGATCCGACGCGATCAGCAGTACCGCCTCATAGGCGTCCACCATACCACGGCCCGACGTGTTGTCGTCGCCGACTGTATTGTAATCAATCGCGGTTTCCAGCAGCACCGACTTGATTTCGCGAGTATCCGCATTGGGATTGGCCTCACGCATCAGCGCGACCACACCCGCGATATGCGGACCGGCCATGGACGTGCCGCTCAATTCACCGTAGCCGCCGCCGGGCATGCATGAGTAGACAAAATCGCCCGGCGCGACGATTTCAGGCTTGAAGGCCGCCGGATCACAATCGCTGGGACCACGGCTGGAAAAGTCCACCACAGGATACGGAGTGTTGGGGAAGCCATTGGCATTCACGGCACCCACAGAGAAAAACGTCACCGAGTCAATCGCGACGTTGGCCGGACTGCGATGCGATGACGGCCCGGGGCCTTCGTTGCCAGCCGAGAAGGTCACAACCGTACCGGCGGCTTCCATAGCCAGAATGGACTCGTTCCAAAACTCAAAGCAATCCGTATAACCCGAGAACATTCCCGAGACGCCCCACGAATTCTGGACCACGTCGGGAACATCGTCCACCGTCGAAGGATCATTGTCGGGATCGGCAAACCACTGGTAGCCCGTCAGCACGTCACTATTGAAGTCCGCGCCGAAGGCGCCGATGGCGTTGCAGGCAATCCACTGCGCCGCCGGAGCCACGCCGACCGTGTCCACTTGCGAACCCGCGCTGCCCGTGCCGCACATGGTTCCCATCGTGTGCGTGCCGTGACCGTTGCCATCCGACGGCGTTGTGCCGCCGCCGCCCAGCACGTTCAACCAGCATTCACCATGTGGATGTTCGTTCCCGCGCCAGCGCGATGAAAGCGCCGGGTGATTGACATCAACACCCGTGTCCATGCCGCCAATCAACGTGCCATCGCCCGTGAAGCCGAGATCATACCACACTTCCGGAGCATGCACTGCCGCCACGCCGTCCGTGAAATCGTCCAACGACTGACGCGGTTCGTGCGAATTGCGCTCAACCGGGCCGATCAAGCCAAGGTCCGGATCCGCTTCGACCCACTGAATCGAGGGATGCTTGACCAGTTCTTCGAGAACACTGCGTTCGCCCATTACGCAAACACAGTTGGCAATCCAGTACGGCGTGAAGCCCTTAATCTGACCGGATGCGCGCAGAGGTTCGAGCGCCGCAACAAACGGCGGCTGCGATTCACGCGCCACACGCTGCAGCTCCTCGACCACGATTTGGTGCCGCTGCTGCCGCGTCGTTCGCATCTCACGCAGCGTAATGTCTATTTCGCGCAGGTCCACGCGTTCCCATAAATGAAAAAGTGCTACCACCTGATCGGTCGCGGCAACTTTGCTCCAACGATCCTGAAGTTCGGGCGACAGTTCGCCCGCCTGCGTACGCGCCAAGCAGATCGTCAGCAACAGCGCGGGTACCAGCCACGTCAATCGTCTCATCGAGCGCCTCCTGAAAGGTAGTTCGTCAATGTATCCAGCCCAAAAGTAAGTAAGCAGAAAATCGCCAACTATTTGTGTCGCAATAGCGCCAGCGTCGGCCCGTCCCAAAAATCGCGCGCCTCGAAACTGGCCTCGGTCGTGTTGTAAACCCAGCGCGGCGCCTTGCCCGGCGGTGTCAGGCTCTGGCCCTTCACCCGGGCCGCCAAGACCTGCACCAAAGCGTCGTCGGGATACTGCTGGAGCGCCGATTGCGCCAGTGCGACGGCCTGTTCCGGGTCGCCGCCCTGCTGCCGCTGCCACCAGGCCCGATGCACTGCCACGCGGCCGTCCGCAGGTTTCAGCAGTTCAGCCTCTTCTATCTGCCGCCCGGCAGCGGCGATCTGACCGGTCAGAATCAACAACCGCGCATATTCCAGCCGCAGTGAGGCTACCCCGTTGCGGCGCAGAATGGCCTGCTGATAGACGGAATCCGCCTCGCCGGCCCGGCCCGACCAGAACAGCGCCTCGGCGTATCCCCGAATCGCCTCGTCATCCGTCCCCTGTGCCGCAAGCACCAATTCGTAATTTACGACAGCTTCAGCAAACTTGCCACAGATAACCTGCCAATTAGCCAATTCCCGCCGGGCCTGAATCTGCTCCGAGCCGCCGGTCTTGTCCACCCCCGTTTGAACGACGGGTAAAAGTCCGGCAAAATCCCCATCCGCGAAGGCCCGAGCCCAGGCCAACTGGCCGTAGGAAGCGGCTTTCTGCGGGAAATTCTTGACCAGTTGCCGGGCATATTCCAGCGCCAGATCGTCCTCGTCCCGGTAGCACGCGATCCGCGAAATCGCCCGCAGCACCACTTCCGACTGGCGGTCCTTCGCCTCCGCCTGGCGCGCGAAGTCCATCGCCGTGTCCAGTTTGCCTTGCTCCGCCTCGTTGTCAGCCGCAGTGATCAGACCCACAGGATAGCAGGCCGCGATATTCGGACCGGACATGTAATGTTCCAGTAGCGCCACGAGCTGCGGATCCAGACTGAGCAGGCGCTCGCGGGTAATCTCCCGCGTATCGTACTGGTTGCGCCGTGGTGAGAAGTACGAGTTCACGCCCTCGGCGAAATACTCCCAGACACTCGAACCCTGATAGCGGCTGACGAAGATCTCCGTGCCCGAAGCATCTTCTGCGCTGGCCTCGTGATATACGTCTTCGATATGCTGCATGTCCTCCGGCGGAAAAACGCCGTGCACCTGGTGCGTCAGTTCATGCAGCACCGTGTTGTAGCGGTTGTAAATCGAGCGCTCGACATCCTCGACGCCAGTCACCGTCGTGAAGCCGCCGCAGCCGCGCACGTCATCCCACAACCGCGAATCATAGCTGATGCGCTGATTGGCAATCGTCTCCAGACCCGGTACCTCGCAGAGCTTCTCATGCAAAGGCTTGATGTAGTGATGACTGCCGCTGGCCACAAGCACGGGAATATACGATTGCCACGGGGCCACAGAGAGTGCGATCTGTTTCCGGTGCCGCTCCGACAGCGACTCCCAATTCAAAATGTACTTTTCAATCTGCGGTACCACCGGCGTCTGCTTGGCGTCGAAGGCAGCTTGATCCTGCGCACGGTAGATGTTCTCACCGAAGCGCATCTGCTCAAGGCACTTGGCCACGCCGTTATGCGCGCGCCCGTAGTCCGGCACCAGTTTGAGAGCTTCCATGAAGTGATCGAGCGCCGCCGCAAATTCGCCGCGCATCCATTCACCCGAACCGTCCACCACGAAGTCGCGCGCGCATAGCGCCGAGCCGTCGCAGCGGAGGTAGGGAGTGGACGCTTCGAGTTCGAGATAGTTCCTACGCGCGTAGCCGTTGCCCAGAAAATAGTGCGCCGACTCGTTGAAGGGATTCCAACGCAGCGCCTCTTCCAACAGATCCACGGCCTCGCCGATCTCACCCAGCTCAATTTTCGTCAGAGCCATCTGGAAGATCACGTTGTCACCCAACTGCTCCGGCGTCCACGCCGTTTCCAGCAGCGCGGCGGCCTCGCCGTACCGCTGCCGCTTATGCAGCACCTTGGACAGACCGATCTTCGCGAGCCGCTGAAACAGCGGATCAGGATTTTCCAGCGTCACGCGAAAAAGCGAATCGGCGCGCGCAAAATCGAGCACTGCCAGAGCGAGTTCGGCCTGCGCCAGCTCGCGGGGATTCGCCATCGTCGCAGACCATGTCTCGAGCGCCGCAAGATTCTCGGTCATCTGATACCAGGCAACGATCGTCTCGTACTTTTCAGGTGAACCCGCAAAATCGAGTTTGTCCGGCGGTGTACTGCGCAGCACGCTCGTTTCAACAGCCCATAGCCCCGGATAATATTTTACCACGCCGCTCGCCCACTCGGGCATCGCCGGCATGCTCCGCGCAGCCAAAATCAGCGCGGCGCGTTCCGTCAGCGTGCCTTGCGCAAATGCAAACAGAGGCATCAGCAGCAACAGCGTGAGCCATCGTGTCATCTTCGTTCTCCGGGATTGGGTGGAGTTATGGCTTGACTCGCAGTAATCGGTAGGGCGGAGCCGCCGTGAGCGGTTCCGTTAACAAGGCCAGATCGTGGTCGAGTGCGGCGTCGGCGCGCTGCAAATTGCGCGAATCCACAAGCACGTGCGTGCAGTGATACTTCACGATCAACTCGCGCCGTTCGTCCGTCGTTGCCGGACCGCTGAAAAACTGCACGACGTCGGCGCGGCGCTGCGCAACTTCGGCGGCCATCAATGGATTGCCCTTCGCTTGGGCGACGAGCCGCGCCTGTGTAACGGCCGGAATGCGCCAGCCCACAGTATCTTCAACCATCACGACACTGTTGTCGTTCAGATAGTCGCGCAAAAACCGGATGTCTTCCCACGGTTCAAGAATATCGCCGCCCGTGCTCTGATAGTGTTCCACCACCGGCTGCCAGTCGCGGTCGAGTTTCTTCACGCGGTAATAGCCCCCGGCCATAAACACCGCGCCGAGTACAAACAGCACCACGCCGCGCTCCAATATCGAACCGAGCCGCAGATCGCTGAACCGCTCCATCAGAAAGAGTCCGATGCAAATGTGTGCGAAGATCGCCCCGTAGAATACGAACCGGCTGCCGATCTGAATATCAAGCGCCCAACTGAATAGATAGATCGCCAGCGCGAGCAGCAGCGCCAGTGTGACTTCGTTGTAGCGGCGGCGCAGCGCATAGTAGGTTGCGACGAATATTCCCAGTATCACCGGCCCGATGCGCAACAACTGCCCGTCAAACAGCCGCACTCTATACCACGCTTCCGTCGAACCGCGAAACAGTACTGTCGGATAATCAAAATAGGGCCACAGCCAGCAGGCCGCCAGCGCCGCGAAGGGCGCCGCTTGCAGCAGCACTGCGGTCTTGAATGGTGCGCGCGCGAACGACCAGGCAAAGCCCATCGCAAAGAGCAGCAGGGCCGTGATGGGATGCGACCAAAATGCCAGGACGCCCAACACAATGTACAGCCCCAACCCGCGCCGTGAACCGGACGATAAATAGCGGTTCAATTCCGCCAATCCATGAAAACACAGACCGTAGGTGAACGTTCCGGCGTACGACATCGTGGCGAAGAACTGCTCAAATTGATAGCCATTAGCTTCTCCCCAGCCGCGGCCCCAACCCACCAGCATCACCGGGATAATCCAAAGCGGAGCGCGCGGATCAGGCGTAATTGTCCGGATCACGCGGTGCAAGCCCGTGAAAAAGAGCAACGCGTTTACCAGACTCGCCAGCGCGGCCGTCGTGAAGAGCGGCAGATCGAACAGCCGCTCGACGATGCCCCACAGCACAGTATACGGTGTGAAGCGCGGCGACGTTTCACCAGGCAGGTCGAGCAGCGGATTGCGCGGATCGAGCGGAGACTCGGAGATCGCATCCATCGCCGCAATCGTCTCCCACATATCCGCCTGCGGTCCCCACAGCGGCACAATAGTATAAATAAGCGCGACCACCAGGATCGCGCTATACAGAATTCGCTGTGCGATCCGCACGTTCACCGACATCCGCTATGCTCCCGCCGCGTTGTTAGACACGCGCGGCGATTTCTTGAACAGCGGCGAACTCGACAGGCCCCACTGTGCAAACTTGAACTTGAACATCACCTGTAGTGTCTGCAAGCCATACTTCGAGCTGCGGCGGAAATTGATCGAAGAGGCTTCGTCAAAATAGCGCGTCGGAATCGGCACATCGCCGATGCGGAACCCATGATAGACCGCCTGCGCCAAAAATTCCGAGTCAAACACGAAATCGTCGGAATTGGCCTGGTAGTTGATTGTCTCAATCACTTCACGCGCATAGGCGCGGAACCCCGTGTGCAGGTCGCCCGCGTTCTGGCCCAGCATCACGTTCTCAAATATCGTCAGCGCGCGGTTCGAGAAGTACTTGTACTTCGGCATGCCGCCCTCGAGCGTTTCGCGCCGCGAACGAATGCGCGAACCGAGAATCATGTCCACCGTGCCAGTTCCAAGCAGACTCACGACCGCCGGAGTGATGCGCCCATCATATTGGTAGTCCGGATGAATCATAACAACTACGTCTGCTCCCGATGCCAGCGCCGCATCGTAGCACGTCTTCTGATTCCCGCCGTAGCCCTTGTTCTTCTCGTGCGCAATCACGGTGATGCCCAGCGACTTGGCGACCTCAACCGTGTTGTCCTTCGAGCAGTCGTCCACGAGAATGAACTCATGTACCGTGCCCGCCGGTATGGACTTGAGTGTCCGCTCTATCGTGAGCGCGGCATTGTAGGCCGGCATCACGCAGACTACTTTCTTGATGTTGCGTTCGGGGCGTTCCCGAAATTCGTCTAAGCGGACAAATCCCATAGGTTCTTCTTAAAGGTGCAGGGCTCGGTTTTCCGTCGCCGCCAGACAGGCTTCGCGCATCGCCTCGGTAAAAGTCGGATGCGCGTGCGACATGCGGGCAATATCTTCGGCACTGGCCCGGAACTCCATGGCCTCCACCGCTTCGGCTATCATATCGGCGGCGCGCGCACCGAACATATGAACACCGAGAATCTCATCAGTCTGCTTATCAGCAAGTACCTTCACAACGCCTTCGCTCTCATGCGCGGCGCGCGCCCGGCCCAGGGCCTTGTAGGGAAAGCTGCCCGCCTTGTAGGCGCGGCCCGATTGCTTCAGCTCTTCTTCCGTATAGCCCACGCCCGCAACCTCCGGCCACGTGTAAACCACCCACGGAATCGTGCGATAGTTGATGTGCGGCTGCTGTCCGGCCAACCGTTCCGCGACAAATACGCCTTCCTCTTCAGCCTTGTGAGCAAGCATCGCGCCACCAATGACGTCGCCTATCGCATAAATGCCCGGATGCGCCGTTTCAAGGTGCTCGTTGACCTTGATGAATCCGCGCCCATCGGTCGAAACCTTGACGCTGTCGAGCCCCAGATTTTCCGTGTACGGCTTGCGGCCCACGGCCATCATGCAATAGTCGCCCGTCAATTCGACGTCGTCGCCGCCCGGCGTTTCCGCCGTGACCTTGACTTTCTTGCCCTTCGTATCCACAGCTTTGACCTTATGGCCAAGGTACAGTTCAATCCCAATATTCTTGAGCGACTTGCCCAACTCCTTGCCCATCGTCGCGTCCATCGTGGGTATCGCCGAATTCAGGAATTCCACGATGCGCACTTTTGTGCCCAGTCGCGCATACACTGAACCCATCTCGCAGCCGATTACACCCGCGCCAATGATCACAAGCTCTTTAGGCACGCTCTTCAGTGCCAGCGCTTCCGTGGAAGAGATAATCTTCTGCTTGTCAATCCGCGCGAACGGCAGATCGGCGGGCTTCGAACCTGTGGCGATAATTACATGCGCGGCGCCGATCTCCTGATGACTGCCGTCCGCTTGAGTGATGCGGATCGCATCCGCACCGGCAAACGAGCCGTGGCCGTAGAACACGTCAATCTTGTTCTTCTTCATCAGGTATGCGACGCCCTTCGTGTTTTCCGACACCACCGAGTCCTTTCGGCCCCGCATCGTGTCCCACTCGAGCTTCAAACCCGGCACGCCGATGCCGTGCGCCTCAAAATGCGTTCGCGCGTTATAAAAATGTTCCGATGAGTCGAGCAGCGCCTTGGACGGAATACAGCCCACGTTCAAACACGTGCCGCCGAGCGTCGGGTAGCGCTCGATAATCGCCGTCTTCAGCTTCAACTGCGCGGCGCGAATCGCCGCAACATAGCCGCCCGGCCCCGAACCGATCACAACAAGATCGTACTTCATAATTTGATTTGTATGTACCGCGCACTAAACTTGCAGCAGCATGCGCACCGGATTTTCCAACGATTCCTTGACGCGCACCAGAAAACCGACCGACTCGCGACCGTCAATGATGCGGTGGTCGTAACTCATCGCCACGTACATCATGGGGCGAATCACCACCTGACCGTTCAGCGCAACCGGCCGCTCTTCGATCTTATGCATGCCCAAAATCGCGCTCTGCGGCGGATTTAAGATCGGCGTAGACATCAGCGAACCGAATACTCCGCCGTTCGAAATCGTGTACGTGCCGCCCGTCATTTCATCCAGCGTCAACTGATTGGTGCGCGCGCGCGCCGCCAACCGTTCAATTTCCATTTCAATTTCCGCAAGCGTCAGACTCTCAGCGTTGCGAATCACTGGCACCACGAGACCTTTGGGCGCCTGCACGGCCACGCCCATGTCCACGTAATCGTGGTAGACAATCTCGTCCCCCTCAATCGAGGCGTTCACCGCCGGGAAATAGCGCAGGGCCTCGGTCACGGCTTTTGTGAAGAACGACATGAAACCCAATTTCACTCCATGCTGCTGCTCAAACTTCTCCTTGAAGTCCTTACGCAACTGCATCAAATTAGACATGTCCACTTCATTGAACGTCGTGAGCATCGCGGTTGTCTGACGCACGCTGACGAGGCGTTCCGCCACCTTCTGACGCAGTGGTGACATCTTTTCACGGCGCTCGATCCGCTCGCCCGAATAGGCCACCTTGGCGACCTGCGGCGGCATGTGGGACGGAGCGGCCTTCGCTTGCGGCGCGGGAATTGATACTGCAGGCGCGGCGACGACTGGTGCGGTCACCGGCGCCGGCGCACTCTGACCCGTCGCAACTGCGCGCAGCGCGTCACCCTTTGTGATGCGCCCCGCGCGGCCGCTGCCATTGGCAACATCCTGTGCCAACTTGCCGGCTTCACGCAATATCTTGTCGGCCGCGGGCGACGCGATTTTCATCGCCGCACTCGCAGATGCCGGAGCCTCTGGTGCGGCAGCCTGCGGCGCGGGAACAGGCGCGCTTGCCTGCGGTGCGGCGCCAGCCGACGCCGTTTCATCAATCGTGCAAGCCAGTGAACCGACCTTGATCGTCGTGCCCACGGGTATGATTATCTTCAACACACCGTTGGCTTCAGCCGAGACCGACAGCGTGGCCTTCTCGGATTCGATTTCAAACAGCTCTTCGCCGCTCTGCACATACGCGCCGTCGGCTTTCAGCCAATTCGAAATCGTGACTTCGCTTACGGATTCGCCCGGACTCGGGACTTTGACTTCGATCATCTGACTTTCTTCGGTTAAATCTCAAACACGCGCTCGACCAACGCCGCGAGTTCCTTGTCATGCAAATCCGGGAAGCCGACCGACGGCGCGCAGAACTCGGGCCGCGAAAGCACCTTCAACGGCGCAAAATCAAACTTGCGATGCAAGAACGGCCAGCAGCCTTGATTCTCCGGTTCTTCCTGCGCCCACACGAATTCGGCCTGAGGATAGCGCGCGATCAATTCCTTTAGTTGAGGCTCCGGCAACGGGAAAATCTGTTCGAGCCGCACCAGCGCCACGTCCTTGCGATCGGCGTCGCGCTGCTTCTTGATCAGCTCATAGTAGAATTTGCCCATGCACAGCACCACGCGCTTGACCTGCTTAGGATTCGTCCAAACGTCGTCAAGCAATTCCTGATAGCTCTTGCCCGGACCAAAATCTTCGATGGGACTGACGCACAGCGGATGGCGCAGCGGACTTTTGGGAGTCAGTACAATCAGCGGTGTGCGGAACGGGCGGTGCAGCTGGCGGCGCAGGACATGGAACATGTTCGCGGGCGACGTGCCCGCCACGACCTGCATATTCACTCCCGCGCACATTTCCAGGAACCGCTCCACGCGGCACGACGAATGCTCGGGGCCTTGTCCTTCCGAACCGTGCGGCAGCAGCAAGACCATCCCGTTGGCGCGGCGCCACTTCTGCTCGGCGGCCGATATAAACTGGTCCGTCACAATCTGCGCGCCGTTCGAGAAGTCGCCGAACTGCGCCTCCCACAACACCAGCGATTGCGGAGCGGCCATCGCGTATCCGTATTCAAACGCCATCACGCCGTATTCCGACAAGATCGAATTCCACACCTCAAAGCGCGCCTGCTTCGGACTGATGTGCTGAAGCGGGTAGTACTCTACGTCAGAATCCTCAACGCGCACCATCGCATGGCGGTGCGAGAATGTGCCGCGCTTGGAGTCCTGTCCCGCCAGCCGCACGTTGTGGCCCTCTTCGCAGAGCGTGGCGTAGGCCAACAGCTCACCCATCGCCCAATCAAACCGCCCCTCGCTAATCATCTTGCGGCGGTCCGCGAAGATGCGCTCAACCTTGTTGAAGAACTTCTTATCTTCCGGCAGCGCTGTAATCGCCTGCGCGATCCGCTTAAGCTCTTTTAATTCGACGCCCGTCGCAGGTGACTTCAGGAAATCATCATGCGTCGCAAAGCGCAGACCTTCCCACTTGTCCTTCAGTGAACTCGGGGCCATGGTCTCTGAGACTTCCTTGGCCGTCTTGAAATCGCCGTCAAGCCGGGCGCGGAACTTCTGCTCGATCTCTTTCGATTCACCCGCGGGAATGGAACCCTCATCGGCCAACTTCTGCGCGTAGATCTGCATCGGATCTGGATGCGCGGCGATGGCCTTGTAGAGCACCGGTTGCGTGAAACGCGGTTCGTCGCCTTCGTTGTGCCCGTGCTTGCGATAGCCCAGAATGTCAATGAAGACGTCGCGCTGGAACTCCTGCCGGAATTCAAGCGCCAACTCCACCGTGTAAATCACCGCTTCCACATCGTCGCCATTCACGTGGAAAACCGGCGACAACGTCGTCTTACCGACGTCCGTGCAATAAGTGCTCGACCGCGCCTCGATGTAGTTCGTCGTGAAACCGACCTGATTGTTCAACACGATATGCAGCGAGCCGCCAACCCGGGCACTGTCCACCTGCGACATCTGCAATAGCTCATACACGATCCCCTGCCCGGCGACCGCGGCGTCGCCGTGTACCAGAACCGGCAGCACCTTGTGATAGTCGCCGCCGTGCCGCAAGTCCGCTTTGGCGCGGCAGACGCCCGCCACCACCGGATTAATCGCTTCGAGATGAGATGGATTGGGCATCACGGCCAAATGCACCGGATGGCCGCCGCGAGTTCGCTTGTCCACGGAGTGCCCGAGGTGATACTTCACGTCACCCGAGAACAGCGCGTCCGTGTATTGCTTGCCTTCAAACTCGTTGAAGATGTGCCGATAGTCCTTGTCCAGCACATTCGTCAAAATGTTCAGACGGCCCCGGTGCGCCATGCCGATCACGAAATCATATATGCCCAACTGCGCGCCGTGCTCGACGATCGCATCCATGGCGGGCACAAACGTCTCCAGACCTTCGCTCGAAAAGCGCTTCTGCCCGACAAACCGCTGGTGCAGGAATTTCTCAAGTATGACGGCCTGCGTCAACAGGGACAGTGTGTGGCGCTTCTGATCAATCGCGAACGGCCGGCGGTTGCGCGAATGCTCCATGCGGTCCTGCAGCCACTCGATAACCTTCGGATCGCGCATGTACACGAACTCCGCGCCGACCGAATGACAATACGTCTCATCCAGCAGTCGTATAATCTCGCGCAGCGTCGCCGGACCAAGACCCACGCGGCGACCCGCTTGAAAAGTCGTCTCCAGATCGCCTTCGGTCAAACCAAAATTCTCAAGTGTGAGCTTGCCGCTGTAGTCACGGCGCTTGCGAACCGGATTGGTCTTTGTGAACAGATGACCACGCTGCCGATAGGCGCCGATCAGGTTGATGACCTTGAATTCCTTCTCGAATTCTTCAGGTGCCTGTGCCGGAGTGTGCCCGTTGAGCGATCGCGCAAACTCGAAGCCCTCGAAAAAGCGCCGCCAACCTTGATCCAAGGCGTCCGGAGATTGGCGATACTTCTCGTAAATATCGTCAATCACCGCGGGATCCGCATTCACCAGAAAGGAGAGGTCTGCCATGTGGTTATCTTGTGAGTCTGCCGTTTGCTGAAAATAAGTCCGATAGCGCCGCGAGAGCGCGCCCGGCTGTGGGGGCACCGCCCGCATCGCCCCGAAGCATAGAGTTTACGAATTTCCCCCCGGAATCTCAAGCTGACGGACGGTTTCGCCAGTGGCAAGACGCCGACACGGCGTCCGAAAATGTGAAGGGACTAACACTTCATCCCCTTGTTTCTGAACGCCATTGTCCCCATCTTAAAGAACCCCCCATTTTACAGCTTTTTATCCATTTTAATAGGAGTTCCCATGCAAGATATGCGAGTTGGCCCCAGCCCCGGGATGGTCCTGCGCATCTTTGGTGCGATCATATTGGTGATCATCGTCCTGCGCTGCTTCACCGTGATCCCCGCCGGTCACGTCGGCGTCGTGGATTTCTTCGGCAACGTGTCGGCTGAAACGCTGAAGCCCGGTATCAATTTCCGCAATCCGCTCTCTGCCGTCCACAAATTCTCCGTGAAAACTCAGGAGAAAAAAGAAGTTATGGTCGTCCCCTCGAAAGAGGGTCTGTCCGTTACTCTCGAAGTATCTGTGCTCTACCATTTGAACCCCGAGACTGCGGCGGAAGTCTACAAGACCATCGGCCCCGACTATCAGACCATCATCTTGGAACCCAATTTCCGCTCTTTGACCCGCGGCGTCACCGCCGGGTACGAGGCCCGGGCGCTGTACACCTCCGAGCGGGAGGTGCTGGCCCAGCAAATCAAGGATGAGCTTGAAAAGGCCGTCGCCCCGAGAGGCATTACCATTGAAGCCACGCCGCTCCGGCAGGTCAGCCTGCCGCCCAACCTGACCGCGTCCATCGAGGCCAAGCTCCAATCCGAGCAGGAATCTCAGCGGATGGAGTTCATCCTGACCAAAGAGTCCCAGGAAGCCGACCGCAAGCGCATCGAAGCGCAGGGTATCGCCGACTTCCAGAAGATCGTCTCACTCGGTTTGAATGACCAGTTCTTGCGCTGGAAAGGCATCGAAGCTACTGAAAAATTAGCAACTTCCACCAATGCCAAGGTCGTGGTCGTGGGCTCCGGCAAGGACGGCCTGCCGATTATCTTAGGCAATCAGTAGGCCAATCGAAACGCCCATTTCGTAAAATCACGAAACTGCACGAGGCGACCGCAAGGTCGCCTCGTTGTTTACTGGCCGCCGTCCTCCGTACAAAGGGGACGGTCCCGGGATACGGGTCAGACAAACCTCCGGTCCGCTGCGTACTTCCCGCCGCCGATGAACATGAGGGCGGCGAAGCTCGCAAGGTAGATGGCTGCCTTTTCCCAATTCCCATCGCCTGCACCAAGATGCTTGAAGAGTGCCGTGCCCATGGTGAACGACAGCAAAAATCCCCACACCCGGGTGCCCAACCCAAGCGCGATGCAAAATCCGCCAACCAACTCGCTAATCACCGCCGCCCACGCGAACGCATCGGGATACGGGAAGCCGATCTTCGCCACGCCTTCGATAAATTTCTCTGAGGGGGGCATCTTGCCCAACCCGTGTGCCAACGCGATGCTCAGTCCGGTAATCAACCGCATCACCAACAGCCCGAAATTCGCGGCGTCCGACTTCAGGCTCTCGCCGCCAAACAGTAGTCCCTTCACAACTCTTCTCCCGCCAATTGTCTTTCCGAACGCGTTTCCGTAGATTGAACAAACGGCAATATACGGATTTCCCCCAATGAAAACACTCGGTCTGATCGGCGGCACCACCTGGCACTCCACGGTGGACTACTACAAGCTCATCAATGCGATGGTCGCCGAGCGGCTGGGCGGCTTGCAAGCGGCGCGACTGATTCTCTATTCGATGAATTTCCACGAGTTCTATCATGACAACCAGTCCGGCGGCTGGCCCGCATCCGAGCGATTCCTGAGCCGGATCGCCCAGAAACTCGAGGCTGCCGGTGCCGACGGGCTGATGCTCTGCGCCAACACACCGCACATGGCCGCCCCCGCCGTGCAGGACTCCATCGGCATTCCCTTGATTCACATCGTCGAGGCCACCGCCCGCGAAATTTCCAAACAAGGCCAGTCGCGCGTCGCTTTGCTCGGCACAGTCTTCACCATGGAGCAGCCGTTCTACCGTGAGATCATGGCCAAAGCCAATATCGAAATCGTCGTCCCCGAAGAACCCGTGCGCGATTGGATTCACAACACCATCGTCCACGAGTTCGGTCAAGGCATCTTCACTGACGAAACGCGCCAGGAATATCTGCGCATCATGGAATCGTTCAAGACCGCCGGCGCGCAAGGCGTCATCCTCGGCTGCACCGAAATCCCCATGCTCATCAAACCCGAAGCCTGCCCCTTACCTGCCTACGACACCACCGTCATCCATTGCAAGGCCGCGGTGGATTGGATGCTGGGGTAGTTCCTCTGCTTCTGTTTTCCCCCCAAATTTCGCCGCGAAATTTGGGGGGACTAAGAAGGGCTTCCGCTCTCCCCCCGCGATGCGCGGGGGGACAAAGGGGGGTTCTGTTTCCCCTCAGTCCTCTGGGGGGATAAAAGGGGGGTCAAGCACCCAAGCGCCTCCACTTCCACCTGCTCGCTTTTCTATTTGATATTTTCTATTTTCCCGTCCAGGCCACGAAAATGACAACGCGAATTCTATCTGTATTCAGTCTTCTGAAGCGGGTGGGGTTCGTGTTTTTGTTGTGTGCGCAAGTGGTGTTTGCGCAATGGACGGAACCTGAGCCAATGGAGCCTGATTTCGGCACGGCCATGACAGCCGTTTGGATCAGCAATGATGGCTTACGGCTCTATCTTTCGGCAGGCTTGGCTTTTGTCGGATGGACAGAGCGAGACAGCGTCAATGGAGAATGGGGCCAATGGGCCGCCCTGCCACCGCATATAAATGCCTCCAATACACAAACCTCAATGTGCGAAAGCCCGTCGGGCGATACGCTGTATTTCACGAGCAACAGTGATGAGCGGGGAGATGGCTTTGGGTGGATGGACATCTACTATTGTGTTCGCACAGATACGGGCTGGGGACCCGCATTAAACGCAGGGCCGAATGTCAACGGCACTGGCCGCGAGTGGTCGGTGGGGATTAGCCGTGACGGTTCGATGCTGCTTATAGCGGGGCAAAACCCACCAGAGGCCGCAAGTCACAATCTATACTTCTGTCAACGCCAGTCGGACGGCACATGGGGGCCGAAGATTAGTTTCGGGCCAAACATCAACACGGCGCGGGAGGAAGAACATCCGAGCCTGTCGCCGGATAACCGCAAGTTGTACTACTTCAAACTTGGACCGAATGGGGGTGACATTTGGGTGAGCGAACTTGTTGACTCAATTTGGGCAGAAGGCGTGCAGTTACCTGCACCCGTCAACTCGGAGCAAACCGAGATGAATCCGTGTATCGCGAACGATGGCAGAACTCTTTGGTACCGGAGGGGTCTGCTTCAGCCGGGCTATCGAATCGTAACATCAATTGACACGACGGCAGTAGGCCTTGGCCCGCAGGAATACGTATCAGTAGACGAGTATGAACTACATGCCTTCCCCAACCCCTTCAATTCCTCAACCCACATCACACTAACCTTGCCGCCGCACATTTATCACGCGGAGTTGCTCGTGCACAATCTGCTCGGGCAGGAGGTGATGATGCGCGAACTGAACGCAGAAAACGGTCATGCCGAGTTCGCCCTCGATGGAACAAACCTCGCAACCGGAGTATATCTCGTATCAGCCCGAGCAGGCGAGCGCATCGTGACACAAAAGGTGATGCTTTTGAAATGATGAATGCTGAATGGGGGAGAGCAGAACAAAAAACGGGCCGGTCAGTTGACCGGCCCGTCCATTTCTGCAAGGGCGGAAGGCATTCCGCCCGCAATCATCAACTAACTCTTCGCCACCAGCTCCAACGACTTCTTCGGGTTCATCAGCTTGACCGTGCGGTCGCCGGCCTTCTGCTCGTCCGCGCCGTTGATGATCAGGTCGCGCAACTGCGATGCCGTCAAATTCGGATTGATGGCCAGCAGTTTGCCGGCCAGATTCAACACCTGCGGCGAACTCATCGAAGTACCGTTGAGCTTCATCTGCGTGCCGCCGGGCACATAACTCAACACTTCAAAGCCGTTGCCATAAACATCCACCTTGCCAAAGCTCGTGAAGCTCGTCTCTTCGCCGGCCTGATCCACCGCGCCAATCGAAATGATGTTCGGCAGATCATAGCTCGACGGATAGAACTCGGCAAATTCGTTGTCGAGGTTCGAATTGCCCGCGCTGGTGATGAACAGAATGTTCGGCGCGTTCATAATTGCGTTCTTAAACGCCGTGTCGCCAATCGTATAGATCTTGCGTGCCAACGCCTTGCGCTCTTCCACCGTGCCGCCCGCGTTGTTCGCTTCCAGCGCAGATTCAATGCTCGACAGCGAACCGCCCCAGCTCATGTTGACCGCGCGCACGCCGTTCTTCTTGAAGTAATCAATCGTCTCAACCAGCGCCGCCGCATCCTTCGTCGCCTGCTCAATCGTCGGCGTCTCCGGCTGAATGCGATGGTCAAACGTCAGACGCGCGCCCAGAATCCGGCAATACGGATTGCCCGCCGCCGCGATACCTGCTACGTGCGTGCCATGGCAGTAGTTGCCGTAAAGACCAATCGCCTCGATAAACGGCTGTACGTCTTCCTGCTTCAGCGTCGAGATGTACTTCTTGATCTCAGTCGCCTCGTCGCTCTCAACGGCCGACTGCACATCGCCCAGACCCTTCATCCAACGGCGCATCTGATCTTCGTCGGCCTTCATCTCGTAGTTGCCAATCGGGAACAGCAGGGAAGTCTCCTTGTTCGAGTGCAGATCCCAGGCGATGCCGTGCACGTCGTCCACGAATCCGTTCTGGTCGTCATCCTTGTTGTTGCCCGCGACTTCTTTGTCGTTGACCCACATCTGACCAAGCGGTCCGAAAATATTATAGTCCACGCCCGAATCCCAGACCGCCAGCGTCACGGGCTTGTAGCTGCCGCCCTTGGGCAGGTCCACGTTGCGGTCGGCCCAGATGTCGGCCTTCTGCACGTTGTGAGCGTCAATATACTCCGACAGCGCCGCAATGAAAATCTGCTTCTTGGGAATGTAATAGCGCAGAGTAAAGTACGGGCTCAACAGGCCTATTGCATTATCCTGCGTCATCTCACCATTCGTCAAATCCAACTGCGGCTGCAAACCGGCTTCCAAGCCACCGACCACGACTGCCGGCGAAGCCATCTCGGCCGAGCCCTTCTGCGCCTTGACGTTGGCTTCCACAACCTCGTAAGGCATGTTGGCCAGCATCGAGCGGATTTCCTTGTCAACATTCTGATCGTAGTTCTCGTTGCCCTTAAGCTGCGCCTTGGCAATCGCCCGGCCCACCATCGCCGTCGTGTGCTTGGCGGCTTCCTTGTCCTCAAGCGCGATGCGAAGGTTCACATATTCAAGGTAGCGCGCCCAATCGTTCTCGATCATGGCAATCGTACCCAGACTCGCGTACATTCCTTGCAGCGTCGCCTTGTCGGAAATCTCGTACTTCTCGAGATCGGCCAGAATGTCTTCCTTGACTTCGGCGGCGAGCTTCTTGATCGCGGCGTCGTCCTCGATGAACGACACAACCGACTGATCAATCTTATACGTATGCCGCGGCAGGTCGTCGAGTTTCTCAATCTTGATTTTCTGAGCCAGCGCTGCAGATGACAGCAAGCCCAGCATTACCAACAGCACCCAAGTGCGTTTCATGTTCTTCTCCGTGCGGGAAAGTGAATTGGAAAGTTTGAAATATGAAGTCTGAAGTCAGAAGTCACGGCGGCAGGATTCTTGAACTGCCTCACAGGGGCGAGATGCTTCCGGAGCTTCGGCCCTGCGGCAATCGGTCCAGCGGCCACGCAAGCTCATGAGATTAGATACCCGTTTGCCCCGCTTTGTGGCAATGGAGCAGGGTGGAAGGGAGGAGCGTGCCGAAACGGCTTGCCGGTTTCAAACCGTAGCGCCGCTTCCAGTGAATCGAACCAGGGGCGAAAACCGACTGCCGCCAGCTTCGCTGGTTGGACATTCAGGCTACCCAGCAGGAGCTCCCGACCCATCTCACCAAAGATAGTATTTACAACAAATTCCGGAAGCGGAGCCCACGTGGGTCTGCGTAAAACTCGCCCAAGGGTCTCCGTAAATTCTTTATTGCTTAGCGTTTGACCTGAAGCCACATTTACAGGGCCCACCAGCCGTTCGTCGTACATTGCCCACAAAAACACCGCGAGGAGGTCGTCGAGGTGAATCCAGCTCATCTGCTGGCGCCCGGTGCCGATCCGGCCCCCGAGCCCCAGTTTGAATGGGAGGAGCAACTTCGGGAGGGCACCACCCCAACCCGAGAGGACCATGGCGATGCGCGGATGCACCACCCGAATGCCAGCCGACCGCGCTGGATCGGCAGCCGCCTCCCACGCACGGACCACATCGGCGAGAAAGCCCGGCCCCTGTGGCCCGTCCTCGGCTAACGGAGCCGTTCCCGGCGCATAGAGACCCGTACCGGACGCGCTGATCAGAACTTTCGGCGGCTGCTTCAGCTTGGCCAGCGATTCGGCGATCAGGCGCGTGCCGCGCGTACGGCTGTTCAGAATCTCGCGCTTAACGCGGTCGCTCCAGCGCCCGCCGCCGACATTCTTCCCCGCTAAATGCACCACGACATCAAAGCCCTCGAGCTTCTCCGTCTCAATTTCCCCGAGTTCCGGATTCCAGTAGATTCCTGCGCCGCCGCGTGATCGCACTAACGGTGTGACGGCGTGACCACCGGTTGTCAGGAAGTGCGTCAATCCTTGGCCGATCAGCCCGGACGCTCCGGTAACGGCCACCTTCAGCCGTGGCTGACCTGCAAACTTCGCGTGGCGCGTCAAGTCAATCCACGTGCGCTCGTGCCGCCATGGGAACGAGGTGTTTACCATCCAGTCAACCTGCGATCTGCCTGCCAGCGCTCCGAATTTCCCCAGCGGAAACTCGTAGTCAATCCGGTCTTCCAATTCGCTGCGGCCGTCATCGCGATCCGTGCACAGATGCAGGTGAACCCACTTGCGAAATGGCCCGCGTTCCTGCTCGTCAATGAACTGCCGTCCCTCGACAATGCTGTGATGCTTGGCCAGCCATTTCATCTGGAACGGGCCGGCGGGCACCAGCAGCTCGCGGCGGCTGCCCTCACGGACTTGCTCGTCACCCCACGTGACCTTGATCGCCGACCACGGTGGAGTGAGGCGCTCAAGGGCCCCTATCCGCATATGCCACGCGAACAGCTCGGCCGCGGGCACCGGAAAAATACTCTTCAGTCTGAATTGAGGCATTCTGGACCGCGTGGCTGCCTAATGTGGATAACCCCGTAATATACAACTTCCTGAACCAAGGTGAAAGGCCACCGATCCGCTGACGCTGCGGAGATGAGAAATCTTCGGTTGAACGGTTGAATTCCGAGGAGTCATTCCGTATCTTTTTTGATTGACTGTCAGCTGAACTTCCGCTTCCCTACCCCTTACTTTCCCCTATGGCTCTGATTTTCAAAGGCTCGCCCGAACCCACGCTGGGCGTCGAGTGCGAACTGTTGCTGATTGATCCGAAGACCTGGCGCGTCGTCAACCGCGCCCCGGAACTGTTGGCCGAACTCGGTCCCAATGAGTGGGCCAAACCGGAAATGCTGCGCAGCATCATCGAGGTCATCACGTCGCCATGCCGAACCGTGGCTGATGTCAAACGCGAACTCGTAGACAAATTCCGTATCGTCGAGGCCGCTGCCAACCGCTTGGGCATGACCACGTGCTTCGTCGCCACGCATCCCACCTCGCAGTGGGAAGAGATGGTTATTACCGACAATCCGCGCTATGTGAATCTGGTCAACCGCATGCAGTGGCCCGCCCGCCGCGCCATGATCATGGGTTTGCATGTGCACGTCGGCGTGAAGTCCGCTGAAAAAGCGATCGCCATCTTCAATGCGATGACGACGTTTCTCCCGCATCTCCTGGCGCTGTCCGCCGCGTCGCCCTATTTCATGGGCGAGGAGACCGGACTCGCCTCCTCACGCATCAAAGTGTTCGAAGCGATGCCCACCGCCGGACTGCCGCAGCGCATGCTCAATTGGGCCGAGTTCCAGCGTTTCATGAAGACTCTGATTCACGCCGGCGCGATTCAGTCCATTCAGGAAATTTGGTGGGACGTGCGCCCGCATCCAAAATTCGGCACGCTGGAAATCCGCGTGTGCGACGGCACACCCGATCTTGACGACGTGCTCGCGCTCGTGGCGATGTCGCAATGTCTCGTCTGCTACCTCGAAGACCTCTATGACAACGGCGAAGAGCTGCCGATTCATCGCTACTGGTTCATCAAGGAAAACAAGTGGCGCGCCACGCGCTGGGGGCTCGACGCCGATATCGTCCACTCCGACGACGGCACCACGCGCCATATGCGGGATGACCTGCAGTTGCTCGTCAAGGCCCTTACGCCGTACGCCATTCAGCAGAATTGTCTCGAAGAGCTGAACCACATCGCCACGATCATTGATCGCGGCGGAAGCTACGACCGCCAGCGCGCCGTTTACCGCAAGACCGAGAGCTTCCCGGCCGTCGTCGAGTCCGTCGTCAACGAATTCCACGAGAGCGTCAAGCGCGCCTAAGGTGCGTCCGTGAGCGACAGACTCTCTCCCGAAGTCAAGCGCCTCGGTTGGGTTTCGTTTTTTACAGATGTGTCGAGCGAAATGCTCTACGCCGTGACGCCGATCTTCCTGACCACCGTGCTCGGCGCGGGGCCCGGCGTCGTCGGCGTGATCGAAGGCGTTGCCGAAGCGACCGCGAGCATTCTTAAGGGTCTCTCCGGCTGGTATTCGGATCGCATTCGCCGACGTCGGCGCTTCATCCTCGTCGGCTATGCGCTGTCCGCATTCGCCAAGCCACTGATCGCGCTGGCCGGCTCGTGGCTGTTCGTGCTCGTCGCGCGCTTTCTCGACCGGTTGGGCAAAGGCGTACGCAGCAGCGCGCGGGACGCCTTGATCGCCGATGTTACGCCCGCCGCGTTGCGCGGACGCGCATTCGGTTTGCATCGGGCCATGGACACGGCGGGCGCGCTGCTTGGCGTCGCGGTGACGCTCCTGATCATGGAGCGTTTCGGCGGTACGGGCAAGCCCGAAATTCTCCTGCGTAATCTCTATTGGCTCGCGTTCCTGCCTGCGCTGCTCGGCGTCCTGATCATCTTTTTCGTCCGCGAGCCGCGCCGCGAGCAGAGCGCCTCCCCGGGCATGGCGCCGACCGGGCGCAAACCCCTTGGCAAATCGTTCTGGTGGATTGTCGGTCTGGCGTCTATCGCTTATCTCGGTTTCAGCAGCGACGCCTTTCTGATCCTCAAGGCGCGTGACGGCGGCCTGACCGTGACGCAAGTGCTGATTGGCTACCTGCTCTACAATCTCAGTTACACACTCGCCGCGTGGCCGGTGGGTAAACTGGCCGACCGGTTGCCCAAAGAGCTGCTGATTGCCGTCGGACTGTTCATCTACGCGCTGGTCTACTTCGGTTTCGCCGCCCTGGATTCGCGCTGGCTTGTCTTCGCGCTGTTCGCCGCCTATGGATTGTATGCCGCGCTGACCGAAGGGGTTTTCCGGGCGCTGATCGCCAACGTCGTTGCGCCCGACGTCAAAGCCACTGCGATCGGACTCTTTAGCATGATCACCGGCATGCTCGCCCTCATCGCCAGCCTCGCAGCCGGATGGCTATGGGAAAACGTCTCCGCCGACACGCCGTTCCTACTCGGCGCAGCCTGCGCCTTCATCGCGGCCTCGGGCTTCCTGTTCCTGCGCGTCAAACCGGCCGCCGCCGCTTAACGCGCTCTTCCTTCTACTTCCGTTCCCTTCACACTTTTTTACTTCTTATGCAGCGCGAATATCACAAATGGTACAGTCCGGCCCTGGGCCGCGAAATGGAATTGCTCGCCTTCGGGCATTACGGCCGACCCCTGCTCGTCTTCCCGTCGGCCCAAGGCCGTTTCTTCGATTACGAATGCAATCACATGATCGAGACGATTCGCGGCACTATCGAGGCCGGCGGCGTCAAAGTCTTCTGCGTGGATGGCATTGACTCTGAAAGCTGGTTCAATAAAGGAATGTCGCCCGACTTGCGCGTCAAAGCGCACGGCTACTACGAGCAGTATATCACTCACGAAGTCTTTCCCTTCATTCACGCGCACTGCCACTCGCCTAATATGCGCATCGCGGCGACCGGATCAAGCTTCGGCGCGTATCACACGCTGAACTTCGCGCTTAAATACCCGTGGAATTTCAGCCATGTGCTCTGTCTGTCCGGCAACTACGACATTCGCGAGCGACTGGGCGGCTATTACGACGACAGCTTCTATTTTCAGAATCCGATGGACTACCTGCCCAATCTGACCGATCATGACACGCTGGAAGCTATCCGCCGCATCAAGATCGCCCTCGTCGTCGGGCAAGGCGCGTGGGAAGGCAATTGCATTGACCAGACCAAGCGCATTTCGGCTATCATGAATGACAAGGGTATCGCGCACCATCTCGATCTGTGGGGCGCCGACACGCCGCACGATTGGCCGTCGTGGCGCCGGATGATCTCCGTCTATATTCCGCAGATTGACTAATCTTTCACACACGCATGTCTCACCCCGACAATCTTCCGCACACGCTGCGCCGCATCGGTCTGACGCTCGGCAACGAATACGCCTGGCCGCTGGCCTATGAAGCCCTGATCAAAAAACTCGGATCGCATCTGAACTACCAGGGCCGCCGCTTTGACTTTGAAGTCGAACGGCTGACGATTGAACCGTTCAGCCTGCGCGAACCGGTCCTGCGCCACGTCATCATTGACCGCTTGGGATACTGGCACATGACGGTGCGCGAGTGGCTCAAGAAAGCCGCGCTCGTCAACGATTCCCATACCGTCAACAATCCGTTCACGTTTCAGTCCATGGAGAAACACTCGGCCTACTGCGTGATGATTCGCCTCGGATTCGACATTCCCGAAACGTGGATGATCCCGCAAAAAGAGTGGGATCCCGAAGACGACCGTGTGAAAGTCACGACGGAAACCTATCACAAGATGTTCGATCTTGAAGATATCGTCGCCAAGACCGGCGGCTATCCAGTGTTCATGAAACCCTATGACGGCGGCGGCTGGCGCGGCGTGTCGCATATCCGGAACCGTCACGATCTGCAGCGGGCCTATGACGAATCCGGCAAGCAGACCATGCACATTCAGAAGGGCATCACTGACTACGAAGTCTTCTGCCGCTGCCTGGGCTGCGGCCCGCAAATCCTGCCGATGCGCTATGATCCTGATCAGCCGCTGCATAATCGCTATCGCATCGAACACGGTTTCCTGAACGAGTATCAGGGCGAGTACTTAACGAAATTGACGCGCATCATCAACGCGTTCTTCGGCTGGGAATACAACTCGTGCGAGTCGCTCCTGCGCGGTAAGGATATCTATCCGATCGACTTCGCCAACGCCGTTCCCGATACGTCGCTGGTGTCACTGCACTACTACTTCCCGTGGGCAATCAAGGCACTCGTGCGCTGGTCGCTCTACTGCGCGGTCACCGCACGCAAGACGCGCATTGATTTGCAGACGCGCGACTATTTCGCTATCGCCGACCGCGACATTCCGTTCAGCGAGAAGCTCGATCTCTATCACGATCTCGCGCAGCGCTACTTCGAGGCCGAGCGCTTCGACGTGTTCTGCGCGTCGCACCTCGCGCAGCTCGATCAACTTACGCTCGATTTCTTCCAGTCGGGAGAATGGGATAACATTCTGATCGAACGCTGCCGCCGCTCCTTCCCCGCGCATGAACAGGAACAGTTCATCGCGCACTATCGCGGGCTGATCGCCTATTGGTGCAAGACCGAGCACGATCGCCTCGCACAGCTCTAACCGAATGTCCGAGAAAACTTCCGTTATTATTATCCGCGCGCCCGCCGATACACCTGCGGGCGCGCCGCTCTTTATCGCCGGCGATTTCAACGGATGGTCGCCCGGCCATCCGCTGTCGCGCCTGAAGTCAGCGCCCGACGGCACGTTCCGCTTTGACTTGCCAAACGACCTCGAACGCGCCGAGTTCAAATTCACGCGCGGTTCGTGGGATTCTGTGGAGTGCTCCGCCCAGGGCAAACAGATTGACAATCGCGTTTGGACAAGCGACCACTCCAACGGGACTCTGACGCTCCAAATCGGCGGTTGGTGTGATGTGCATCCCGCGGCCGCCGCCTGGCGTCCGACGCATACCGTCGTCGGCGATCTGCGCGTGATCCGGGACATCTTTTCGCCGCAGCTCGGCAGCATCCGCGACATCTACGTTTGGCTGCCGCCCGAATACGACGCGCGCAAATCCGAACGCTATCCCGTCCTGTATCTCCACGATGGACAAAACCTGTTTGATGAAGTCGAGGCCTACAACCACGAGTGGGGCGTGGATGAAGTCTCCACGGAGCTCGCGGAACGCGAAAACCTGCGCCATATCGTCGTCGGTATTCCCAATATGGGGCTATCGCGCATGCACGAGTACTCACCGTGGGAGGATGACTTCCGCCGATCGCGAGGCTGGGGTGAGCGCTACGTCCGTTTCATTGTGCAGACGATTAAGCCGCAAATTGATGCACAGTACCGCACACTGCCTGCGCGGGAGTGCACAGCCGTCGGTGGCTCGTCCCTGGGTGGCCTGATCTCACTTTATGCGGGACTAACGCGCCCCGATGTCTTTAGCACGGCGTTGTGTCTCAGCCCTTCAATGAACATCGCCGGCGGCCGCATCCTGAAACTTGCGACGACCTTCTCTGGCGACGTGCGCTTCTGGCTGGACTACGGCGAACGCGAATTCGGCGGCTTCCGCGGTCTCTCCGAGCAGATGATTGAGGCCGTGCGCGAGTGCGGCCGCCTGCTCAATTCAAACGGCGCCCGTGCCCGCGTCCTGATAGACCCCGAGGGCGAACATGACGAAGCATCGTGGCGCAAACGCCTGCCCGACATTCTGCGCTGGTGGCACGAACGTCTGCCCAAATAACAACGAAAAGCCCGGCTCAAACGAGTCGGGCTTTTTCGTGTCAAACGGCGCCGGTGCTACTCTTTGGCTTCCGGCTTGCGTATCCCTTTCAAATGCTGGTCGAAGAACTCGACCTGCTTGCGGTACTCGGCGATGACGTTCTCGCGATTGGCCGAACCGTGACCTTCATTGGCGAAGATCAGCGTGTCGCACGGCGTGCCCAGCTCGGCGAGCTTCGCCGCGATCTGCCGCGCTTCGCCGACGGGGACACGCGGATCATTCGCTCCGTGCACGATCAATAACGGCGTCTTAATTAAATCAGCCTTGTGAATCGGCGAAATCTCGTGCAAAAACTCCGGATCGGTGAGCGGGCCGTACTCCGCCTCCCGCAGCGCGCGGCGGTACGGTGCGGTGTTCTCAAGGAAAGTCTGGAAGTTCACGATGCCGACATTGTTCACCGCCGCGTTGTAGAGATCAGGATATTCCGTGATCATGCCCATGGCCACATAGCCGCCATAGCTGCCGCCGCGAATCGCAATCATACCCTGCTGCGTGTAGCCCCGCGCGATCAGCCAATCTGTCGCGGCCTTGTAATCCTTCAGCGAGTCCTTGCGCTTCTTATAATTGTCCATGGCGAGGAACTCGCGGCCATAGCCTGACGATCCGCGCGGATTCAACGCGAGGATACCGTAACCGTTCAGCATCATGTATTGGAAATTGCGAATGAAACCCGGACGGAATTGGCTCTCCGGTCCGCCGTGCGCTTCGACAATGAACGGCACAGGCTTGCCTTCTTCATACGATGCGGGCAGATAGAGAAACCCGGAGATCTCCAAACCGTCAAAGCTCGGCATGCGCACCAAGACCGGATCTCGAAACAGCTTCGGATCAATGCCGGCATACATGGATTGCGTGAGCTGCGTCAACTGCTCCGTCTGCGGATTCCAGCGGTAGACATCCGGCGCTTTAGTCGGACTCGAAAACGAAAGTATCAGTTCGCCCGTCTCTACGAATCCCGCGACGTTCAAAAATCCGTCCAGCTTCGGCAGCTTGACCTCCTTGCCCGTCGCCACTTCCCGCACCTTCATGCGGCCCCAACCGTCTTCATTCGTCGAACCCGCCATGTACTTGTAGTCGCGCGAGAAACCCACGCCTTCGCATTCCCACTTCGGGTCCAGCCAACCGTCACTCACGAACGTCACCTTCGGCGAGCCCAATGTCATCTTGGCCAATCGCGACATCCCTTCCGGATTGTCGTTGCAGACCAGCCAGATGTTCTTGTTGTCAGGCAGCAGCGTGATCGAACCGTAAATCACGTCGCTTTTGTCCTTAGTGAACGTCGTCCACTTGCCCGTCGTCAAGTCCAAATGGTGCAGATCGTTGTTGACATTCGACGTATAGGTGCCGATAATCATCTGCTTGCCGTCGTCCGACAGCTCGGCAATGTAATTCGTGCCCTTGACGCCGTCAAAAATTTTCTTCGTCGCGCCGGTCGTAATGTTCATTTCGTAGACGAAGAAATCCGTTCCGTTCTCTTCGTTTGACGTGTAGAATATCTTCGAATCGTCGCGCTGCCAGACCACTGAGCCGAATTGCACCTTCGGCTGATTCGTCAACTTGAGAATCTGGCCTGTCTTGACGTCCATTAGATAAAGCTGGGAATTCTCGTCGCCGCCGACGGATGCCGAGATTATCGCGACATGGCCGTTGCGCGCGAGATCAAAGCCCTCGATGCCGTCTTCAAACGTCGTCAACTGATACGGCCAGCCGTTTTCTGTGATGCGATACACCTGCGATTCACCCGACGCCGACGACATCACATACACGTCCTTGCCGTCCCAACTGTTGCCCGCCGGGCTCCAATTGCTGATCTGCAAAAACGTCGCGATGTCCGGTATATACTGTCCTTCAGACAGCAGCGTGGCCGGCGGATTGGCGAATGCCGCCGAGCAGCCGACAAGGAGTAACAATGCCAAACGCTGAATCATGAGTGGGTCCTTCTATGCTGATTTGCGTGGAAACTGGTCAGACTTGTATGCCGCAAACAGGTGCTTGCACTTGTTGCGCTGGTATTTTCCGGTAGATGTTACGGGGAATTCGTGGCCGAACACCACCACCTTCGGGCACTTGTGCGGCTGCAGCTCGCCATGACAGAACGCGATGATCTCCGATTCGGTAAGCTGCGCGCCGGGCTTTAAGCAGACGTACGCGCCAACCTCTTCACCGTACCAGTCGTTCTCAAAGCCGACCGCCATCCCCTTGTCTATCCCCGGAATTTTGGCCAACACCTCATCAATCTCAAAGGGCGATATGTTCACGCCGCCGCGAATAATCAGCTCCTTGATGCGACCCGTAATGAAGAAAAACTTGCGGCCGGCTGAATCGAGCTTGTAAAATCCTTCGTCGCCCGACCGGAACCAACCGAACTCAAACGTCTTCTCGTTGATCTCCGGCGCCGCGAAATAGTGCTTCATTACATTGACGCCGCGAATCACGATCTCGCCCTTCTGCTCCGGTGCCAGCGCCTGCCCCTTGTCGTCGTGAATCTCCATCTCGTTCTGCGGAATCGGAACACCGATGGACGGAAAGCCAAATTCCCGCAGCCACTGCCGATGTTCGCCATCCGACAGCTCCACCGGCAGAAAACATGAATAACAGGTTGTCTCCGACAACCCGTACCCGTGAACGATCCGCAGCCGGAACCGATCCTCAAACGCCGCGGCCAGTTCCACGGTCAGCGGCCCGGCCCCGCAGATAATATGACGGAAGTTCGGGAGTGAAAGTTGCTGACCGTCCAGGCTCTTCTCGTGCAGCAGGAATTGCAGCAGCGTCGGCACGACGCTGACCACCTGGACATCCTCCTGCGCGATGCGCTCGAAGAAATGCGGGCTGGAAAACTTCTGATTGAGCACCACTGTGCCCCCGTAGTAGAGCGGGGTCATCAGGGTCACCACTGTGCCGTTCACGTGATGTATCGGCAGGACGCACATCATCCGCTGGCCCGCGGTTAAGCCGTGCCATGCCGAAATCCCCTGCGCGTCCGTCAGCAAATTCTGCTGGACGAGCACGACGCCCTTCGGATTGCCTGTGGTGCCTGACGTGTAGACGATCAGCACATCATCTTCAAGGCCAACCTCGGGAAAATCGAGCGGCGCGCCCGAATAGCGCTCCAGTTCGTTCGTGAAGTGGTGATAGTCCGCCTGCGCCGCGCCGCCCGTTTGCACAATCGTCTTGAAGAGTGGCAGCCGCTCGCGCAAATGCGCGATGCGTTCAAGATACGGTGCGCGCACGAAGGCAAGCTTGGTATCCGAATTCGCCAGAATGTACTCCACACGGTCATCCGTCTCGCCCAAATTGACAGGCACAACCACCGCGCCCATCGTCCACGCGGCGACATAGTGCAGCACCGTTTCCGCGTGATTGTGTGAAACCGTCGCGATGCGGTCGCCGCGCCCGATGCCGTGCGCCTGGAGCAGTCGTATCGTCCTGTATACCAATTCGGCGAACTCGCGATAGCTCCACGAGTAGCGCGTGCCCGCATCGTCGTAGAAGATCAGATACGGTTGATCCGGCCGAGCGGCCACTTGCGCCCGCAAGAGCGCCGCGACATTCTGATACGGAAGAAGGGAGAGAGCGACCGCTCCCTCCCCCAATCTCCGTGCATGTGCAATCTTATCACTTAACGAACTCAATCGGCCTCCGTTACTTGCCCGGTTCGTAAAATCACATTGCCTATCAGCGAGACTTCTGTCAGAGTCGTTACGTGAACCCGCCTCGCCCCAAGTCCAAAATAGTCTCTTCGGGTCACATTTTCAACCCAAGCCGCGCTCGATGACGGCCAGCACTTCAATTTCAGGCGTCTGCGGAAAGAAGTCCACCGGCTGCACCGACTTCGCGGCCCAGCCATGTTCCTGCAGAATCCTCAAGTCCCGCGCCAGCCGCGCCGGATTGCACGAGAGGTACACGATCCGCCGGGCGCCGGAGGCATTCAGATGCCCCAGTACGTCCGGGTGACAGCCGCTGCGCGGTGGATCAAGAATGACCAGATCGTCGGCGGTCATGTGCCGGGCCATCTTGCCCAGCAGTCGGGCCACTTCCCCTTGGTGAAAGCGTGCCACTGCCCCCGGCCGCAGGGCGGACAGCGCGGCAAAGGCACTTTCCGAAAATCCACTCTGCTCAACCACTTCTAATGCTGCGCCGTCCGGTACGGCTGCAAAGCCTAGCGCCCCGTAGCCTCCATACAGGTCCCACACCGTTTTGGGTCGCCACGAGTCGCGAAAGGCCGCCAATTCCCGCAGGACCAAATCCGCAGAAGACTGGTTTGCCTGCGAAAAACCAGCCGGATGGACCGCGATAGGGTGGCCCAACCATCCAACGTGAATGGAACTGCTCTCCTCTTCTCTCCAAAACGTGCCTCGGCTCTCCACTAAGCCAGACTTTGTCCCAGTCGCCGCCCATATCCCTCCGTCCAACGGCCACTCATCGGCAAGCTCAAGAAATTCCAAGACATCGGACTCTGACACGCGGCTGGTATAGATCGCCAGTGCTGCCGCTCCGGTTTCGGCGCGGTAGAGCGTAAGCCGGTTCGGCACAATCTCGGGCCGTACGGTCTTGAGGTCTCGTACCTCCGCGAATATCCCGCGCAAGGCCACCCGAATCTCCTCGTCGGCTAATAGGCAGTCCTTGATCGGGACGATCCGGGCTTCCCGCGCCGCCAATGCGTACCCGAATTCCATACTGCCTCGCGCCGTCGGCAGCACATTCAGCGTCAGCCGATTGCGATAGCCCCACGGCTGTGGACTGGGCCACATTTCCGCGACCAACTCCGGCTCAACCACTCCGCGCAGCACGCGTCGGACGAGTCCGGTCTTTTCCCGGACCTGTGCCTCGTAGACGACGATGCCCCACTCGGAAGCCGGACAAGTTTTGGCATGCGGACAGGGGTGGTTCCAACGCTCCGGCGACTTGCGCAGAATCTTGACCTCGCGCGCTGCGGGAGGTTTGGCCGTCAGATCCGGTATGAAGGCCACGCGGTCCCCCGGCACCACGCGTTCCGCAAAGAATATCTGTTCCCGTGCCTTCACGATTCCACGGCCATCGCTCGACAGTGCCGTAACGTCCCCGGCTATCCGGGTTGTCGCAGCACTTTCAGGTTTAAAGTCGGGCTGGAGCGATTCTTGCCGTTCTTCTGGAGGGTTAGAGTCCGGGGCTGGTTGTTTGGGCACGGATACGGTCACTTTCTGTTACGGTTTGACAACCGATAAGTTATGAAAATTCTGGGAATTGTGGTAGCCCGACGGGGATCTGAGCGCTTGCCCGGCAAAGTGCTCCGCGACCTCGTCGGCAAACCGATGCTGCTGGAGGTTCTTGCCCGCGCCGGACGCGCCAAGCGCCTCTCCGGGCTTGTCGTGGCCCTGCCCGACAATAAGAACGATGACGCCATCGAAGCCGTCTGCACGAGCAACGGAATCTACTGCTTTAGAGGTGCCGAGTACGATCTCCTCGACCGTGTCTATCGTACCGCTATTGCCTACGGCGCGGAAATCGTTGTGCCGCTGCGATCGCATTGCCCCCTGCTTGATCCCGATCTCATTGACGAGGCGGTCAAACGTCTTTTGGACGATCCGGCTGCGGATTGGTGCACCAATCGCTTCCCATTGCCGACTTTCCCGCAGGGTCTGGAGGTTGACGCCATCCGCATCGAGACGCTGCGCGTCGCTTGGCAAGAAGACAGCCACCCCGGATCCCGCCAGCACGTCGAAGGCTATCTCTTGCGACGCCCCGAACAATTCACGACCGCTACATTCGCGTGCGAGACCAATCTGGCCGACGCACCTTGGTCCGTGGCCACATTGCAGGACCTTGATCGTGTGCGTACGATCTTCGAAAAATTCAACGGTTCCGCATTTACGTGGCGCGAGGCTCTCGATGTCTGGCAAAGCATGCCGCGCGACAGTCAGCCCACCGAATCCGGCACACATCAATACTGGTACCAGAGCGAAGCCTAACTCTTTTCCGACATGATTACATTTCGAGCTAATCGTCCGCTGCAAGCAGCACCCGTATCGCCCCTAACGCCGCGCAGCGTGCTTGTAATCGGCGCCGAAAATTCGCTCGCCTACTATCTGGCGCACGCGCTGCGCGACGGTGGAACCGCCGTTGCAGTGCAGGCCGTTTCCCCCGAGACGATTCTCGCCGCCCGCCGCTCATTCAATGTCATTGAACAGCCGCTGGCCGATCTGCGCTTCGCAGAGCAATTGCAGCAGTTGCAGCCTGACGTTATCCTCTATGCACCGCCCGAACCGGGCCACGGCCGCAATAACTGGCGGCCCCTCGAAGTATTCAATCGCGTCGTCAGTCGTGTCGTTTCCGTCTGCGACGCGACGCGGAGGTTTGCGCCCGATGCGCGGCTGTTGCTGTTGTCGTCGGCCGACGTCTACGGCGAGTGCGGCTCGCCCGCGCAAGAAGAGCAGCCGCTTATGCCGGCAACGCTCACGGGGCGCTACTATCACATGGCCGAGCAAATCGCGCAGGATTTCTCCGCGACGCACCAGTTGAAGCTGATCATCTGCCGCACGTCGTCCGTCTATGGCCCTGCCGTGCGCAACAACCCTGTGCATGACCTGATCATGAATCTGCTGGGGCCGCAAGGCACCGACAACCATGTGCCGCTGGACCCGCATGCGTTGCGCGATCTCCTGCACGCAGGCGATTTCGTGGAGGCCGTCAAACTCCTGCTGGCACAAACCGCCTGCGGCGTCTACAACGTGGGTTCAGGCACCACGCACTCATTGGAAGAACTCAATGTGCAACTGTGCGATTTGCTGGAACTCCCGCGCCTGTTCCATCGCGCCGAACCGCAGCCGCATCTGCCCCAACGGCAATGGCTCGCCACGACGCGCCTCGAACAGTTGGGATTCAAACCCGGAGTCCCGCTATTAGAAGGTCTGCGCGGCTACATCGGCTGGTGGAGCGGCATCCAGGCGGCATAGCTGATCCCGTCTAACGAAAATGCAAAAAGCCCACTTTCACGAGTGGGCTTTTCATTGTCATGATGGCGGCGGAAAATCGGCTACTTCAGCAAAACCAATTTCACCACACTTGAGACCCGGGTGGCCGTCAAAGATATTCCTATTTTTGCTCAAGCCTGCTCTGTTCCACCATGACGTCACGCACTTCCTGCATCAGCGGAGCGATCATCTCCGCTGAGAAATCGAAGTGAATACCCGCCGCAGAAAATAGCTTCGGCAACGGACGCGATCCGCCCAGCGCCAAGCCGCTCTTGTAACCGCGCAGCGCTTCCGCCGGATGCTTGCGCGACTTGCTCCACATTTGCAGCGCACCCAATTGCGCAATGCCGTATTCAATGTAGTAGAACGGCACTTCAAACAGATGCAGTTGCGCGTGCCAGCGATAGTCACGGGCTTCTTCATGGCCGCCGTGATCGGCGCCCGCGCCAAAACGCTCTACCAACGAACGCCAATAGGCGCGCCGTTCATCGCGCGTGTGCTGCGGATGCGTGTAGATCCAATGCTGAAACGCGTCAATCGTGGCAATCCACGCCAGAAGCCCGAGCTTGCCCTCAAGCTCCGTACGGATCGTGCGCGCCTGATCGGCCGCACCATAGAATTCGTCGAGAGCGGGCATCGCCAGAAGCTCCATGCTCATCGAGGCCACTTCGCTAAACTCCATCGGAGCGCTGCGGTATGAATAGAGGAACGCATCCGAGGCCGCGAACGAGTGAAACGCGTGACCGCCTTCATGCAGCAGCGTGAATACGTCGTCGTTTGTGCCCACCGCGTTCATGAAAATGAAAGGAACGCGCGCTTCGGCCAAGTCGGTCTGATAACCGCCCGGCGCTTTTCCCTTGCGGCTTGACAGGTCGAGAAGGCCCAAGTCGTGCATCTTGTCAAACTGACCGCCAAGTTCACCGTCCACACGATGAAAAACCCGCGAGCAGCTCTTGATCAGTTCATCAGCGGTCCCGAACGGGCGTAACGGAGGACGCCCGTAAGGATCACATTCCATGTCCCATGGCCGCAGCGTTTCGACGTTGAGCGCCAAGCGTCGCCGTTGCGCCGCTTCGCGCACGACGGGCACAACTTGTGCGGCCACCGCATCGTGATAGGCCTGGCAATCGGCCGGAGTGTAGTCAAAACGCTCCAACGCGCGAAACATATAGTCGCGGAAATTCTCGAAGCCCGCGTTCAGGGCGATCTGGTGGCGCTTGGCCACCATCTCGTCAAAAATATCTTCCAGCTCATCTCGGTCTTGCAGCCGCCGCTCCGCCACCAACCGGTACGCCTCTTCCCGCACCGCGCGGTCCGGCTCTTCTAACAGCGCCAGCGCGCGCGGAATCGTAATCTCGGCGCCGCGCCACATCACGCTCATCGCCCCAAACAGCTTCTGATACTGCTGCGAAAGCCGTTCAATCTCCGTTTCAATCGGCACATTCTCCTCGCGAAACAGTTCCACGGCGTTCCGGCACGACCGCATGAACACCTCGTATCTCGGAGGTAGACTCGCCGCAAAATCACTGCCGACAAGTTTGCGATTCAGGCGATCGGACGCAGCCTTCTTGCGCGGCATGATCTCTTCAATGAAATACATGTACGCTCGCTCGGCCGATTCATCGTCCGTGGCGCACGTCATGCCAATGTAGCGCCGCGAACTCTCTTCGCCGAGAAAGGCCGACAATTCACTTTCGTCCTGAATCCACGCCTCCAAGTCCGCCGCGCAGGAAAGCAGTCGCCCTTCAAGTTCGCGAAAAAACGGTTCAACATCATCCCAAGTCTGTAACGTCAATGCCGCCGGTAAATAGCGCCGTGGAAATTCCGGCGCGGGTCGGCGCAATTCGCCCACGCGATTCTCAGTCTGTACCATTCCGACTTCCATCTCCTGCTGAGTGACGCTGCGTTCAGCGATTTGCCGTTACAAAATAAAATCCGACCGAATCGAGGGAGGTCGTATCCAGGTAACCCGTGTCGGTAACCGTGGACAGAATCATCGAGTTAAGCGGTGTCGCCGGGAACTCCATGCCGCGCCACACCGTATAGCTCGACGCGCCGGTGGCCGGCTGCCAATGGAGCTGCACACCCGTGTCCGTCATTACTGCGGTCAGCTCCTCAGGCGGCAGTATGCCAGATGCTAAAATGCACACATCGTCTACCGCGGCCTCCACAAGCGATCCGGAGCCTTGATCCTGCGCAATCACGCGAATCTGCACCTGGCTTGTCAACGGAACGTAGTCGCCAATGACAAAAATCAGCCGCCGCCACTCTTCCCAGTCAGTCAGCTCGTGAAGCATTGGCGTCCACGTTGCGCCGCCGTCGGCAGACGCGTCAATGTCCAAGAAATCTTCGCCGGGGTTGTTGCCAAGATCATTGCTGTACCATACATACATTTCGGCGACCACGCCTTGTTCGGAACTCAAGTCCCACACCGGCGACAACAGCGTCGTCCGGCCGCCATCCACGTCGTTGCTGCCCGCCGATGATCCGGCGATCCCGTTTGTGACAAAACAGTTCACACCCGCCAGCGTGTGATCGTCACCGGGCTGAACAACCGAGCCGCTATTCACCGTCTCTTCGGGATCCATCCGGCCCCACTGCCCCGAGGAGGCGTTGTCGCCCGGCGCACCCGCAGTCCAGCCGTGATCGGCGCCTTCAAAATCAAAACAGAAAAGCTCCGTCGGCATGTAGAAATCAACCGTCGCATCGGCGGTCAACAAAACGGACGCGTCACTCGCACCACGTGTACCCAGCGCGCGCAGCTCGTACTCATTGCCCGTTGGCAGCAGCAGCGAATAGAATCCATCGCCATCGCTGGTGACCGGAGCTACGGGCGCATTTAACACGGAAACCGGAATGTCCGCAAGCGTCGCGCCACTCGCGTCAAACACATGACCCGAGACCGTCGCCGTTGGAGCCGACGTCAGTTCCACGTCGAGCACGAGTGTGTCGCCCATAATAACCGCTACGTTGTTGATCACCTGCGTGATATAGCCGAACTTGCTGAACACTACCGTGAACGTTCCTTCGCTTGATCGCAGCAAGTAGTCGCCCGTAGCTGAAGTCATTGCCGTGCGGCCAGTTTCGACGATCCGCGCTTCCACGCCGACCACAGGGGTGCCCCCTGCGGTCACATTGCCCGCGATCATACCCAGATTGTAAACGGCGTTCACCGCCGCATAGCCGTCAATGAACCCATACCCCCACGTATTGTCATCGCCCGTGGAGCCGTAGCCACTGTCAATCGCCGTGTTGATCAGCGCTTCCTTGATGGTCACCGGATCACAGTCGGGGCAGGCCTGCCGCATCAATGCCACGATGCCGGCGACGTGCGGTCCAGCCATCGAAGTGCCGCTGAATGTTCCGTTGTATCCGCCGCCCGGGACGGACGAGTAGACATTTACACCCGGTGCAACGATCTCAGGCTTGATGAATGTCCCGGCACAGGGGCTTGGTCCGCGACTCGAGAAGCTGGCAATTGCGTACGGCGGCGAGTCGCCCGCGGCAACGTCGGCCGCGCCGACCGAAAAGAACTGCACCTCGCTCAGGGCGTGAATCGCCGGGCTGCGGTGCGTACCGGCCGCGGGACCTTCATTGCCCGCGCTGAAGGTCACCACGCAACCAAGCGCCTCAAGATTCACAATCGCCGTGTTCCAAAAATCAAAGCACTGCGAATAGCCCGGGAAATTCTGATTGACGCCCCAACTGTTCTGCACGATATCCGGCACGTCGGTAAGCGTCGCTGAATCACCGTCGGGATTGGCGAACCACTGAAACGCGTTGATGACATCGTTATTGAAGTCGTTGCTTACGCCCTGATCAATCGCATTGCACGCGATCCACTCCGCATCGGGAGCGCTGCCGACCGTGTTCGTATCGCCGTTCGAAATCTCGCGGCCGCAGATCGTGCCCATTACGTGCGTACCGTGCGAATTGTTGTCTTCGGGGAAGTTCGTGCCGCCGCCCAGCACGTCAAGCCATGCCGCAGCCGGTGGCGAAGTCAATCCGCGCCACCGCGCCGCCAGCGCCGGGTGATTTCCGTCCACACCAGTGTCCAGATTGGCCACCAGCACGCCTTGACCGGTGATACCCATCTCACGGTTGACTCGCGTCGCGCCGATCGCATCCTGACCCGGCGTCGTCTGCTCATCCAGAGGATTGCGCACCGGACGGCGCGTCTCATCTTGCTCCGCGCCGCCGCCGTTGTCGCCGCGAATCGGTTCGATCAACACCGCTTCGAAGTTCTCCGACAGCGCTTTGATGTCGCCGCGATCCTTCAATGCGTTAAAAAACTCCGGCGTCGCATAAATGACGAACAGATTCTCGATCCAATATGCCGTGTAACCGGCGACCTGCCCCTGCGCTTGCGCACGCTTCAGCTCGGCTTCAAATTTTGGCTGCGTCTGCCGCGCGTTTTCCCGCAGTGCATGGTATACCTGCTCGTACCGTTCTACTCGCCCCGCGCCTTTGGCGTGCAAGGCCGCGTCCAGCGCGCGTACGTCCAACGGACTCTCAAGGATCACAATGCCGGACACGAACTCGCCCGCCCGCGCCTGATTAAGTTGCCATTCGAAATTCGGCGATACCTCCGCCGCACGCGCCGCGCAAACAAAGGCGCCCCACACGAGTACTGTCCACAGCATGCTTCTCATTGATTGCCTCGTCAAAAGGGTTGTTGGTGTCCGCTATTGCTCTGATATGATGATGAAGTACTGCGGACCGCCTTGCGTGGCCGCGACCGTGTACTCCGTCGTCGTCGTCGTGCCAAGCTGCGCGCAATTCAGCAGCGTAGGCGGCCACTCCGTGCCGCTCCACACCGAGTAGAATGTTGCGTTGTCCGCCGGAGACCAGCGCAGGACCACATCCGCGCCCACCGGTGTAATCGTCAAATCGTCCACAGCGACCGGAGGCAGCAAACCGCCCGCGTCAATGGTCACCGGTACGTCCACTGTCCCGTGCACCGGGTCATTCGATGTCAATCGCAGCGTCGCCACTGTCGGACCTGTCGGAACACAGCACGATGACAGCCGCAGCGTCACGACGGACTGCTCGCCGATGGCCACGGTGCCGGAAACGGGAATCGTCTGCAGGGCCGACGTGGGACAGTACGACACAGCCATATTGCTCGCCATGTACGCCCCGTTGAAAATCACGGTGCCGCCGTTGGTGCGGTCGCTGTTCTGCCAGCCGATTGTCGCCGATTCCAGACGCGCAGCGCCCATATTGCCATATTGATACACGATCCGGCCGTCGGCAGTCAATATCACTTCGAAATTGTATACGCCGCCGCCGCTGAAACTTTGCACATTCTGGAAGGAAATCACGCAGCTATCCGTGTTGTTGGTCCAGCGGCGCACATTCGTTCCCGCGCGCTGCGGACTTAGGTCATCCCACCAGCAAGCCAGCAGATTTTCCGGCGCTGTGTTATTCGGCAACTGCAAATTGGTGTATGACGTCGCGCCGGTTGCCGTGGACGTGAACGACAACCAGCCGTTCGCCGCCACGCGGATCTGCGAGTAAGTCTGACCGAAGAACGGAAACGTGAAGCCCAAAGCAAATGGCCCCAGGTTCTGATCGTCCGAAGCAAATGTAATCGCCGTTCCAATCGTGCTGATATCCACCCAACTAACGGCCGGGCCGCCCGGCGCATTGCTGTCACTCCAACGTCCGCCCCCGATCGGCGCACCATAGTGACTCGTGCTGAACGGAACCTCTGCCGAGCTCCAGCTCAACGCCAGCTCACCTGTGTTGCCGATCGTCAGATCCACATCGTAAGTGCCACACAGCGGCACAGCCTGCGTCAAGGCATTCGGTGTCACCGTAATCTCCGGACGCGGCAGCGGCGTCAACTGAACGTCCAACAGCGTCGGCGTGCCGTCCACCACGACGATGTTGTTCACCACTTGACTGACATAGCCTGGCGCGCTGAACGTCAAGGCATACGTCCCGGGACGCAGCATGCGAAAATAATCGCCGTGCAGCGCCGTGCTGTAGGTCAAATACGGAATGTTCGCCAGCATGATGTTCGCCCGCACCGGCCCACCGGATTCCGCGTCCGTCACAAAACCGCGCACGCCTTCACGCGCCTCGAGCAGGTACTGGATCATGCTCTCGCGATTGTCGTTCCACAGACTGTCAAGCGCACTCTCCGGACCGGATTTCGTGTTAGAGATTTCAAACGTAACCTCCTTGTCGCCCATCCACACGTAATTCCAGTCCTGCATCCCGCCCGATACATGATACCAATCCGCGCCGTTGCTCGTGCCGTCCGGCGGAAACTCCGGACTGTTGAACAGCGCGTCGCTATGCGAAGAGTAGACGTACGCCAGATGATAAAACAGCGCATTCTCCGGAGTGGGGGAGAACGTGTCCGTACCGTTGTAGTTGCTGTCCCACGGATAATTGGCTACCATCGCGCCGCCGTGAAAATTCGCCGAAAGCACAAAATTGCGAGTCGCCGTAAAATTCATCACCGCCGCTGTCTCCGGCGCGCGGCCGGCCACCGTGTTGACGGAATCCCACACCCGGTCCGGGAAATCGCGGTTCAAATCTATACCCTGCGAGTTCCACCGCTGACCAAGCGTGCCCACGTCGCGGCCGTCGGGATTCATCAGCGGCATGATATAGATTTCGTAATCCTCGACGAGCTCTGTCAGCACCGGATCGGTGCCGTAACCCGTCAAAAGAGTATCTATCAGCTTCATGCAATTCTCAAGCCCGGTCAGCTCGTCGCCGTGCATCGCTCCGATGTACTTCACTTCAATTTCCGCTTCGTCCGTTCCCACATTGTCCGAAATCTTCGCCATCAGCATCGGCCGTCCGCCGGGCGTCGTGGCAATGCTCTGGTAGGAAAACAAGTTGCCATACGCTGTCGTATAGCTATTGAAGTCCGCTTGTATCTGCGCGTTTTCGTGATACTGATCCAGTGCGCCGTGCTCCTCGCGCACTTCCGGCAGCCAAGCCATCACGAACCCCCGCGCACGCAACGCCTCAAAATCCTCCGGTAACAGATAAACATGGGCCTTCGGGCCCTTGTAGTGATCAAAAATACCGCCCGCGTCCTGAATTATCTGCGCGTCGAGCGGCGACGTGATTTCGATCTCCGCCAGTCTGGAATTCAACATATTCTTCAATACGGGCCGCGCCTGCGACATGGACTGGATTCCTGATAAGCCTGCCAGCGCCAGCGCCAACATGATCCTGAACCGTAACATCTTTTCAATCGTCCTAAGTTAATATGCGTCCGGCTGTGGGGTGCAATTCGATCCATTCGCTCCACGATCCGGAATAGAGTTGTATTTTGTAGTAGCCGGCCTGATCGAGCGCCAGCAGCAACTGACAGGCTGTGACTCCCGACCCGCAATACGCCGTGACAGGTTGATCGGGCGTTATACCCTGGGCCATAAGCTGCGCCCGCAGCTCCTCGGGACTCTTCATGTGCGCGGGCGAACCGGTGATCAGCGTTCCTAACGGAATGCTGCGCGCGCCCACGATATGCCCGGCGCGCTTATCGAGTGCTTCGACCTCGCCGCGAAAACGCTCCACAGCCCGGGCATCGAGCAGCACCTCACCGCGCTGCAATCGGTATTCGACGTCCCGCGCACTAAGCATCAGGCCGGGCCGCGAATGAATTGCGTAGGGCTTGACCACTGCCCGCGTCGTTTCCGTGGTCTCCACCGGTCGGCCTTCGTCCTGCCATTTGGCCAGACCACCGTCAAGCACCGCGACATCGTCCACTCCGATCCACCGCAACAGCCACCACAAACGCGCTGCAACCTTGAAGCTCTCGCGCTCGGTCGCGATCACGCGTTTCCCTTGTCCAATGCCCTTGCGCGCCAGCCGTTCCACCAGCTTCTCGGGTGTGGGCAATGGATGCCGGCCCCGCCGCGCGTCGCCGATTTCCGACAGATCGCCGTCCACGTCAATGAATATAGCTCCGGGCACATGGCCCGCGAGATAGTCCGCATATGCCGCCGCCGAATCCTGGTGCACCCAGGCCAGATGCGCCACAACAATGTCTTCGTCGTTTAAATGCTCCGCCACCCACTCCGTCGTCACGACTGTTTGCATTATGGGAGATGCTCCACAGTCACGTGGAAGAAGCCCTTGGTGGGGTGCAGCGGCAGCGCCAGCGGCACCGTGACCGTCGTATCGGTTGTCACCGCCAAAATCGTCATGAAATTCCCGTCTTGTAAGGAGTCCGTCTTTACCGTAAATAAACCCATACCGTCATAGCTCCAGGTCAACCGCAAACTGTCCGCGGTCGCCTTCAGAGTCAAATCGTCAATCGCCGCCGGCGGCCCGCCAAGCTGCGGACCGTGGTAACCCTGATCCGCAACACCGGCATCGGCCAAAAAGTCCACGCGAGTTGTGCCCACTGGCGCTGTCGCCAACGTATCCGCCGCATTGACAGACGGCGAATCCTCGATCCCGCCCGCCGCCATCTGTTCAAGATAGAAATCGTAACCCGTTCCGCTCACAAATTGCGGATCGATCTGTATGTTGCGGTAACGGTCGCACGGATCGCCGTTCGCGTTCAAACTGTCCAACGCGCCGACGCCGACGGGCGCCTGCGCCGGTGAATTGGCGAAGAACACGAAATTGCCGCTGTCGTTCTGCGCAACACAGTTGAATTTGACCACGCTGGTCGGCGCGACGAAGAAGAATATCCCGTCGCCGTGATTGGCCGAGATGATATTGTTCTTGATCTGCGACGAACCAAAACGCATGTACATGCCCGCACCGTCCACGGCACTGTTACCTGCCAACGTGTTAAACTCGGCCGTTGTGGTAATGCCGCTAATGAACAGGCCACCGCCCGCGCTCCCCGCACTGTTGCCATAGATCAGGTTATTGCGCAAAATCAGCGGTGAGGAGTCGAGGTGAATGGCGCCACCCGCCGCTGCCGCGGAATTCTCATGGAACCGGCAATTTTCAATGATGCCCGATGCGCCGAAGGCCAGTACAGCACCTCCGGCCGTCGCACTGCCGAACGAAAAATCGCAGCCGCTAAGGGTCAGATTGGTCCCCGATTGCACGTCAAAGATTCCGCCCGAGTCCGCCGAGCATTCCCGAAAAACGCAATCCGAGAATATCGGTGAGCCGCCCACGCAATAAACCGCGCCGCCGCGAAGCGCACCCGCGCCTTTGATCGTGCTGCGTGAAAACTGCGGAGAGACCTGATTCAGATTCAGCGCGCCGCCATGAATGCGGTCCGTTGTCAGTGCGCGCGCTTCGCTGATTTTGACAAAGTCGCACACGCTCGCACCCGCATTGCCGCTGAGCGTCAGCCCGCGCCAACGGCCCGGATTCGTCGCCGTGAGCGTCGTGAACTCGATCGAATCTACCGCCGTCCCCTGCGCCGTCAAGATGCCTTGAATATCCAATCCGCTGGGACCACAGAACAGCATTACCGTCCCCGGCAGCAATGTGAGATTGTCCGTGGCCTCAACCACTGCATCCGCGACAATCTTGACCGTGTCCGGACCCAACGTCCCGGAAAGTGGTCCAAATGCAAACGGAGTAGCGGCGCCTGCTGTGCCCTCGATTGCACCGGCATCCGGTAACGTGCCGGTTGGTACCGGCCGCGCGTTGCCGTAATGATCCACCGCCACCGTATTCCAATTCCCCGCGCCTATCGCAACGCTGCCGCTGCCCGGTGACCAGTCACCAAGAGCCGTGTCGGCAAACTGCGGTTCGCCAAGCACGTTGAAATACGTGTCGCAGAGGTCGCCGTTGGCATTGACCGTCACGACCTGACCGAGAAACTCCGGAGCTTCAGCCGGATTGTTGCCCGCATATTCCAGCGGCCCGGAGATAACGGAATAGGCAATCCGCGAATCCTCCGCCGCGCTGAAATACGCCGCGCTGCCTTGCGACAGCGCAATGATCGAATTCTCCATATCCACGACCGACGATTCCACGCGGACGCCGCCGTTCGTGTTGCCGGCAATTGTGCTATGCACAACGTCGATATGGCTGCTGTTCGCGGCCGCCACGCCGCTGCCGCCTAACAGCGCGCCGTTTTTCACGATCAGGCAGTTCTCCGCGCGCAGCGTGCTCTGGTTCGCCGATACTCCGCCGCCCGTCGAGTCCGCGCTGTTGCCACTCATCTCGCAAGCCAAGAACTGCGCGTCCGCCGCTTCCCACAGATGCACCGCTCCGCCGTCCGCCGTCGCGTGATTCGCCCGAATCCGGCAATTCGTCAGCGTCGGCTGTGACTGCCGTATCGAAAGTCCGCCGCCATTGCCAAGGCTGTTATTGCTGTCAAAATCACACCCGTTGAACGCCGGATGAGCGTTGTTGCGCAGGAACACGCCGCCGCCGTAAAGTCCGGCCGTATTCCCGACCACCGTGCAGCTATTAAACGTCGGCGCCCCGTCGAGCGTAACCCAGATGCCCGCCCCCTCGCCCTGAGCCGTATTGCCGCGCACTTCGCAAAATTCAAACAGGCCATTCGACGTTTCACGGTAGCTGTGGATACCGCCGCCATCGTCGGCCGAGCGATTCCGCAGCACCTGACAGCGAACCATGTGCGGTGATGATTCCCACAGGTAGACGCCGCCGCCATCGAAATTGCTCGTATAGTTGTCCGCAAGAATGCAATCGTATATCTGCGGCGTCGAGCCCTCGCATGCCAATCCACCGCCGTGCCCGCGACCCTGGTTATTGGTCAATATCGAACTGTCCAAGCGCGCCTGCGAGTTCTTGAACATGATCCCGCCGCCGTTGACGTTGGCGAAATTGCTGTCCATCGTGCAATGCGCAAAAACCGGCGTACTGCCACGGACGTAAACTCCGCCCCCGCTTCCCGTGGCGCGGTTCTTGTAAAAGCGAGTGTGCCGCACGTCGCTTGCCACCGAATTGTGCAGAAACAGCCCCGCGCCCTCGGCCCGCGAACTGTTAAACGAGAGGTCGCACGAGTCCAGCCGCAACGTCGAGCCGGTCACATAAATGCCTCCGCCGGCAAGCTCGGCGCGGTTGTACCGAAAGCTGCAATGCTCAACACGAACCGTCGTACCGCCGCTCACGTATAACGCGCCGCCCGAACTGTCCGCGGACAGGGGGCCAGGTGCATAAGCGAATTCAATGGCCGCGTACCGGATGAAGCTCGAATCGTCCGCGTTTGGCATGTTGATCCCGCGCCACTTCGCTGGATTCGTCAGCGTGTCGGTCGTGAACACCACCGAGTCTTCCGCTGCGCCCTCCACACCAAGATAGCCCGATACCAACAGGCTGTACGCGCCCGCAAAATAGACGCGCACTCCCGGCGCAATCGTCAAACTGTCGCCGGTCGCGACCGTAACATTGCCTTGCACAACATACGGACTGCCCAGCGCCGCCCAGTGGCCCTCAATATTCCCGGCGGCCACGAATGTCGTGTCCGCCCGCAACACAGAGGCGCTGCAGGCACCCAGCAGCGCCGCCAGCACAATGCGCCATGTCCTATCCCATAACATTCGCCTGATCATCAGCCCGTCCCTGTCGTCAACATTACATCCGGCATCTCTGGTTCGCACCCATCCATACAATTTGCAACCGATTCCGGCTGAATGCAAGCTCGCGACCGACAGCATGTGCATTCACCGGATCCAATGATTGATACTTAAATACAAATAAAGTAATAACTTACGTTTAAACACAAATTGAAAATTCCGACGTCCAATCGAACCACGAGGAGTCTGTGGCCCTTCGCTGCCCAAAAAGTAATGCACGTCAGGCAATTTGCTTGCATCTCTTGTTGCAAAATCACACCTTTAGAAACTTACTGGATTCCCGGGTCTTTCATTGAGGAGCTGCACGATGTTCTATGGGAAGAAGACTATCCTGGCGTTGACATGGATCTGCGCTACGCTGATGCTGGTAGGTTCAGCATTCGCGGTCACCGAAGCCGACATTATTCGCCTAAAGGCGAAGGCGGCACGCGGCGAAACCTTTACACAGGCAGAACGCCTTCTGGCCGACCAGGCCAGACGGGAGTTCGGCAGCCTGTTTGCGCCCCCGCGTGTGCCCGACGCGCCGCGCCTGCCGAACAACACACTGGACGAATACATCATCGCGGATGTGCCCTATGAGTGGGTAGACATCACTGAGGTGGGTAACGATGCGGAACTCGTCAACGACGACCAATCGGTCGGGCCGTTCGATCTGGGCTTCTCGTTTACCTACTACGAACAGACGTTCACGCAGGTCTATATGACCTCAAACGGCTGGTGTACCTTTGATGATCAGGGCGGATGGGCCTCATATTCCAATATGGAGATTCCGGACGGCTTTGAGCCCAACAACGCAGCTTACATCTTCTGGGATGACCTCTATCCCCCCAATGGCGGCCAGTACTACTACTACGCCGACGAGGCCAACCAGCGGTTCGTGATGACTTGGGTGGATGTACCCCACATCGGTACAACCGATGAGTTGTATACCTTCCAGATCATCCTTACGCCCGACGGCAACATTCGCTACAATTACCAGCACGTGCATGAAGGCGGGATCTACGGAAACTTGTCGTGCACGGTCGGTATCGAAAACAGCACCAGCGATGAAGGCGTCCAGCGCTGTAATGAAGGCACTGGTGATCTGCCCTTGTCGGAAACCTCGGTCCTCGTCGGTCAGCCCGACGGTGTGCCCGGTCCGGTCACCAACTTGGCCGCCGTCGTGAACGATCATGACGTTACGCTTACTTGGATCGAACCGACTCAGGATACGAACGGCAATCCCGTGACTTTGACGAATCTCGAGGTTTGGATCGGCCGTCCCGGTCAAGGTGCCCTCGTGACCACGGTGGCGCCCGGTGCGCAGTCCGTGACGCTGACTAACCAGAACGACGGATCGCGGACGATGTATGTGCGGGCCTTTGCCACACCGTATTACGGGGGCTCAGACTTTGTCAACATCATCGTCGGAACGCCGAGCTATGCGAATAACTTTGACGTAGACGAAGGCCTCTGGACGACCGACAATGGCTGGTACTGGGGGACGCCGACCAACCCCATTGGACCGCTGCCCTATTCGGAGCCCAACACATGGGGGACCGACTTCGTGGCTGGCTATCCTGATGAGGCCGATTACTCGCTGTATCTCGATGTCGGCCTCACGGTGGCAACCGAAGACGCCGAAATGGAATTCTACGCCTGGTTCGACAACGAGTTCTTCTGGGACGGCTGTAACATGAAGGTCTCCCTGGACGGCGGTGAGACTTGGGAAATTGTTGAGCCCGAAGGCGGCTATTCTGTAACCATGCTTAACGAAGGCACGGCCAATCCGCTCGCCGGCGAACCCGCCTGGTCTGGTCAGTCCGACGGTTGGACGTACATCGATATTCCGCTTGGCCAATACGTCGGCCAGGCGCCGCTGTTCCGACTCCATTTCGGTTCCGATGAAGTTGTCTCCGGTTACCCCGGTTTCTACTTCGATGACATGATTATCTGGGGCCTCGCCGAACCCGTGCTCTCGACTGTCTCGGGCTCGATTACCATGGACGGCGGTGCCGGAAGCGTAACCGCCGTAACCGTCCGTGCCGACGGCTTGGGCAGCCCAAGTACGCATCCGCTCGGCGACAATAGCTTCACGATTGATAACGTGCTCGTCGGTAACCGCCGGATCCGCGCCACGCTTGACGGATATCACACGGCGCAGACGCAAATCGCCGTGCCCGAAGGCGGTATCAACGGCGTCAACCTCACACTGACCCGCCTCGATCCGCCGCCGGCCACGAACCTTGTCGGCACCGTTAACAGCGTATCTGGTCTGTGCAACCTGACCTGGACAGCCGCTGCCGATCCCCTCGTGGACGAGTATCACATCTTCCGTCGCCTGGCAGGTGATCAGGACTATGTGCAAGTCGGTACGTCTCCCACAACATCGTTCTCGCAGACCCTGACGGCGGATGGCATCTACCAATATACCATCACCGCCGTTGACCTCAATGTCTCCACGCCGGTCGAATCCGAGCCCTCAAACGTCGTCACGGTGCTCTTCGGCGAACTGCCGGTAACGTCGCTTGGGGCCAATGGCAACTTTGACGATCGCATTCGCCTGTCGTGGCTCACGCCCGGCACGCTCGAGGGCACGGAATTGGGATACGATGACGGCTCCGCCGAGCAGTTCTACGTCGTGGCCTTCCCCGCCGGTCCGGAAGATTACTTCTGCGTGCGCATGACGCCGCCCGATGACGCCAGCTATCCGATTCTGTTGTTTGGTATCAATATCTTCGTTGAAGACCAGCTCAATGTCCCGTGGATAGCGCTCTGTCCGCCCAGTGCCGCCTTTGAAGGTCCGGACATCACCGCGCCGCTGTATGTATGGACCGATCTGCACGCCGATGAAACCCCCGGCTGGATCTATGCAGAAACCGCAGGCGACGCGTTTCTGACTGAGGCCGGAGATTTCTACATCGTCTACCAGTTCCCCCAGGGTCAAGATGATCAGCCTGCGGTCGGTTCCGACCTCAATGAAGTTGACAACCGCTCGTATTGGACGCAGACACCAAACGACTTCTGGAACCTGTGGACCGCGCATGACTGGATGATGCGCGCCTGGCTGGGTGGACCCCCGCCGGAAGACCCGGGTGCGAACCATGCCCCGCAGGACTACTATCTGCTTTCGACCGGCTCCGCGACCGGTTATTCCATCGAACGGGTCGCGTCGCTCCCGGTCGTGGGGAACCGTCCCAATCCGACCGAAATTACGTCGCGCGACGTTGACGAGATTCGCGCCGCCGGGCCGCGCCGCCCAATCGTGACCAATACCAACCCGCTCGACCGCTGGTTTGCGCCGTATGTGCAGGCTCCCGAGGTCCAATTGGTATCGCGCGAAGGCCGGGACGCCCTCGACGACATCGTCAACTACCGTGTCTATCGCGACGGCACGATGATCGCACAGCCTGTTGAAACCAACTACACGGACCTTAACCGCATCGAAAACACGTCGTACAGCTATCATGTAACGGCGATGTACGATAACGGTATTGAATCCCCGCCGTCGCCGACGCGCACCGCGATGTGCAACATGGAACCCGCGGCTCCGACCGGGTTGGTCGGCACCCCGCAGGGCAATACGCAAATGGTGCTGGCGTGGGTCGGACCGACGACCAATGCCGACGGGTCGCCCTTGGTGGACCTCGCGCAGTATCGCGTCTATCGCAACGGCGAACAGATCGCCACGACCGCGCCCGGTACGACCACCTACGTTGACACACCGCCGCAGAATGACGGCTACTACACCTGGACGGTTACGGCTCTGGACGAAGTTCCGAACATCTCGGCCCCCTCTGATCCCTATGTCGGTGCGGTCGTGCTACCCTATGAATCCGTGGACTACGAATGGGTAGACATTGAAGGAAACGGCACCGAAATCGTCTTTGACTGGTGGGGCGCAACGGCCGGCCCGTTTGACCTCGGCTTTGCTTTCCCCTACTTCGAACAAGAGCATACGCAGGTCTGGATCTCGCCGGGCGGCTGGGCGGCCTTGGTCGAGCTCTTTGGCGGCTTCTATTCAAATCAGAACCTGCCCGCTCCGTTCGAACCGCATGGCGCAATCTATCCGTTCTGGGATGAACTCGCCGCCGGACTCGACGGTGGCCGTGTACTCTATCTTCAAGACGATGGCCGCTTCATCATCTCTTGGCTGGATGTGCCGCACCTGTGGGACTTCACCTTCCGCTATACCTTCCAGTTGATTCTGGATGACAACGGCGGCGCTACGTTCAACTACCACACGATACCCTCCGATGCATGGCCCGGAAATCAGGACTGCACCGTCGGCGTCGAGGACCAGACCAGCACCAGCGGCGTCAACGTCTACTCATACGGCGTTGGCGACATCGCGCCCGTCTCCGAAACGGCTATTGCCTTCTGGGGCGGCCCCTCGGGTGAGATTACCGGATTGATTCGCGAGTTCGGTTCCAATGTGCCGCTGGGCAACGTTGAAGTCCGAGTGGATCAGGTGCCTGATGTGTTTGTCACCTCCGATGCCGGTGGATTGTACGTGCTCGAAGTGGAACCCGGCACCTACACTCTCCGGGTGCATCGCCAAGGCTATTGCGACCAGGTGGTCAACAACGTCGTCGTCGTTGAAGACGGATCGGCCACCAATAACTTCAGCATGCGTCAGCCGAATGCCACCTTCAGTGTCACATCACTGAATATTCTCTCGGTGACCGGACAAAACGCCACGGCGTCGTTCGAAATCACGAACCCCGGAGCCACCTGCGATCTTGAATACACCATCACCGCAACCCAGCCGTGGCTGTCCGTCACTCCGGCTACCGGCGATGTTCAGTCGAATCAGACGCAGACGATTAACGTGACCGGTGCGACAGCCAACTTCGCTCCCGGCGACTATACCGCGACCATTAACGTCGCGCACAACGACAACAACAGCCCGCTCGCGATTCCCGTCACCATCAGCGTCGCTCTGTCGCATGACGATGCCGCGGAAATCCCGACCGCCTTCGCGCTGCACCAGAACTACCCGAACCCGTTCAACGCGACCACCGTTCTGCGCTTCGATGTGCCGACGGAAAGCCGTGTTGAGGTCGTGCTGTACAACGTGCAGGGCCAGGAGGTCGCACGGCCTGTGGATCAACTGATGGCCGCCGGCCGTCACGAAGTCAACTTTGACGCCGCCGGTCTGCCGACTGGTATGTATCTGGCCAAAATGTCCGCTGCAGACTTCTCGGCCGTTCAGAAGATCGTCCTGCTCAAATAACCGAGCATGACAAGTGGATCATGGCAACAGCCCGCTTCGGCGGGCTGTTGCCATTTCAAGAGGCACGGAATCTGCGCTATTGCTTTACGTTTATCTCGGCTTTCTGCTATACACGTCCACAACAAGCGAGGTTCGATCCGACTTGGCTACCATAATGATTTGTTTTTCAAACACTTCATTTAACAAGAGTGAAAGACAGACCACCCCTAAGGGGTGGAATCTGCCGTTACCCCGTTCCCTGTGGGCGGCAACCCTGTGCACTCTGCCCGGTACGGCCTTAGCCTACGATCCGCTGTTCACCGTGAACACCTTCTGGATTGCCATGGCCGGACTGTTCGTCGCCGTGACGTTGGCCGGAATCTGCGTCCACGCCATCCGGAAGGCCTTGAAACTGTCCACGACCGATGAAACAACCGCGTGGGAATCGCTGGCTGCAAACGTCGCCGAAACCGTTCTCCTGCTCGATAAGAATGGCGTGGTGCTCTACACCAATCGTCCAAACGAATGGACAGGCGCCTTGGTCGGCGAGCCATTCGATCAGCGATTGCATGATGATGACCGCCGGAAGTGGGCAAGCTACCTCGCCGAAACCGATGCCTCGGCCTGCGCCAACGTCGTCTTTCACGTTACTGCCGCGAACGGCGCCGAACTACTCTGGGAAGTACGGCTCTCGCCCGTGCCCGACGGACCTTTGGGCGCAAAATTTCTGGCCTGCTGCCGCGATATCACCGAGCGCAATCGCCGTGACTCGACACAAAACGTCCTTTACAAAATCTCGCTCGCAGCGTCACGTATCGAGTCCGTGCGCGATCTCATGTCTGTGGTCGTCACTCAGCTCAACAAGCTGACCGATACGGCTAATTTCTACATCGCCCTATATGACCAGGCAACGGGCCTCTATTCTAAACCGCGCTGGCGTGACAACGGCGATTCAGGGTCCATCGAAACGCCTCAGCTTGATCTGACCGGCGGATTGACGGACTACGTCCGCACCACCGGCAAGCCGCTGCTGATGAATGAGGAAAACCGTGCCCGCCTGCGCGAGGTCATCGGGATCAAGAGATGCGGATCGCCCGCCGCCTGCTGGCTTGGGATTCCGCTGCGCACCAATGCCGGCGTCGTCGGCGTGCTCGTTCTGCAATCATACTCTGACCCGCATCGCTATACCTATTCCGATGTCGCCTTGCTTACGATTGTCGCGGGCTCGCTGGCCCGTGCTATCGAACGCCAACGGGCGATCGGTGCACTCAGACAGCGCGAAGCTAAGCTGCGCCTGCTCACGGAGCGCCTGCCCGCCCTGATCTGGTCGCAGGACGAGGCCGGGTACATTACACACGTCTCCGGCGCCGCACTCGATGTTCTCCAAGTCCCCGCCCCGGATTGGCTGGGCCGCAAAATTACCGACTTGCTCGGCTGCGGCAAAGGAAACGAATTCGCTTTGGAAGCCGCCCGGCTGGCCGTCGCTCCAGCAAAACTGCATCTGACCGGAGTGCATCGCTCGTTTGACGCCACCGTGGAAGCGGTCTTTGACGAAACGGGGCACTTCATGGGTGCAACCGGGGTTGCGCTCGATGTCACCGAACGCGATCATGCCGACGCCGAACTGCGGCGGTTCTTTGACATCAATGCCGACAGCTTTGTAGTCTTGGACCAGCAAGGGCGGGTGCAGCGAATCAATGAGACGTTCAGCGCCACGACCGGCTATAGCTGGGACGAGTTCAATGCCAAAACGCTCGCCAACGTTGTGCATCCCGACGACGCCGTCGCCGCACAGGCCGACATGATCGCCGTGTTCGGCGGTGTTCCACTCATTGGCCGCGAGCTGCGCGTCGTCTGCAAAGACGGCTCCTGTCGGTGGATGTCGTGGAATGCCGTGCTCGGCGAAGACGGCCGGATTTACGCCAGCGGCAAAGACATTTCGCATCGCCGCGAAATGGAAATGGCGCTCGTCGAACGCGAAGAACAACTGCGGCTCTTCGTGCGGCACTCGCCCGCAGCGTTGGCGATGTTCGACAACGACATGCGCTACCTCGTGTGCAGTGAACGATGGATTCAGGATTACCGCTTGGGGAATCGCGATATCATCGGCAAAACACACTATGAGGTTTTCCCTGAAATTGGCGAAGAGTGGAAAGCGGTCCACCGCCGCTGCCTGCGCGGCGCGACCGAAGAGTGCAGTCGAGAACCTTTCGCCCGCGGCGACGGTACGCTCGATTGGGTGCGCTGGGTCGTCAAACCCTGGCTCTCCGGCGACGGCAACATCGGCGGCATCATCATGTTCACCGAAGTTATCACCTCGCAGGTCGAAGCCGAAGTCGAACTGGAGAGGTCACGCAGTCTCGCCCGCCAAATCGTGGATTCGTCGCTCGATGCCGTCGTGGCCGTTGACCATCACGGCGCCATCACCGAATGGAATCCGCAGGCCGTTGAAATCTTCGGCTACACGCGGGACGAGGCCATAGGTCAGCAAATTGATGAACTGATCGTGCCGGAACGCTTCCGCTCCGAGCACCGCAATGCCTTCAACAATGCGCTGCATGTCGGCCAACGCGACACCACAAACCGGCAAATTCAACTGCCTGCCCGCCGCAAAAACGGAAGCGAGTTCACCGTTGAACTCTCGATCGGTACCATCGCCCTCGGGGATCGCCGGCACTTCTCGGCATTTATTCGCGATGTCACCGAGCGTGAAGCCCGGGAAACTGAACTGCGCGAAAATAGAGCGCGGCTCGCCGATGCGCAGCGCATTGCCAAACTGGGCTTCTGGGATTGGGATGCGCAGAAGGACGAGATGCAGATCAGCGCCGAGAAGCTCGAACTCTACGCCCGGCCAGGACTCAACAGCCCAATTACCTTTGCGACCTTTCTCGACATCGTTCACCCTGACGACCGTGCAGTGATTCTCGAACAGCATCGGCAAATGGACGAAGGGCTCGATCACTTCGAAATGCAGTATCGCATCGTGCGAGCGTCCCATGAAATTCGTCACGCGTTCAGTCAAGGCGAAGTCGTGCGCGATGCCTCCGGACGTGTCATCCGCATCTTCGGAACAACCCTCGACGTCACCGAACGCGTCCGCGCCGAATTGCGCCTCAAAGCCAGCGAACAACGCTTGGCCCTCGCGCTTGAAGGATCGTCTGACGGATTCTGGGACTGGAATCTTGTCACGGGCGAGTGCTACTGCAGTTCCCGCATCGTGGAATGGCTCGAATGTACGTCCGCAGAGTTCGTGCATACCACCGAGTTCGTAGATTCGTTCATGTCGCCTGAAGACCTACAGGGCTTCAATCACGCCTTCGCCGAACATGTCGCCGGGCATACCCCTCAGCTTCAGGTCGAAGAACGCTTCCTCACCAGAAACGGTAAGGTTGTCTGGCTGCTCACGCGCGGCAAAGTAATGGAATGGGACGAAAACGGCAGGCCGATGCGCGCTGTTGGAACGTGCACCAACATCACTTTGCGAAAGAACATTGAAACACGCGCAGCACAGCTCGGACAAATCCTTGAAAATGCCACAAACGAAGTCTTCATCGTAGACGTCGAGTCCGGCAGAATCCTCGAGGCAAACCGGCGTGCCCTGGCAAACATTGGCTATTCGCTTGAAGAGGTTCGCGAACTCTATGCGCAGGACATTGCCGAGGACAAATCTCCGCTCAGCCAACGTGAACACGTGCAGGCAATGCTGAACGGCGAAGCCGACGAAATGCGCAATTTGGGCATCCGCGTCCGCAAAGATGGAACGACCTACCCCTTTGAACACGTCGTGCAGTTGATGGAATGGTACGACCGCAAAGTATTCGTCTCCTTTGGAACGGACATCAGCGCGCGCCTGAATGCCGAACAAGAGTTGGGCCGTCTCGAAGGGCAATTGCGGCACGCGCAGCGACTGGAAACAATCGGCACGCTGGCCGGAGGTATCGCGCACGACTTCAATAACATCCTGACGCCGATCCTGGGCTATGCCGACATGGCGGCTGCTGATCTCGAACCCGGCTCCCGCGGTCGCCGCGACATCGAACAAGTGATTCAGGCCGCCTATCGCGCCAAAGGTCTCGTTCAGCAGATCCTCGCCTTCAGCCGCCAATCGGGTCAGGCTAAACAGCCGCTGCGGGTTGATCTCGTCGTCAAGGAAACCCTTCACTTGCTGCGCGCGTCGCTGCCGCCTAATGTCGAACTTACGCAGAATATCCACTGCGTCGGCAACGTGCTCTCGGATCCGACCTTGATCAATCAGATCGTCATGAACTTGTGCACGAACGCGGCACAGGCCATCGGCGCAGACGACGGCACCATCGGTGTTACGCTGACATACGAGGCCGTCACGCCCGTTGCAAACCCAGACGGCAATACGCTCGCGCCCGGGGAATATGCCGTGCTCACCGTGGCCGATTCCGGCGGCGGCATGGACGAAGAGACGCTCGGACGCGTCTTCGAACCGTTCTTCACGACCAAGGAAGTGGGGCAGGGGACCGGCCTCGGACTGTCCGTCGTCCATGGCATCGTCGCCGCGCATGCAGGTGCTATTCGCATTCAGTCCGCGCTCGGCAAAGGCACGCGCGTGACCGTCTGGCTGCCCCTCTATGGAGCAATCGAGCTCGCCGCCGTCTCCTACGATCCCGCGAAAATCAGCGGCACCGAGCATATCATCCTCTGCGACGACGACGAGACCATTGTTCTGCTCGGCAAAGAGATGCTCGAGTCGTTCGGCTACAAAGTGACCGCCGTCGCCGATCCCGTGGCCGCATTGGCCGCGCTCCAGGAGGCAGCACCGCGACCGTCCGCAATTGTCGTGGACGATGTCATGCCGATTCTCAGCGGCCGCGACGTTGCCCTCGCCGCGCACGACTTCGATCCAGATCTTCCCGTTATTCTACTGTCGGCCAGCGCCATGCACAGCCCCGATCCGCACACAGGTTCCGTGGTCCTGGCAAAACCGGTGAGCGCCAATGAACTCGCGCAAGCTGTTCGCGACGCCATTGATCTCGCTACTCAGAAGGCACTTTGTAAGGAGTAACCATGATTCGCATCCTCGTCATTGACGACGATCCCAACGTCCGCCAAATGCTCTGCAGCATGCTCGAACGAGAAGGATTTGAAACAGAGACCGCCGTCAACGGTCACCAAGGCATGGCTCAATTTCGCGCCAACCCGGCCCAATTGGTCATCACCGACATCATTATGCCCGAACAGGAAGGGATCGAAACCATCCGTCAACTCAAAACGGAATTCCCCGACGTGCCGGTCATCGCAATGTCCGGCGGCGGCCGAATCGGGCCATCCGACTACCTGAGCATGGCAAAACTCCTCGGGGCCGCCTACACCCTGTCCAAGCCCTTTGATCGCGCCCAATTGCTGATCGCCGTCCGCGACGTGCTCGGCGCGTCGCTGGTCTGATGTAAGAGCCCCTGTCCATGGGGCATTTTGCCCGCATGGAGAGGCACCGAGGACTTCCCGCTGGTTCTATCAAACCAAATTTCGCTGCGAAAAAAACTACACACTTGTTAATCAGGCGCTTAGAGCCTGTTCCCCGATCTGCCCACGTGGTGAGATTCTCACCGATCTCCCCATGCTCGCTTGACTTCCCCCCCCTCCCGTGACTATACTTAGTCGTGCATTTCATCACTTTGCACAGCCACGATTATTGACCCTGTACGATAAGTTTGTCATGAACCCACATTAGGAGATTTCGATGAAGTTGAGAATGATCTGTATGGCTCTCGCGCTGATGGCGCTGGCGTCGGTTAGCTTCGGCCAGTTTAACGCGGTGTTGTACACCACGGACACGTTCACGACGGGTTGCGACGGTGGCGATATGCTGCCGGACGGTAGCCCCGTGGTGTCGGTTTATTGGGATGCGAACAACAACGGCCCGGACGCGGCCGACGTGATTGCCCCTGACGCCGTGCAGTCGGTGTACGCGTTGAATGGCAACGACTATTTGGGTATTCCGGGCGCGTTCTATACGGACCCGGCGTTCACGTACAATGCGTTCACGCCTGCCGTGAGCAAGTTCTACGTGGTGGTTAATGCTCCGTCGGCTCGTTACACTTCGCGTGTTTTGACGATTCCGAACGCCTACAGTGAACACGACCTGACGGGTTCTTGGACCTGCCAAGTGACCGTCGTCCCCTGCGACGAACCGACCGAAATCAATATTGAGACCGTTGGTGGCCGCGACTTCCTTCCGGACGGCGCGACCTACACGAATTGCTTCGGCGCTTGCGCCGGCACGACTGTGACCATCTGCCTCGGTCCGTTGGCTCCGGACGAAATGCCGATTGCCGGTTTTGGTGAGTGCCAGGGCACGCCTGCATCGTTCTCGTTCGGTCAATGGCAGTATGTCGGTAACGCAATTTCTGGTATGTGGTGCTTGCAGCTCGTTATTGAGACCGAAGGCTGCATCTGCTTCCGTCTGGATGACATCCTCGCCGCTGAGCTTGGCAGCTTTGATGCCGTCGCGCGTGACAACAGCGTTGAACTGCGCTGGAACACGATTTCCGAATCCAACGTCGAAAGCTTCTCGGTCCTGCGCAAGATCGCCGGCCACGAGTCGTTCGACCTGATTGGCAATGTCGCTGCGGCCAACTCGGCCACCGGTGCGACCTATTCGTTCGTGGACAACGGCGCTGTCAACGGCACGTCGTATGAATACACGCTCGAAACCGTCAACCTGAGCGGCTCGCGTGAATCGTGGGGCGTTATCGCTTCGGCCACCCCGTCGGTTGACGCGGCCGTTGTGACGGAATACGCTCTGCATCAGAACTACCCGAACCCGTTCAACCCCTCGACGAACCTCGTGTTTGACGTGGTGGCTGAGAACGTCGTGAACCTGACGGTTTACAACGCGATGGGCCAGGAAGTTGCTTCGTTGGTGAACGGCACGATGGCCGCTGGCCGTCACACCGTTTCCTTCGACGCCGCCAACCTGACGTCGGGTCTGTACTTCTACACGGTGAAGATCGGCAACGAGTTCACCGCCACGAAGAAGATGCTGTTGGTTAAGTAAGCTTACCCCTTACCTTATGCAACGGGCCGCCCATTCGGGCGGCCCGTTGTTGTTTGACTTCCGACTTTTGCAAGGCTATATTGTGTTAGGTAGCTCGTAAAAAAGAACTCAATTGAGTCCGAGGTTGCCATGAGACTCGTTTCCTTTCTGTTCTTATGCATTGGCTTGTCTGCAATGGCGAAAGCACAATTCAACGCAATCCTTTACACGACTGAACCTTTCCGTAACAGGTGTCTTTCGAATTGCTGGTCGTACGTGCCCGAAAATCCGGCACACATGGTAAAAGTGTTCTGGGACCACAACAACAATGGTCCGGATGCCTCCGACCCGCTGGCTCCCGGCGCGGTTCAGAATGTCTACCACTTGAACGGTGCCGAATATCTTGGTATTCCCGGGGCGTTCTATACGGATCCGGCATTTACGTACAGCTCCTACACACCTAATCCGAGCAGGTTCTACGTTCAGGTCGAGATATATTGGGTCGAATGGTTTTCCGAAGTAATCACAATCAATCCCGGATACAGTGAACATGATCTAACAGGAACATGGTCCTGTTGGACCGAAGGTGTTCCGTGCCAGTCTGATGATGTTCATTTCTATTCTGATCCGTGGAACGACCCGGCGGAGGCATGTTTGAGACTGTGCGCTTACTTTCCAACCCCGATTTGCTTTCACGAACGAACTGAAGATGAGCGCCCTGTCGTTACGGTCGTTCCCTTATATCCCAGTTGCGCGACATTCAGCAACTGCTATGAAGATTGTTGCCCCGCTTCGTTTGCTTATGATGACGCCGGCTGGACGTATTTCCCCGAGCAGGCCACATGGTGCAATTGGATCTACCCGACGACCTACGGCTGCGCATGTTTAGTGGAGCAGTACCTTCCGGTCGAGTATGGCGCGTTCGAAGCATTGCCACGCAATCAAGCTGTGTTGGTGCAGTGGTCAACTGCGTCTGAGCATGACGTCGCCGAATTCAGGTTGTTCCGTGATGGCGATTTGATTCATCGAGTCGCGGCCTCTAACTCGGCGACAGGGATGCAATACGAGTTTCTTGACGAAGATCTCACCAACGGGACGCCATACACCTATTCGCTTGTTGTGGCCAACCTTGATGGATCGCTCGACCATTGGCCCACGACTGCCAGCGCATCACCGGTTTCCGACGCGACAGTCGTGTCCGAGTACGCGCTGCATCAAAACTACCCGAACCCCTTCAACGCCATGACGAGCATCGAATATGACGTTGCATCAGACAATCATGTGACGCTCGCGGTGCGCAACCTGTTGGGGCAGACGGTCGCGGAGTTGGTGAACAGCGGACAAGCCGCTGGCCGTCACACCGTCAGCTTCGACGCTGCCAACCTGACGTCGGGTCTGTACTTCTACACGGTGAAGATCGGCAACGAGTTCACCGCCACGAAGAAGATGCTGTTGGTTAAGTAACCAGCGTAGACGCTGGACCCAGTGCCGCTGGCGCGTGGGCCTGACGCTGTTGGATTTGCATTAGCGGGCCGCCCAATTGGGCGGCCCGTCGTTGTTTGCGAATTTCGTGCGAATCAGGGTATCCACTGCCGCCCTCACGGGGCAGTAGTGTTGCCATTCGTAAACAAATCTCCCGGACGTACCTGAAAATAAAACGAAATTGTGCCAAGGGCTTGCCTTGCCCTGAAAATGAGCGTAAATTCACTGGTTACCTGTTTTCCATATCCGCCAAGTCCTCATGTAACCGTAGGTGAAACAATATGAAACGTTGGTCCCGGATCGTATTTATTGGACTCTGTCTCCTGGCCGCCTCGTGGGCGGGTGCTGCGGAGTTCTCTTCGGCGCTGGAAGAAAAGCTCACGACCGTCAAGCCTGATGACTTCATCAGTTCGATCGTCATCCTCCCCAGTGCGGTAGACATTCGCGCACTCGACAATGCGCTGCACGCGCGTAAGGCCACCGTCGCCGAGCGCAATGCCGAGGTCATCTCGGCGCTGAAGTATAACGCCGCGCAAAATCAGCCGGCCTTCCTGTCCGAACTGGATGTCATGACCCGCGACGGCGTTGTCAAAGGCTACACGCCCTACTGGATTGACAATCTCGTGGTCATTTACGCGCAGGCGCAGTATCTCGAATCCTTGCGCATCCGCGGAGACATCGAATTCGTCACGACGAACTTCTCACCGGAACTGATTGAACCGCTGCGTATTCCCGAGAAGGGCGCCGATATGCGCGCGCCGCATAATCCGCTCGACACCGAAACCACCACGCCCGGCCAGAACGCCATCGGCGCTACCCGCGTCAATCGCGAACTGGGTATCACCGGACAAGGCGTGCTCGTCGCCAATTGCGACACGGGTGTGGATGGTACGCACCCTGCACTCTCCGCGCGTTGGCGCGGTAACTTCGCGCCCGTCAGCGAATGCTGGCGCGATGCCGCCGGACTCGGTCACGCTACGCCCCAGGACGGCAACGGCCACGGCACGCACGTCATGGGCACGATGGCCGGACGCGCCATCTCCGGCGTCGATACCAACACCGTCGGCTCCGCGCCGAACGCCCGTTGGATCGCGACCAATACGATTAACCAGGGCACCGGCTCCAATTTCGACAACGACGTGATTGCCGACTATCAGTGGTTCGCCAATCCCGACGGCAATATCAACACCACCGCCGATCTGCCCGACGTCATTCAGAATTCGTGGGGCGTGCACTCCGGCTTCGCAGGCTACTCACAGTGCGACACGCGCTGGAACTCCTTCATCCTGAACTGCGAAGCGGCCGGTCCGGTTGTCACGTGGTCTGCCGGTAATGAAGCCAGCTCCGGTCTCCGCACGCCGGCGATTCACTCAATGAGCGCCTATCAGATTTTCTCGGTCGGCGCCGTAGATGCCCAGGACGGTGCAGCACCGTATCCGATCGCCAGCTTCTCGAGCCTCGGACCCACGCCGTGCACTCCCGCCAGCCCCGATAACATCAAGCCCGAAATCTCTGCGCCCGGCGTCAACATCTATTCGTCCGTGCCGGGCGGCGGCTACAGCGGGACATACTCCGGCACCTCGATGGCCGGACCGCACGTTGCCGGCGTCGTTGCACTCATGCGCGAAGCCTGCCCCGATTGCGATCACATCACAATCAAAGACGCGATCATGACCACGGCCCTCGACCAAGGCACGGTCGGTCAGGACAATACCTACGGCCATGGCGTCATTCAGGCGTACGAAGCCGTCTTGGCCGTCTCGAATCTCGGCCGCATCGGCGGCGTGGTTACCGATGGCGCCAGTCCATTGTCCGGAGTGAAGGCCTATATCGCCAGCGCCGGCGCGCAAACGCTCACCGATGTCAGCGGTCAGTATTACATCGCTCTGTCGGAAGGCACCTACTCCGTCGAATACTCCAAATTCGGCTATGTCACGCAGACCATCGGCGGCTTGACCGTCGTGATTGACGACACAACCGTTCAGAACGTCACCTTATCCTTAGCCGCCACTGGCATTCTGTCCGGTGTCGTGACCGATTGCTTCGGCGCTCCGGCCGTGGGTGCGACAGTGGAACTACTGAATGTTCCGGTTGCTCCGACCACGACCAACGGCTCGGGCTTCTACTCCTTCACGATTCCGCAGGGAACGTACGATGTGCAGGCGTCCGGCGCGGGCTGCGGTGAGGCCACGGTAGCAGGCGTCGTCGTAACGGCCAATACCACTCAGAATATCACATTGCCGTCTGACCCGGCGTACGACTGCAGCGCGCCCGACGCGGGCGGCTATAGCGCTTGCGAAAACGGCGATGCCACTGGCCCGGTCTTCAATTGGTTTGAAGTCGCACCCAGCGCTGGCGGCCCCGGCACCGCGACGACGATCACGCTCGATGATGCCGGCCAGTCCGTTGCGCTGCCCTTCACGTATCGTCACTATGGTGTGGACTACAACAGCGTCTGGATCTGCTCGAACGGCTATGTGAATCTCGGCGGAACGAGCACGGCCTACGACAACGAAGCGCTGCCCAGTGCGACCATCGGTGCAGCCGTTGTTGCCTTCTGGGATGACCTCTATCCGCCTGACGGTGGCCAGATTGCCTACTATCACAATGCGGCTGAAAACGCCTTCATCATCGAGTGGTACCAAATCTCGCACTTCCCGTCGGGATCCAACTCGCCTGAGACGTTCCAGATCTGGCTCTACAATGCGGCAACCAATCCCGGACCCAACGGTGATAGTCAGGTCCGCATTCAGTACCAAACAACATCCAACATCACGAGCAACTCCGTCGGTATCGGCAGCGCCGCGGTCGGCAGTACCTATGCTTTCAATGGAACGCTCGACGTAACGTCGCAAGGCCTCGAGAACAGCCGGGTGATTACCTATGGCGGGTTCACGGTGCCTGAGTTGGGCACAATCTCGGGTACGGTGACGGATGGCTCGAATCTCCCGCTCGCCGGCGTGTCGGTTACCGTGCAAGGCTATCCGCAGAATGACATCACGGATGCCAACGGCCTCTACAGTCTCACGCTCACACCGGGCAGCTATGACCTGGACTATGCGAAGCTCGGCTATGGTCCGCAGACGCGCACGGGCGTCGTCGTGGTAGATCAGCAAATTACCGACGAAGACGTGCAGATGTTTGCCTTGCCGGTTGTGACGTTTGTGGATGAAGACTTCGAAACGGGCGCACCGGGCTGGACCCACGACGCCGCGGCGGGTTGGGTGGACAACTGGCATGTTTCCACCGAGCGCGCGCTGTCGGGCACGCAGTCGTACAAGTGCGGTGATGTTGCCACTGGCAACTATGCGAACCTCTGCGACGCTCGTTTGACGTCTCCCGTGTGGTCGAACCTCCCGGCTTCAGCGAGCTTGAGCTTCGCGGCGCAGATCGAATCGGAAATCTCCGGCGTCTATGCGGACTCAGCCTATGACGGCGGCTGGGTGGAAATCTCCGTTAACGGCGGCGCGTGGACCAATATCGTCCCGACGCCTGCCTATGACAAGACGTTCCGCTATCGCGCAGGCGGCGGCAATCCATACAGCGGCCCCGTCCCCGGTGGGCGCTGCTATGCCGGTACGATTACGACGTGGACGAACTACACTCTTGATCTCGCCGCGTACGAAGCCCAAAGCGTGCAGCTGCGCTTCCGCTTTGGTTCTGATGCCGGTACCAACCGCGAAGGCTGGTACGTGGATGACATCATCGGCACCGGCTACGGCGACGCCGTTCCCGATGCACCGGCCAACCTGACCATCGCCGTCAGCGGCACGGATCTCGTGTTCCGCTGGGACGGTACCGGCCCGCTCTATCACCTGATGAGCGCTGCCACATCGGACGGCCCGTACGAGACGATTGCCGGAACTACCGCCGCCACCACGTTGACGATACCCGTGCCCGCCGACGGGACGCGTTACTACGTCGTTGTGGCCACCAACGGCTTTGCCGTGTCGGCGCCCTCGATGCCGCGCAGTTTGAATTTGCGCTGATCGCAGATTCCCATGCATCACAAAAAGGCCCTCGCGCAAGCGAGGGCCTTTTGTCATAAGGAGTATTCCGTTGTCCGTCTTATCGCACCCGCAGTGCCCGCGCGTCGCGCCGGATTGCTAAAGGAATGTAGTCGCCCCGCCGCGCCACAACCGCCAGATGATAGCGTTCGCCGATCGTCAACGCAATGGTCGCCGTGGTTGCCGTGCCCGGCACTTCAGCCTGCCACGCCCACACCGAATCCTCGGGCTGCGCGCGATAAATGTCGTACGCGTCGGGCTCGAACGGATGGCCTAACACATCGTCCGTCACCGCCATCCAATAGAGACGCAGCGAGTCACCCTCCACGTGCAGGGTCAGGTCCTTCGCCGCCGACGGCGGTGCGTCCGGCGCGGATGCAACCAGCAGCATCTGATCAAAAATCGCCTTCCATCCCGTGGACAAAGCATTCTTGCCCGGAGTCCGCACCGTGACCGTGTTGTAACCTGTGTTCAATGTCACCGTGTTGCCCCACAGAGTATCCGTGCGCTCCCAGCTCTGATACAGCGTGTTCAAATACATATCCGTCGTCGCCAGCGCCGCCTGACCGTTCACTTCAATGCTCACCTGCGCAGCGTTGCTTGTGCGGCCGAAAAAGAACGCTGTCTGGAAACTGCCGCCAGTCGGTGCCCAAAACGGAAGTGTCACGAAGCTCGTCCCATTCGCGCCCGTCAGCACATACGCCGCCATCCGGCCCCACGGATTCGTATTGTCGTGCCGAATCCAATCCCGACACCACTCTTCCTTGATCCGCGCGCCTGACCAACTGATATGCCGCAAAATCTCAGGCTCAAGCCGAAACCAATAACGATAGTGTAACAAACTATCCGCCACCGCCACGCCGCTAACTTCCGCCGCCGCGGTAACCGCATAGTCGCCTTCATACAGCCCCGCCGGAACGCGGACTCTGCCGGTCAATGTCCGCAGCGCCGTAGCATACGGAGTGGGACCGGCCCACGGACATGGCAGGCCGTCAATCGAAATCGTCGCCGTTTCCGTTTCGTGTAATCCATGCAGCTCAATATCCAGCGTATCCCCGGCGCTGACAATATTGCCAATGTCCACGCGCACGGGTCTGAACCACAGCGTCGGCCCGCCCAGATATTCCCAGGCCGAATCCACGGTGTCCAGCCCCGCGTCCGTCCACATGATCAGCGGATAAGTGCCCATAGGCAGCGAATCGGCCATGCCGAATGTCGCGTCAAAAATCGAATCGGGATTGACCGTCAGGAATGAGGTCTCGTGCAACTCGAGCGGTGTGTCGCCTAACTGTGCGCCATACACCGCCACCTGCGGATCCAGCCCTGAACCAATAATGCGCAGTGTTTCACCCGCATGCGTCGCCTGATCGCCGCTTTCGTCCACGGCCCGCCATGTCGGTCGCTCAAGATACGCGTAAGCCATTGTCCGATAGTGCCCCGCCAGATTATTGAAGCGGCCCACCTCGGTATCGTAATGCAGACTCGTCGTGAATGGAATCGGATCGTTATTGTGCCAGCGATAGGCCGCCGCTGTGTCCGCCAAATAGGCTACGCAGCCGTGCAGCGGCAATTGCGTATAGACGGGCGTCCAATAACGGCCGCCTTTGAAATAATCCTCCGTGCCGGTTCCGTGCCACGTCGCCGTGGACTCGCCGTCAATGTAAAAATACTCATCGCCTTCCAGCACGTGATTGTCCGGCTGCTGCATGTCCTGAACCGTGCCGACAAAATTCCCCGCGCCTTTGAAATCAGCGATTACGTAGTTCTCCCACAGCCGCGTAGGATCAGCCTCGCGGTACTGCCCCGTCAACCGGTACGGACCGACATCACCATTAGCCGTCTCAATCGTGAAGGCGAACGGCTGCGCCTGCGGCGTGCGGTTCTCAAACTCAATGTGCAGCTTGCGGTCCGTCACAATGGGCAAATTGAAATAGAGCGAATCCCCCGTCTTGCCCGCGCCTGTGGATTGAAATATGCGCCAGCCAATCGGCGTCGCCCATGCCACCGACAGCGGGCCTTCAATATCTGGCAGCGGATAACCGTCGGTGAAGACGCGCACCCAGAAATTCTCGAACACAGTCTGCGTGCGATTCTGCAATCTGAGTAGCATCCTCCGGGTCTGCCCGTTAAGCTCCTTATCGTACACCGTCACCGTCTGCCCGATCCCCAACACTCCCGACGTATCGTGAAATGCGTCTCGCGTCACGTAGATCGGCGTCGCCGGAGTCGTCAAGCGCGCCGCCAACGAATCGAGATGTTCCATATAGTCGGGACTCGGTGGCATCGTGAAGGATGGCACCTGCGTGCCCGCCGGCAACTTCAGTACCGTCACGTGAAAGTAAATGTCCCACGCGTCGTTATACGTTATACGCAGATGATTCTGAAACGGAATCGGTACATAGCAATAATATCCGCCCGACGAACTGTCGGCCACCGGAGGCAGGAACGGAGACATGTCGCCGAACGGTGCCGCCAGCGGTGTGTCAATTATGGCCGTGGCGAGATTGTCAACATACAATCGCCAGCGCCACTGCGGAGTGGTATTGTCCTGAGTCCACCACATCGCCGTCACCACGCCCGGTCCCTCGATATCGCACAGCTTCTGATAGCCGTCCGGGGCCGTCCCGTAATAATAGCCCAGATCACTGTTACTCCCATTGCGCGCCCAACTCGAAAAATGCACAACCTCGCCCTCCAGCGGCCACGACAGCCGCTCCGGGTGAAGCATGTAGTCCCAATACGACTGACCCCAAACCACAGCGGCTGGAATCAGAAATAACATAAGCCTCACGAAAATCATGCGGTCCCTTCAGTAATATTCATTCTGACCATAAGTTAGTTGCCAACCCAAGCCAGTGCAACGTCCGGGAACGCTCCACTTTTATTTGTACCATTGTATGTCTGGCCTGAAAGTGTTAATATTATCCAACCTGTCCAATTTTTTGTCTTTGTTTTATCAATATTTAAGAAGACGCTTGTATGGAATTGCTGCTTGCACCGTGGCCATGGTATGTCAGTGGACCCTTGATCGGCCTGACTGTGCCTCTCCTGCTGATCCTTGGCGGGCGAGTCTTCGGAATGTCCTCCAGCCTGCGCCATATCTGTGCCGCCGTTTACCCCGCTAAGGTCGAATACCTGAACTACGACTGGCGGCGCGAAGGCCTGTGGCTCATCCTCATGGTCGCCGGATTGGTCATCGGTGGATGGATCGGCGGTAACCTGTTGCGCGCGGACAATTCCGTGGACCTGGCCGGTGCCACCGTCAATGAACTCGCGGCACTCGGAATTTCCGACATTCAAGGTCTGGCCCCGCCCTCACTCTTTAGCTGGTCCGCGTTGCGGACTTGGCCGAGCATCTTACTCCTTGTTGTTGGCGGCTTCTTGATCGGATTCGGAACGCGCTGGGCCAACGGCTGCACCTCTGGTCACGGCATCACCGGCCTGGCAAACCTGCAATGGCCCTCGCTGCTCGCCGTCATCGGGTTCTTCATCGGCGGACTGCTCGCCACGCACCTGCTCTTCCCCCTGATCTTCTAATGGCCAAGAACAACAACAAACCCTTCAAGCTCTCCCTGCGTCAGACGATCATCTATCTCGCGCTGGGCATCTACTTCGGTATCATCATCTCCAAGTCCGAGGCGATCTCGTGGTTTCGCATTCAGGAGATGTTCCGCTTTCATTCGTTTCACATGTACGGCTTGCTGATGGGCGGTGTCGTCACGGCGGCTTTTTGCCTGAAGCTGATTCGCTCCTTCGGCATCAAGAACATTGACGGTGAAGCCATCGAAGTACCGCCCAAAGAAACCGAAACTTGGAAGGCCTATCTGCTCGGCGGCGCCTGCTTCGGAATCGGCTGGGCTTTCACCGGCGCCTGCCCCGGCCCCCTCTATACGCTGGTTGGTACCGGCATGACCATTATGCTTGTCCCGCTGTTCTTCGCCCTCGTCGGTGCGTGGACATACGGCTATCTCAGACCCAAACTGCCGCACTAAACACTCGATGTACTTCCGTCAGATTGAAGACCCGTATCTCGCGCAGTACGCCTACCTGATTGGCTGTCAACGCACGGGCCAGGCGCTGGTGATTGACCCTGAGCGCGACATCGATGTCTACCTCAATATCGCAGCAGAAAACGGCCTCACGATCGTCGCCGCAGCCGAAACTCACATTCACGCTGATTTCGTCAGCGGCACCCGCGAACTGGCACGGCGGATTCCAATAACGGCGTACCTGTCCCGCGAAGGGGGAGCCGATTGGCAATATGAATGGAAACCGGCTCTGCCCAGTCGTGTCCGGCTGATCCAGCACGGCGACAGCTTTCGGATTGGCCATATCGAAGTCCAGGCGGTGCACACGCCGGGCCACACGCCTGAGCATCTCTGCTACCTGGTTACCGACCACGGCGGCGGTGCCGATGAACCCATGGGCATGGTCAGCGGGGACTTTGTCTTCGTCGGCGATGTGGGGCGGCCTGACCTGCTCGAGTCGGCGGCCGGCGTCGTCGGTGCCAAAGAACCGTCGGCCCGGGCGTTGTATCGGTCCCTGATGGATTTCATGACGCTGCCCGACTATCTGCAAGTCTGGCCCGGACACGGCGCAGGCTCGGCCTGTGGCAAAGCCCTCGGCGCTATTCCCGATTCCACCGTTGGCTACGAACGCCGCTTCAATCCCAGTCTGCGGGCCGCGCAAAGTGGGGAAGAGCGCTTCGTACGCGAAATCCTGCACGGTCAACCTGAACCGCCGCTCTACTTTGCTCAGATGAAGCGCTGGAACAAACAAGGTCCGCCGCTGCTGCCCGAGTCGTTTCTGCTCGAACGCTTCCTGCCCGAGCGCCTGCCGACTTTCGCGGATCATGCCGAAACCGTTGTGATTGACACGCGTGAGGGCGCGCAATTCCGCGCCGCCCATGTGCCGGGCAGCGTCTGGCTGCCGCTTTCGAAGAGCTTTGCCAGCTACGCGGGGTCGTTGATTCGCGCCGAACAATCCATCGTGCTGCTCTGCCACGAAGCCCAGGCCGACCTTGCCGTGCGCCTGTTGTGGCGAGTCGGTCTCGACAATATTCTCGGCTTCGTCGCACTATCCGACTATCACGCGTGGAGCGGTGGTACCGTGCTCGACGCGATGAATACTTTTACCTTCGCGCAGGCGCTGGCCTCCGACGGTTTGATCGTAGATGTGCGTGCCGAAATTGAATACGACGAGGGCCATCTGCCCGATGCCGTATCGCTGCCCTATGCGCGCATTCTCACTCGTCTCGACGAACTCCCGAACGAACGCCTGCTCGTTTTCTACTGCTCAGGCGGCAGTCGTTCCGCGGCAACGGCATCCGTGCTCGCCCGCCTCGGCTATCGCGTTGCAATGATTGATGAACCTCTCGAAGCCGCCGCCCGCCTGCTGGTCAGCGAGCACGCAGCCTCATAGAACGATCAAGCACTTCCCTGAAACGCCAGCGGGCCAGAGAATCTCTCTGGCCCGCTTCTTTATTCAGTGTCCGCCGCAGCAGGGTGGAGGCCCGTGATCAGCCGCTAATCCCGCTACGCCGCGCCATAACAGCACAATCGCCGTCGCCGCCATCAGCGCACCTGCCGCCGCATTGCCGTAACGGCTGTAACGCGCCGGAATGCGTTTGATCAGCGCACCCAAACCCAGCAAAGCAGGCATCGTCCCCACGCCGAACGCCTGCATGATCAACATGCCGTTCCACGGAGAATCGGCCGCCGCCGACCGCGCCACCATGGCATAGAGTACACCGCACGGCAACAGCGCCGCCGCCGCGCCCAGTCCCGGTGACATCCACTTGCCCCAGCGCAACGCCCGCTTCGACATCGCTACCGAGATCTTTGATAAGATCCCGCCCGATGTCCTTGAGAAATACGCGAATCCTAAGGCGGCCAGCATCAGCACGCCACCCGCCAGCGATACCCACGCCGCGGCGCGCTGCAATCCAACCTGATTCATAAACAGCGAACCAAGGGCAGCCGCGAGGACACCCAGCGCAGAATACGACAGCAGCTTCCCGAGCGAGAAGCCCAGCGGCGCCCACGCGCCGCCCGTCATCTTAGAGCGGCAGCCCAGCGTCGCCAGCGGACCGCACATGCCGATGCAATGCGCGGAACTCAGCAGTCCCACAACAAACGCCGGCACGATATCTACAGTAAAGGCGTTCATGTTAGTTCACAAATAGTGCGATGCGGTCGTGAAATACCTTCTCGCCCCGCGACAGCTCGGCCACGCACTCCCACGCGCCGCGTTTAAGCGGCTGCGGAGTCCGTACCGCATACTGACCGTTGCCCATCGCCAATACGCGCACGGCTTCCATATCAAGACCCTTGTCGGACGGACGGTAGAGTGCGCATGAGCCCAGCAACGAATCGCAGGGCAAGCCCGCCGCGTCAATCACCGACAATACCACCAGCGAAGCATCGTCAAGCGCCGCCGCCGTCACCTTCCAACCTGTGCGCAGCGTGGCTTGCTTCTCGCCCACCACCTGCTTCAAATTCGCGCCCTTCTCGTAATAGTGATCCGTCACGAGTTCCGGCGGATTCTGCATCGCCACGGTGACCAGCACCGCGTTCATCGCAATCGTCGCCGTGAGTATCGAAATGATAATCATCGGCCACAAGTTCTTGTCGAGAAATTGCTGAATCTTCGTACGGGAAATCTCTGTCATCGTTGTCCCCTGTTTCGTTCCCTCATGCATGCCTACTTCCCGGTGTATACAGGCCCCAGGAATTTCGCGACCGCTTCACCGATCTCTTGCGTCCCGTCCATCAGCTTGAATTCAAGCGGCGTCGCCGCTGACTTGATCTGATCCCGCTTGATCAGCACAAAGGCTTCGGCCTTGATACGCTCGCCGGGCTTGATCAGGAACGGCTCGCCCAGAACCATTAATTGCGCGGGCACGTCGCTCGCCAATTTCACCGTCACCGTCCGCGTCCGCGTGTCCGTGTTCGTCAAGTGCAATTGAAGCATGTTGCGCACCAGACCGTCTTCCTGCACCAGGTACGGCGTGCCCGCCGAGCGCACCACTGCGAAGTCCACGATTTCCCGCGACGACAGACGCACGATGAACATCGTCGTCACCAACGCGAACACGACCATATAAAGTATCACACGGGGCCGCACATACTTGCGCGACTTGTGCTCGATACCCGCCGCCGAATCGTAACGGATCAAGCCAACCGGACGGCCGATCTTGCTCATCACCGTGTCGCAAGCGTCTATACAGGCCGTGCACTGAATACACTCGAGCTGCAGGCCGTTGCGAATGTCAATGCCGGCCGGACAAACCTGCAAACAGCGCTTGCAGTCCACGCAGTCGCCCTTCTGTTCCGTCTCGCCGCGCCGCATCGGCGCCCGCGGTTCGCCGCGCACCGGATCGTAACCGATGATCAGGCTGTGCTCGTCCAGGAACACCGACTGAATGCGGGCGTACGGGCATAGAAAGTGGCAGAATTGCTCGCGGAACCACGCAAAATTGAAATACGTGATCGCCGTCATCACCACCGCTACCGCCATCGCCGTCGGATGCGCTGCGCCAAACGTCCAGAACATCTCGTAAGATGCCTGCGGACCAATAAAAAACGCTGTGAAGCTCAAACTCATGGCCGACGAAATCAACCAGAAGATCAGATGCTTCGCCGCCTTCCGGGTCCAATAGGCGTCGTCATGCTCGCCGTTGTCCAGCGCCCGCCGTTCACGCGGATTACCCTCGAGCCAGCGCTCCACCCGATAGAAGATGCCGTCCAGATAGACCGTCTGCGGACAGGCCCAACCGCACCACAACCGGCCGAACATCGCTGAGAACCAGAATAGCGCCAAAACGCTTAACACCAGCAGCAGCGCCAACAAATACAAGTCCGTCGCCAAAAAGGTCTGTCCGAAAAACGAGAACCGGCGGCTCACCAGATCGAACAGCATGAACGGCTGACCGTTCATCGAAACCCACGGTGCCAACAGATAAAACAGGATCAAGACCGACGTGACGACATTCCGCCGCTTCGTCCAGAACCCTTTGGCCGGTTCATGATAAACCCATTTCCGCTTGCCGTGCGAGCCGATCGTGGCGCTGCGCTCCGGCATATGCGGTGAGTTCATCACCGGCAATTCAGTCTTCTTTTCCACATTGCTGTTCCCCCTCCCCTGGAGACCTTTCGCTGTTACAGCTTCTGCGTCGTATCCGGCGCCGCTGCTTGTTCCTTCGGCGCTCGAATCGTCGCCATGTCGTACTGTTCGCCTTCCGGCTTCTTACCGGCCGTCGGCGGAGGTTGGTTCCATAAGGTCATCACGTACGTCGAAATCATCTTGATCTTGCGGTCGCCCAGAATCGGACCCCACGTCGGCATACCTTTCGCAGCCACGCCGTTCGTGATCGTCGCGATAATCTGATCTTCCTCGGGACCGTGAATCCAGTAAGCGTCCGTCAGATTCGGGCCGATCCCGCCCTCACCGTAACTGCTGTGGCAGGACACGCAGAAGATACCGAAATACTTCTTGCCGGCGCCTACAGGATCCGCATCGTACGCACCCGACGCCATCAGTTCGGCCTCGCGCATTTCGGCAACCGTCGCCGCCTGCGCAACGTCCCGCGCCAGATAGTCCTTCGGAAGCAGATTAAACATGTGCACCAGCGGCGTATAAACCACCGCAAACACGACGCACATCAAGAATAACTGCACCCACCACTTCGGCAGAGGATTGTCCGCCTCCATGATCCCGTCGTATTCGTGCTCCAGCAACTGCTGCTCGGGGATGAAATCGCCCGGCAGCAGCTCTTCAGGCTTGTGATCTTGCTCTTTATGGCTCATGAGGAAAGTCCTCTCGTTGATTTCATGTCCTGCTCCTGCTCGTCGTCGAGCTCCAGCGGAAGGTTGCTCTCATTCTCAAACCGGTTCTTGCGGCCGGCATACGTCCACACCAGCACAGCCGTGAACGCGACCAGCATAATCAGCAGCGAGATGATGGGCCAAATGCTTGGCCCCGTGTTGGAGAGTACGTCGCGCAGCATCGCTTAACGTCCCGCCAGCAGATTCACCGGCTGCTTGCCCATCCGCTGCAAATACGAGATCAGGGCCACCATCTCCTTGTCTTCAAGGCCGATAATGCCTTCCGCCTCCAACCGCTTGCCGATCTCGGCAGACTGCTTCTTCATGGCCGCCTGAGCGCCGGCAATGTCATCCTTCGTGTAGGGCACGCCAACGACCGCCAATGCGCCCATCTTGGCTTCGGTATTCGACGTGTTGAGCGCATTCTCAGCCAGCCACGTATACGGCGGCATGATCGAACCCGGTGACGTCGAGCGCGGATCCATGAAGTGCAGATAGTGCCAATGATCCGGATACTTTCCGCCCACCCGCGCGAGGTCCGGGCCGATGCGCCGCGATCCCCACTGGAACGGATGATCGTATTCAAACTCGCCCGGCTTCGAGTACTCACCGTACCGCAAAATCTCATCGCGCAGCGGCCGAATCATCTGCGAATGGCAGTTGTAACAGCCCTCGCGGACGTAGATGTCACGGCCCTCCATTTCCAACGGCGTGAGCGGAATCGCCGCGCTCGCGTGCACCGGTACATAGCTCTTGGGCATCAGCAGCGGCCCGATCTCAACGATGCCGCCGATCGTGATAAACACAACCACAATCATCGAAAACGCAAACGGCTGGCCTTCCAGAAGATGGTGCCACGAGTTCGCGCCCTGATAGACCGTCGGCTTCCAGGTGGACTGCGCGGGTGCCGTCGCCTGTTCGTCTTCAGGCGCCGGAGCCCGTTTCACCGTCAGCCACACGTTGTAGCACATCAACAGCGCGCCGCTCAAATACATCAGACCGCCCAGCACGCGAGTATGGTAGAACGGAAGAATGCGCTGCGTCGTCTCGACGAAATTCGGATACTGCAACAAACCGTCCGCGTCAAACGCCCGCCACATCAAACCCTGCATGATTCCCGCGGTCCAGATCGGCACGATATAAAGCAAGATTCCGATCGTCGCAATCCAGAAGTGCGTCGTCGCCAGACTCTTTGAATAAAGTTCGGTCTTCCACAGCTTCGGAACAAGGTAGTAAAACATGCCGAATACCATGAAACCTACCCAGCCCAATGCGCCGCCATGCACGTGCGCCACCGTGTAGTCCGTGTAGTGCGTCAGCGAGTTGATCGCCTTGATGGACATCATCGGGCCTTCAAACGTGGACATGCCGTAGAACGTAACCGACAGCACGAAGAACTTGAGAATGGGGTCCTGCCGCACTTTGTTCCACGCCCCGCGCAGCGTCAGCAAGCCGTTCAGCATGCCGCCCCACGACGGCGCGATTAGCATAATGCTGAAGACCGCGCCCAGCGTCTGCGCCCAATCCGGCAGCGCCGTGTAATGCAGATGGTGCGGTCCCGCCCAAATGTATAGAAAAACCAGCGCCCAAAAGTGGATGATCGAAAGACGGTAGCTGTAGACCGGACGATTCGCGGCCTTGGGCAGGAAGTAATACATCATGCCGAGAAACGGCGTCGTCAACAAAAAGCCCACCGCGTTATGACCGTACCACCATTGCACCAACGCGTCCTGCACACCCGCGAAAACCGAATAACTCTTCAAAAATGTCGCCGGAATCGCCAGACTGTTCACGATGTGCAGCATCGCAATCGTCGCCACCGTCGCGATGTAAAACCAGATGCCCACGTACAGATGCTTCTCACGGCGCTTAATGATCGTGCCGAAGAAATTGATCGCGAACACCACCCACACCAAGGCTATCAGAATGTCTATCGGCCATTCCAGCTCCGCGTATTCCTTCGACGTACTGATGCCTAACGGCAGTGTCACCGCCGCCAGCACAATGATAATCTGCCAGCCCCAAAAATGTATTCGGGACAGCGTGTCGTTGAACATGCGCGTCTTCAAGAGTCGCTGCATCGAGTAATAGACGCCTGCAAATACCGCGTTGCCCGCAAACGCGAATATCACCGCGTTCGTATGCAGCGGCCGCAAACGACCGAACGTTAGAAACGACGTCCCAAAATTGAGCTGCCAGAACGCCAACTGCCCCGCCACGATCACGCCCACAAGCATGCCAACTACGCCCCACAGCAGCGTCACGATGACAAACTTTCGGACGATATCGTAGTCGTACCGATAGGTTTCCATGGACATACGGTTACTTCCCGTCTTTATGTGAATCCAATTTCTGATCGTCAAGAAGGATACGGTGCGCCGGGCTTTCAAGGTCATCAAACTGACCGCCGCGCACCGCCCATAAGTAAAAGCCCACGAACGCCAGGATAAACACCACGGCCAGGGCCATCAACAAGTACAACACGTTCACGGCTTCGAGCCCCGGACGGCCAGCGTCAACACCGTGACCGACGACAAGGGCATCAGCAGAGCCGCCCATAACGGCGAAATCAGGCCGGCCATCGCCAAACTCGCCCCCAAAGCGTTATAGGCCACGGCGATCACCACGTTGCGGCGGATCGTGCGCATCGTGTTATGCGACAATGACACCAATTCCGCAAACGCCAACGGACCGCGCCGGGAAACAAACACGTCCGCCGCGCTGCGCGCCACGTCCGCCGCGTCGGCCGCCGATACGCCAATCGTCGCACGCGACAGCGCCGCCGCGTCGTTCACACCGTCGCCGAACATCGCCGTGCGTGTGCCCGACTGCTCAAGTTCCACCGTGCGCGCTAATTTCTCTTCCGGCGTCACTTCGCCGCGCGCATGCAAAATCCCCAGCGCCGCCGCCACCCGCGCCACTTCGATCGAGCGGTCGCCGCTTAACAACTCAATTTCAATCCCCGTATTGCTCAACGCTGTCACCGCCCGCCGGGCGTCCGGCGATATCGGATCGGCCACGGTCAGCACCGCTGCAAGCACTCCATTCCGGGCCGCGAAAACATTCGCCTGAATATCCCGTGCCCAGTCTGCATCGAGACACTCACACTCCCGCAGGAAGCGCCGCGATCCGATCACCAACTTGTCTCCTGCCACGGTGCCGGCAATACCCTGCGCGTGCACCGTAACGTCCCGCACGTCAAGCGGCAAGGCATCCGTGCGTCTCAGCGCCTGACCGACCGGATGCACGGAATAGCTTTCCAGAGCGGCGATCAGCGCCAAAACATTCTCACGCTCGTCGGTTCGACAGTCCGGCGCAAACACGGCCTCAACAAGTTCCATCTTGCCCGAGGTCAGCGTTCCCGTCTTGTCCAGCAACGCATGCCGCACCGTTGCCGCACGTTCAATCGCTTCCGCGGACTTGATAAATATTCCCCGTTTCGCCGCGCGACCCATCGCCACCGATAGCGCCACGGGCGTCGCCAGTCCTAAAGCGCAGGGACAGGTCACCACCAGCAGCGCTGCCACGTTCCACAGCGCTCGCGTCGGGTCAAGCTGCCACCAGAGCACCAATGTCGCCAGCGCCAGCAGCAGGACCGTCGCCACAAAATATCCCGCGATGCGATCATGCAAGCGAACGATCTGCGCCCGCGCACTGGCCGCCTGCCGCACCATCTCCGCTAATTTAGACAGCCGCGTGAACGCTCCCACCGCCGTCGTCTGGACGCGCAGCGGCATCGAGACAATCTGCGAACCCGCGTAGACCGGATTGCCCGGCTCTTTCAGAACGGCATCCGCTTCGCCGGTCAGGTGCGCCTCCGTCACCCAACCGTTTTGCAAAGCCACACCGTCCACCGTGATAAGATCACCCGGCAGAAAGAGCAGCGTATCCCCGCTCTCCACGGCGGCTAACGCAACCTCCTCAATCTTGCCGTTCGTCTCGCGGCGCACCGTCTGCGGCGCCTGTTCCATCAACGTCTCCGCGGCATCCGCCGCCCGCGACGACGCCCGACTGAGCAGCATCCGGCCAACCAACAGCAGAAAGATCAAGACCGATAAACTGTCGTAGTAGACTTCGCCGCGGTTTTGCACCGTCGCCACGACGCTGACCGTCATGGCCGCGATGATCCCGAGGCTGATCGGCAAATCCATGTGCAGCATGCGTGCTCGCAGCCCTGCCACCGCGCCACGATAAAACGGCATCGCCGAATACAATACCGCGGGCAGCGCCAGTCCGAAGCTCACCCAGCGGAATAACGTAGCCAGATTCTCTTCAATGCCTGTGAACTCACCGGCATAGAGCGCCGCCGCCAGCAGCATGATGTTCCCAGCCACCGCGCCCGCCACGCCCATCCGCAGGAGCAGACTCCGCGTCTCCTTCTTGCGCGCCTGCGCGACCGTGTCTTCCGAAAGCGGATGCGGAGTATAGCCGAAGCTATCCAGCGACTGCGCCAGCGTACTGAGCTTCACCTGCACTGGATCGAATACGATCTCGACGACACTGCGGCCTAAATCCAATTGCGCGTACGCCGCTCCGCCGCGCTCAAGCAGAACTTTCTCCACAAGCCACGAACAGGCCGCGCAATGCACTCCCTCGAGGTAGAAACGCAGCGCCACCCGCCCTTCAGGCCGCGCCTGGCTGTATCGTATCAAAAACTCGGGGTCGTCAAAGAAGCCAAAACTCTTGCCGGTAACCCTGGCCGGACCGCGCTTCCCCGCGCCCAACTCCTCCCGCAAAGCATAGTAATCATCAAGATCACTATCGTGCAGAATCGCGTACACCGCCTCGCAGCCCGCGCAGCAAAACACGGCCGACGCACCCGTCCGTCGAGCCGGCGGGACGGCGAGTCCGCAGTGCGCGCAGCCGGGTTCAAGACTGGTGCTAAGGGATGCTTGCGTGGCGGTGCGGGACAAGGGAGAGGAGTTCGAGAGGCGTGGTTTTTGGAGTGCTATGTAAAATGTTCTGCTCAACCTAACTTTGCCCGTTTCATCAAAGGCAAAGTTGACAAACTCAGTCCATTTCTAACATGTTGTTTTGGGGTCTCACTCAAGCACTATCGCTATGCACAATCGAACACAGTAGTTACAAGGAGCAACGCCGCCATATCATCTTTATCATAATGCTTCATTGCCGCAAATGCAACCCCGCGCGTGCTTACCGTTCGCGTGATCCTGTACCCCCAAAAAACACACGAGCCGGGTGGTCACCCGGCTCGTGCGTTCAATCAACAACTACGTCTACGGCATGGCCGAGCGCACTCGCAGCCGCAGCACCTGCTCAAATGCTGTACCGTCCGGCACAACGCACATCGTGTCCGTGGTCGTAAGCACTGTCTGCCAGACATCGGCACTTATCTCGCGTTCCACCACGAAGCTCAATCCGTCGGTTTGACATAACCGTGCCAAATCTCCGCCATGCGACCACGTCAACGCCATACCCCCGCTGTCGTGAACACACACCGCCAAATCAAGCGGCTGCCATAAATTCTGTCCGTGCGCAGTATGGAACGCTCCGATTTCCGCAAGCGACAGGTCCGGGTCGCACGCGAGCGTCGGATCCGCCGCATCCAGGCATGGCGAATTCTCACTCAAATGAAAATTCTCGCCCCCCAGATCCGCATAGAGCGGATCCCGATACAGATTCAGCCGATGGTCTACCGCTTCATCCAGGTGATTGGTCGAATCCACGACGTTCAGACCCGTCGGCCCTTGATTGCGGTCGCCATTTGCATATTCAAAGTCCCGTGTGTCGTTCCCGAACATATTGCAATACGACACATCCGCGGTCCCGCTATTGCGGAAGTAGAACGCCGTTCCATTGTGCGTAATCTGCGACGAGTTTACGGCCGCCCGCGAGTCACCCACATAAAAAGCTGCTCCGTACGGTGCGTCGTTCTGCACGAGCGTGCACCGCTCAAATCGGCTCGAATCATTCGTCAAGATCGCCGCACCGCCGCCCACCCCCGCTTGATTACCGTGCAGAACTACCCGGTTGAACTCCAGTCCACCTCGCTCGATGAAAATCGCGCCGCCATTCACACTGCCGAAATTGCTGCGCATCTCGATTTCCCCCAGCGCACCCGAGCTCGATTGCGCGAAGATCGCCCCGCCTGACTGAGCACTGTTGTAACTCAGGTTCCCCAAGGCGGCCGTCACCGTCGAATTCAACACCAACAGCGCGCCGCCCTCTTCCACCGCTGTGTTCTCCTGCATGCGGCAGTCCGCGATCGTAATCTGCGAATTGCGGGCGTGTACTGCGCCACCCGCCGTGGCGCTATTGCCGACAGCATATATTCCCAGCAACGTCAGCGTCCCGCCTTCTACCGACAACGCACCGCCTAAATTGGCGCTGCAATTGATTAGCGAACACTCGCGCAGCGTCAATTGCTGGCCGGGCTCAACCCGCGCCGCACCGCCAACGCTCGCCGAACAATCAAAGAACTCACAATTATTTAACGTCGGAGCGCCGGCCGCCACGCGCAAGGCGCCGCCCGTGCCGCCCGCCGAACAGCGCTCAAACCTACAGCTATTCAATTCCGGCGCGCAACCCCCAAAGAAACCCGCCGCGCCGCCGCTCGTGTCCGTGCCCAACACCGCCGCATTCAAGATCATCGCATGATTCACGCGCGACGCCGAAGCTGCCGGTCCGTAAAACCGCACGCCGCGCCAATGCAGCCGGTCTTCTTCATCCTCTGAATGCAGCGTCACCGGCTGCAATGGGTTTCCGGCAACGAACAGCTCACCGTAGACGAGAATGCCGTAAGGCCCCATGAACCGCAATTCAGTCCCGGCGCTGATCTCCCACCGTGAACCGAACGGCACGATCAAATTCCCAAAAACCCGATAGCTTCCCGATGCCAGCACTCCCGATTGTGAGCCCCATAAGCCGCTGCCCTGCCCGTTCTGCATCGCCTCGACGCAGCCCATGTCCGGCAACGAACCGCTCGGCTCCGGCCGCGAAGAGCCCGGAAGATCGCTCACCGCCGCAGTCAATGCTCCCGCATTGACCGCCGGGCTTGCACCCCCATCCGTCCGTAGCGCATACGGCTCCGCACCTGTCCCCACGAATCCCGGTTCGCCGAATACATTGCCATAGCCGTCGCACGTTTGACCGTTAGCATTAGTAGATGTCAACTGCCCAAATCCGTCCGCAATCACCCCGGCATACTCCGGTATGCCCGGCTGATAGAACAGCGAGTTGCGCAATATCCACGGCAGCGGCGTTGCCACCAAACCCGATCCCGTCGGCGCGCCGCCGTTACCAGTTTCAAAATCAGCATTCGCGACAATCGAATTCAGCAGAGTCCCCTGCGAATTCTCCGCATACAGGACATGCCCGGCCCCGGCATAGTTGTCCACGATTGTGCAATGCTCCACCAGCGGCGTGGCATCTCCCACATACAGCGCTCCGCCGCGCGAACGCGACTGATTGTCCGTGATCAGGCAATTGAGTATGTGCGGCAGTCCCTCAAACAAATACAGGCCCCCACCCAAACTGTCCGCCAAATTGCGCTCTACGCGGCACCGCTCCACGTCCGGCGATGACAACCGCAGCGAAATGCCGCCGCCAAACAGCTCCGCATGGTTATCGCTGATCCGGCAATTGCTCATATCAACGTCGCATGAATACGCGCTGATGCCGCCGCCCAGCGAATCGGTGGTATTTCCGGCAATGGTACAGTCCACGAAGCGTGGATTACTCTCGATCGCGCCGACCCCGCCGCCGCTGCCTGCCGACTGGTTGTTCTCGATCAAGCAGCGGGTGAACACAGGCTCGCATTGTAATCTGCAGAACACTCCGCCGCCCGATCCGCCTGTCGAATTTCCCCGAATGACACAGTCTGTCAACGTCGCCCGCGAGAACCGGCTGATTTTGACGCCGCCGCCGCGATCCGCCGCAAAGTTGTTCTCAAACAGACAGCGCGTGAATGTCGCGTTGGAACCATTGCGGTAGCAGTGGATACCCCCGCCGTCGTCCGCCGACCGATTGCCCACGAATTGACAGTCTGTAAACCGCGGCGCAGCTTCCCAGCAATACGCGCCGCCGCCATCACGAAGCAGCGTGACATTATGGGCGATGCGGCAAGAGTCCAATGTAACCGCCGCTAAACTGTCATAAAAATAAAGTCCGCCGCCTTGCGAGGCGATCGAGGTGTTCCCTTCAAAAACACAACGGCGGAAGCTGGCCTGGCCTGAGGCCATCACTGCTCCGCCGCTGTTGAAACACGAGTTGTCGCGAAACTCGCAATCAATATAAGTCGGTGCGCCGCCCCGCGAGTGAATTGCGCCCGCTTCCTTACCCGATGTATTCCGCTCAAATTCGCAGCGCTCAAACCGCGATAGCGTCGAACCGTTTACAAACGCCGCGCCGCCATCTTTATCCGCCTGATTGCGAAAAAAACGACAGTCCGTGCAAATAGCACCCGTACCGCCCGTAACGAATAGCGCGCCGCCGTTCAGCGTCGCCCGGTTGTTCTCAAAAAGGCAATGTTCAAACGTCACGACCGAGGCGCTGCCCAGAAACACGCCGCCGCCCGTGCTGTCGCTCGAACTTGTCAACCGTGCCACGCCATCTTCGATCCGACAATAGCGAAATTGCGTGCTGTCAGCACCAATGAGCCGCAGACCCTTCCAGCCAGCTACGTTACCGCGCTCAGCGCGAAACACGATTGAGTCCGTCTCCGTACCCAAGGCGAGCAGATGCCCGTTCACCGTAAATTTATGGTGCCCCGAAAATTCCACAATAACGCCGGCCTCGACGACCAGGCTGCTACCATTGGGCACGGTGATACTACCCGTCTGGATCACATACGGACTGCCCGCCTGCGTCCACGTGCCGGACACGTTGCCCGGCACCACGAGCGTTCGCCCGTAGCCCGGGATGGCCAGCGCCAACCACAAAACCGCGATTCCTCGGAGTCCCAACGCGCAAAAAATTCGCAAACTTCGTCCTCATCCGTACTTAGTCACGTAAACAGGCCCGCAAACGCGGGCGGAATCGCGGCTTGTCATCGTTGCCACATCTATAGGAAATATACTTGCCCGACACCGCATGAGTCAAGGAGTTTCAACCAAATTGTGAACTTTGAGTCAGTTTCAGACCCATCGCTCCAATATCGTTGCCGTCTGTGAAACTCGACAACTTCGAAACCTCTAATCTTAATATAAACAACTCGCAACCGTCAACAGACGAAAGCCGCTCGGGCCGGCCTGCCCGATGCCTCTTGCCCAATCTCTTGCACGGCAACTCGCCCCCACAAAAAAACCGGCCAAGGGCCGGTTGATCCACGCGAACTCCGTGACGCAAGCCTCGCCCGACTGGCTGCTACCCTCCGCGCAGCACCGTCCGCAAATGCGCTTGCAGGACAATCCCCAGAACCACATAGCTGGCCGTCAAAATCCACGGCGCCGCAATCAGCCCCAGCATGGACACCAGCACGATATTCGCAATCACATTCAGGACCACGATCAGCACGATCCACGGAATAGCATATCGCGGTTGGCCCAGACCTACCAGAATGTTCGCCCCCGTGCTGAATAACGGTTCCAACAGCGCCGCCGGCAACAAGAACAGCACGAACGGAATCGCATCCGCGTACTTCTGCCCCAAAAGCATCGGGATCACCGGATCAGCATAGAGCCACAGGGCCACCGTCGCCGGTACGCCGACCGCCCACACGCCCATCAGGGCAACCTTGAGTTTCCCAGCCAGTTTCGGTAGATTGCCCTCCGCCGCCAACCGCGCCGCCATCGGATACAACAGGAAATTCATCGCCTGCGACATCAACGCGAACAGGCGCAGAAATGTCTTTGCCGCAATGTAGGGAGCCAACAACGCCGGATTAAGCACCGCGCCGAGAATCAGCAGATCTCCCTGCTGAAAGTAGATATCCCCGATCGCCAGCATGCCCGTCCACTTGCCGTAGCTTGTAGCCTGCCGATAGTCGCTGACGATGAACGTCGGTTTGAGAACAACCGGATAGCAAATGATGCCCGCCAGCGACGACAGCACGATCGCCCCCGTGTTCACCATCAGCGCCGTCTCAGCGTCATTCAGCAATCCCCGTTGGGCCAGCACGATGAAGCCCAGCAGACTTCCCATGAAGTAGCAGGCTTCGATGACAAACACCCGCCGCAGCTTGGACTCGGCCTGGCCCAACGCCATCGCCAAGTCGCGCGGCACCAGAATCAAGAGCGAAAAACAGGTCAACGCCGTTTCCATCGGTGACAAGCCCAAGGCCGGCAGGATCACCACACCCGCCGCGATGCCGAGTAAGGTCGTCAACAACGAGAGCCCGACGATTGCTCCCAGCACCGCCTGACCGGCACCTGACGCCCAACGCTGCACCAGCGTCAACGCCCATAGGCCGCGAGTGCACATGGCCGCCACATTCAAAAAGGCCCAGGCCACTCCATACGACCCGTATTCCTCCACCGGCAGCGCCCGCAGCAATACAAAGATGACCCCCAACCCATAGATGGCCGGGAGCCCCTTGATCGCCAAGGCCCATCCGGCGCGCACTAACGCCCCCGGGCCGCCTGCCTGGTGCACGAACCTCTTCACGTCCCTCGGATTTCCTCTGAAAAAGCCCAATTTAGCAACATTCCGCCGAACTTGATAGTCCGCCGGGAATCATTTCGGCGGCTTTGTGCGTTAATATGGGGTAACACTAACCGGATTATTCTCTTGTTCCTCCGCTTACTCTTCTGTCTTGCTCTTCTGGCCACGCAAGCCCTCGCGCAACGTCCCAACTTCTCCATCACCGGCACCGTCACCGATTCCCTGACTCGGGAACCCCTCGAGTATGCCACCGTCATGCTCCACCGCGCCGCCGATTCTACCCAAGTCACCGGAATCGCCTCCGACCGCCATGGTGGCTTCCAGCTCGATAGCCTGCGCCCCGGCGACTACTTCGCACGGGTCAGCTTCTTAGGCTACGATCTCAAACCCATCACCGGCATCAAACTTTCGCGCGAACGTCAGCATGTGGACCTGGGCAATATCGCTCTCGCGCCGACAGGTCTGGTCGCTGACGAAGTCAACATCACCGGCGAACGACTGTCCGTCGAATACCACGTCGAAAAGAAAGTCATCAACGTCGCCAAACAAAACATTGCTCCGACCGGGACGGCAGCCGATATCCTGGCCCAAGCTCCGTCGGTCTCGGTGGATATCGAAGGCAACGTCAAACTGCGCGGCAGTTCCAACTTCACCGTGATGATTGACGGTCGCCCGTCAATTCTCGAAGCCAATGATGCGCTCCAGCAGATCCCGTCCGGAACGATTGACAAGATCGAGATCATTACCAATCCCTCCGCCCGCTTCAGCGCCGAAGGCACGGCTGGGATCATCAATATCATCCCGCTCAACCGCTCCGCCATGACCTCCGGTTTGATCAATGCGCGGACCACTATTGATGAGCGGCGCGGCCTCGACTTCACCTTCACGCGTCCCGTCGGAAAAGTCGGTCTGACCGTCGGCGGTAACGTCGGCATTGGCCGCGATCCCGGCGAGTCGCGTTCCGAAACCCGCACGACTTTCGAGGGCACGACGGCAACCGTGAACACCAACGGCTCATCCACGGGCAAGCGCGACAACATGGGTCTCCGCGCCGAAGTGGACGCGCCGCTCAGCCGCCGCGCCGGTCTGGTCGTCGGCGCGCGCTTCGGCACGCATAACTTCGGACGCGACGCCGCTCTGGAGCACACCGAGTTTAGTTCCGTGGACCCCACTGCCCTGAATTCCACCACCAAGAGCGGCTTCGACCGCAAGATGCAGCACATGCACGGATTCGCCGCTTTCAAACAACGCTTCCCGCAGGAAGGACGGCAGTGGTCCGCCGAAGTCAACATCGGCCATCGCGGTGGGGAAGAGGAGAATCGAACCGAACAGTTTGACTCCGCCGATCGTCTCATCAACGGCGTCATCGCCCAAGAAGATGATCCGGGCGGACGCATCGAGGTCAAAACCGATTACGTCCATCCCTTCAGTCAGCAGCGCAAGATAGAAACCGGTCTCTCATCACAATACAGCGCCGCCAAAGACGATAATCGCTCACTCGAGTTCGACACGACCACCGTCAGCTACACAAGCAGCGGGCAATACGACACGGACACAGACTTCCGCCGCAGCCTGCACGCGGGCTACGGGATGTACGCCGACAAACTTTCGTCTATCGAGTACCAGATTGGTCTGCGCACCGAATATCTTAGCCGCTCGATTGACGAAAATAACTCGCATCAGACGTTCGCGATTGACCGACTCGATCTCTTTCCGTCCCTGCACACGGCCATGTCCCTCGGCGGAGCCAAACAGTTGACGGGCGGCTACACCCGCCGCGTCGAGCATTCCCGCCCGTGGTACCTTGAACCGTTCCTGACCTGGGATAACGCCTACAGCGTGCGTCAGGGAAACCCTGATCTCTTACCCGAGTTCACCGACTCCTATGAGTTCGGCTACCAGACGGAACTGTTTGGTCAATTCACCTCCGCTGAAGCGTTCTACCGGGTCAAACACCATCACGTCGAGCAGCTCCGCACCGTGTACTCCGAAAATGTCACGCTCACTACGCCCGAAAACGTCGGACGGCAATTCTCCCTCGGTACGGAACTGCGCACCGATGTCACCGTGCGCAAAGGCTGGTCGCTGAATCTCTCCGGCAACCTCTATGAACAGCGCCTGAAAGGCAGTGCCGCCGGCCGCAGCTTTGATGAAAGCAGTCTCACTTGGGATGCCAAACTTAACAACATCACGGCGCTCGCCAAATCCACGCGCATTCAGCTCGATCTGAATTTGAATGGACCGACCGTAACGTCCCAAGGTGATACCGAGCCCTTCGTCACGGCCAACGCCGCGATCAGGCAGGAATTCTGGAATCGCTCGCTCAACATCGCCCTGCAAGTGCGCGACATCTTCGCCTCCGCCAAACGCGAGTCCACGTCCATGTCCCCCGGCTACTACAACTACGAATATCTCAAACAGGACGCGCCCGTCGTCACCCTGAGCGTAAGCTACGTTTTCAACAACTTCAAGAAGCAAAACGGCCGCAACGAAGACGGCGGCGACGACTTCTAAACTCGCACGCCCTGTACTCGAGCAAAAAATAAACGGGTTAGCTTCAACAGCTAACCCGTTTCGCATTTCTCGAAAGAATGCGTATCACACGATGTGAATCCCCGCATCGGTCAGCAGGCTCATCGCCCATTCCGATTGCGCTTCGTCTGTCAACAGGATCTTTACGGTCACATTGCCGTCGTTGGTCATGCGCTCCACGCCTTCAATTCCGACGCGTGCTTCCGCCAAGACGCGCGCCGCACTGGCGAAAACCTGCACATTGTTTCCGCAATCCAGCCACAGCTCGCGGCCGTGCGACTTGCGGTCTTCCACCGGTGCCGGAGCAACGGGTTCCTCGACAGCATAAGACTCGTCCGGCGACCAGGTCGGTTCATAGACCATTTCGTCTTGTTCCGCAACCAACACCTCCACTGCTTCCTCATGCAGGGCAACCGGCGCACTCACCGGCGGCTCGTAGGCAGGCAGCGGCTCGGGCATCGGCACCGGCGCGGGCTTGATGATCTCCGCCACCGGCTCGGGCGCCTGCACTTCGGCGGCGGGCGCCTGCGCTGTCATCGCCAGCGGCTTGGTCTCCTGCAAACAACTGCGCGTGCGAGCGAGCAGTTCGCGGACCATGTCGAGATTCGGCGTGGTCTCGCTCTCGCCAATATTCTGCTCCAACTGCTCCAACGTCTGCCACACATTGTTCAGCATTCCAAGCACGCGTTCAACCGACGGCTTGCCCGTGACGGCTTCCGCGGTCGGTGCGCTGGCGATCTCCGGCATCGTCCGCAGCTCGCCTACCTGCCGCATGAGCTGCGACATACTGTTGCCGAGCTTGTCCGTTTCAATCTCTTGCCGCAGCATCTGCAAGTAGCCCTGGTAGGCGTCCAGCGCGCTTAACACATCCGTCTTGCACACCGTCACTTCTTCAACCCACTCCGCCTGCTCACGGCGTGACATGCCGCCCAAGTATTCGAGCATCGCCGTGCTCAACAAAGCGGCCCGCGCGTCCAGCACGTCCGAACTTTCACACCAGAATCGCACCACCGGCAACATTGCCAATCGCGGCATGTACGCCACGTCCGCCAACCGCCGGTCATGCTGCTGCGGGCTGTACGCCGACACCTCCGCGCCCAGTGAGCGCAGGACCTCATGCAGCAGCGAGAACGGCTGCAAGTCCTCAATACTCGACGGCGTTAATCCCACCAGACGCTGACCGTACAGATCTTCAACGCACGTACTGGCAGGCTTATATTGATCCAGCAATCCGGTGAAGCCGATGCTCACGTAATGTACGTCGTCGCGATTGAATTCGCGAATCAGACGCAGCGCTTCCGATACCGGACGACCAAACTCGCAGATCGTCGTACCCTGTTCGCAGCCGCTGATCGTCTCACGCAGATTCCATATCTGTGAAGCATTGTGCCGCGCGATCAACACAAGATCGGCGCGCCGCAAGCCTTCAAACAGGTTATCCGTCATCGTGTTGACGGTCGCGATGCCCTGCAGTTCCGGATACTTCATCTCCGAACTGACAATCGCGATCTCGCATTGCGGGAAGCGCTTCTGCATTCCCATGGCCAGCCGTGCGCTCCACCCGTCCGGGGCGACCAAGCAGACTCGTTTGAATCCTGACATGTATAGCGTCCTTCCGCTAAGGCGTACATAGATTTCTTAACCGCTTCGCAAATTGCAAAGCCTGTACCGCCGCCAAAGCGCTCGCCCATTTCGTCTAAACCCCCGTATTTCGGCTCCGTTTGGACGGAATCGGCACCCCGAAAGAGTGGGGCAGGGCACTTTCTTCCGTCCGCCCGCGCCAACTTTGGCCCCGCCTGCCTCATGAACTTATCCAAAATAAAACGGGCTAGCCGCGCTGGCTAACCCGTTTCCTTGCCCCAATTCCATCCCGTTACGCCGTTGCACCCGCCTGTTTGTGGCCGCCGGCCATCCACTTCCGTGTTAACAGCAAGCCTAACGGTGACGCCAGCGCGATCAGTCCGTAAACCGTCCACAGCATCCCGCTATTCTGTGCGCCGTGCTCGGGTATGAACGCCTCAAGCATTAGGCCGGAATAGAATCCGGTGGTGAACTTCGCCAGAAACCACGGAATCCCCGCCAATCCCATATAGGCCCCCACGCGACCAGCCGGCGCCAACTCCGCCACGTACTCGAAAAAGCGGCTCGACCAGATCGCCTCACCCATCGAGAACACGAGAATATACAAAATCAACAGCGTCACATCCGGCGCGGGCGAGAGAATGAATGTTGAAGCCGCCGAGATCACCGTCCCGACCACCATCATCGAGATAATATTCACCTTGCGCGTCAGCGCCGCCACCAGCGGCACGGCAATCGTGATAATCAACGGATTGAGCGCCTGAAACCACTCGTAGCGCGAGCCCACGGACTCCGGGAAACAGCGCATGATATAGTGCGGCATCGTCAGCCATTGGTGCGCGAACATCGTCCGCACCGGCAGCAGCACAAAGATGAACGCCATGAACCGCGCGTCGAGAATCGGCAGCGCTTTGATCTTCTGCCCGAGCGATACCTGTTCCGCCGGAACAGGAGCCACCTCAACGACCCGATCGCGATCCTCGACCTTCTTCGTGAACAACAGCAGGATGGCCAGCAGCACAACGCCATTGACCGCCGCCATTGTCCAAAACACCGCCTCGATGCCGCCGTGTTCGCGAATGTAGGGCGACATGAAGCTCTCGATCATGATCCCGAAATTCATGATCGCGTAGACCAAACTGTAGCTGATTGCCGAGGTGCGCGGATCCGAAAACTCCTTCGCGCCCGCATACAGCGTCGGCTGCAGGACGCCTGTGCCCAGGGCCATCAGCGCCAAACTCGACCACAGCAAAACACCCGTCGCGTCAAACAGCGGACTCGACGTCAGAAAAACGCGCCCGATCAGCAGCAGCAAGAGCGACACCATCAGCGCCTTGCGCACGCCGAGCCGGTCCGACAAAAAACCGCCGAAAAACATGAACAGCGTCACCGCGCCCGTAAAAAACGAAACTGCGATGCCTGTGTAATGATCGGTCAGACCGAGCTGATCATGAATGAACAGCGTCAGTAGATTGAGAATGCCAAAATAGGCGATGCCGTCGCCGAAATTGACCAGATTGACCAGCCAGTAGGCGCGCGAAGCCCCGAACATGATCCGGGCGCTCTCGCGCAGCGTGAGATTTTGATCGGCGGAGTGGGAGGGTGAGGTCACGGGTGATAACGTGCGGTTGGAGTGAGGTACGTCATATCAAAGTGCATAACACGTTCAAGTTACGCTAACATTTCGAAATCGTCAAGCGCCGGTCTCCTTGCCCCTTGACGGGCGGTATTTCGTTCGGGTCTGGGCGGCAAACTTAGCCGCTGTCCAATCCGCCGCGGCCGGTACCTCGGCGGACCCACCTGCGCGCAGGCGGTAATCCAGTCAGCCTTTTCAGAGTTCCTGACCTCCTAATCGCAAACTTGCGCATCCGGTGCGCCGCCGCCGATCCCGACGTTGCCAAACCAATACATGACCAAGAGCTTGGCATAAGGATTGTTTACTTGGCCAAAACGGTCGGAAATGAGCAGATTCCTGTCACAAGTTCTTCAATTGATTGTGCTCGCCCATCGCTCCGATCCGTCACGCGAGCCGCACCATGTCCGGGGGGGACCGGTAGCGCAATCTCGTAATCAAATTGCAACAACATAGAGTGTGAGTCCGGGTATGAATCCGCTAATCCTTGGTTTCCCCGCCCGCCCGCTGCGAATTCAGCACAATGGCCCCCGCACGGCCGTCCTGCCACTCGCCAGCCTCATCTTCATTTTGATGTGCTCGCCGCTGCTCGCCGACACCACGCAGGTTGATCCTGTTGACCTGTCGGCCCTGTCGTTGGAAGAGCTGATGAACATCGAGATTACCTCCGTTTCCAAAAAAGCCGAACCCATATCGAGTGCCGCCGCCGCCGTATTCGTGCTCACCGCCGACGACATCCAGCGCTCCGGTTTCAACAGCATTCCCGAATTGCTGCGACTCGTCCCTGGACTTCAGGTCGCTAAAATTGACCTCAGCGACTGGGCCATCTCGGCCCGCGGCTACGCCGGACAGTTTGCCAGCAAGCTATTGGTCATGGTGGACGGTCGCAGCGTCTATTCACCCTGCTTTTCCGGTGTCTTCTGGGATCAGCTTAGCATGCCGCTCGAAGACATCGCGCGCATCGAGGTCATCCGAGGCCCCGGTGCCACCATGGGAGCCAATGCCGTAAACGGTGTCATCAACATCATTACCAAGGACGCCCGGCAAACGCAGGGAGGCGTCGTCAACGCCGCTGCCGGCAATAACGAAAAAATCTCCGGTAGCGCCCGCTACGGAGGTAAGCTCAGCGACCGCACATTCTACCGAGCATACCTCAGCGGCTTTGATCGCTCGCAGGACGGTGAAGCCACTCTTACGGGCCGCGATGACTATTGGAACGACCTGCGCATCGGCCTTCGCTTGGACCATGACTTCTCGCCCCGCACCCAATTGTTGCTCGAGGGCAACTGGTACGACCTGAATACCCGGCACGAAGTCAACGCGCCCGAACTCACCGCACCGTACTACTCCTACCCCGAAATGGACGCGTACTACCGCGGAGTGTATTCCATTGCCCGCCTGAAACGGCAACTCAGTCCAACTTCCGACGCCACGCTGCAAGCCTATATGGACGTAACCGACGGCAAAACGCTCTTCTATACCGAAGAGCGCAGCACGATAGACGTTGAGTTCAAGCACAGCCTGCAACCGTTGCCGCGCAACACCTTCGTATGGGGACTTGGGTATCGTAATAGCCAGGACTTTCTGCCCGGCCTCACGGACCCCGAGCGTTTCACGCTCGAACTCTTCAATGCCTTTGGACAGAATGAATGGAATGTCATTCCGGGCCGACTTCGCCTGATCGCAGGCTCCAAGTTCGAGCACAACACCTATACGAAGTGGGAAATACAGCCCAGCGTGCGTACTGTTTGGAGCCCCCACACAAACCACACGATCTGGGCCTCAGCTTCCCGCGCCGTCCGAACTCCGTCCCGCGGTGAACGTTCGGCCTCGATCGGACTGGTCACCATTCCACCCATGTCCGCGCTGAACCCGTCGCCGCTCCCCATTCTGAGCGCCGTAACGGGCAGCGATGATTTTACGTCCGAAAAATTGAACGCCTATGAAATTGGCTGGCGCTCACACCTGAACAGGATCACCAACGCTTCGGTAGACGTTTTCTACAACGACTACGCCGACTTCCGCTCAGCCACCTATGGCGCACCCATCCCGATGCTGACCGAACCGGTGCCGTACATGCTGCTGCCCGTCGTCCTGAACAATGCCAGTGAAAACAGCAGCTATGGTTGTGAAACTGCGGCGGAATTCCGACTCGACAGATTTTGGCGGCTCATCGCGTCCTACAGCTACCTGCATCAGCAGGAAGGCGCAAGTCAACAGCAGACTGCCCTCGGCACCGAATTCATCTACCCCAAGCATCAGGCCGTGCTGCGAAACTCCTTTGACATCGGTCGTCACGTGCGGCTCGACGCCGACGCACGATATGTCAGCAAGCTCACAAACTCCGAAATCGGCGAATATTACACCGCCGACGTTCGCATCGGATATCTACCCGTCGAGTCCGTCGAGGTCTTCCTCGTTGGCCAGAATCTGTTCGAAGAATACCATCAGGAGTTTGGGACGCCGATCGCCTTTCAGTCGCTGCCCGCGCAGATTGAGCGCACCGTCTACATCGGAACACGCTGGAACTTCTAAACCCTTCAGACGGAATCTCGTTTCGAATCTAACGTGACGACTGCAATCTCACATAGCCGCGCGCACACGACCTTGCGGCTAACAATGCCCATAACGGCGCTCTGGCTGGCGCTGCTCTGGCTCGCGCCCGCGCGCGCCGCCGACGACGGACCGACCGAGTACCAGATCAAAGCCGCGTTCCTGTTCAACTTCGCCAACTTCACGACCTGGCCGGATAGCACGTTTTACGACGGCACAGCGCCGTTCGTGATCGCCATTCTCGGTGACGACCCGTTTAACGGCGCGCTCGATCCGGTCCAAGGAAAAGTCATCACCAGCGGACGCACCATCCGCATCGAACGGGCCCAAACGCTCGCCGATCTCACCCGCTATCACATGCTGTTCGTATGCGAATCTGAACGCAACTCGCTTTCTGAAATCATCGCCGCCCAGCAAGGCCGCGCCGTCCTCACGCTAAGCGATGACAAAGGAGCATGTGACCACGGAGCCATGATCGGCTTCTTCAACGAGAATAACAAGATTCGCTTTAACGTCAATCTGAGAGCCGTCGAGGCATCCCTCCTGCGCGTGGACCCGCGCGTCCTGAAACTGGGACGCATCATTGCCGGAGGCGATCAATGACCTCCGCTGTCCCGCGCAAGAAACCGATAAAGAACCTTCGCCGCTGGCTCATCAACATGTCGATCCAGCGCAAGATCACGCTGATCATCGTCGCCGTCACGCTGATTGCCGTCGCCTTGACCACTGCGTCCTTTATGGTCTATGATAACATAGTCGCCAAAAAGCAGCTCGCCGTACGCATGACGACCTTGGCGGACATGATCGGTGACAACTGCCTGGCCGCGTTGACGTTTATGGACCCCGATGACGCGGAACGCACGCTCAAATCGCTGGACGCTGACGCCAATATCGAAGAAGCTGCCGTCTGGGACGCGCAAAACAACCTGTTCGCGCTCTATCAGCGCAACAAAGGCGCGCGCGTGCCGATACTTGGCCTCGACGGCCACTACTTCACCAAAACCCATCTGACCGTCACCCGTACGCTGCAATTCAGCGGCGGAAACGTCGGCCGCATCATGATTCGCTCGAATCTCCAGCATCTGGTCTCGCGCCAACGTCAGTATAGTGCCATCGCCTTCCTACTCGCCATGCTGTCACTCGGTATCGCCACGCTACTCGCGGCAAAGTACCAGCGAATCATCTCGAACCCGATTGTCTCGCTTGCCGAAGTCGCGCGCGGTGTTACAGAAAGCCGCGACTATTCCGTGCGCGCGCATCGTCTCGGCAATGATGAAGTGGGACTCCTCATCGAGTCTTTCAACAACATGCTGTCCGAAATCCAGCGCCGCGATAGCGACCTGCTCCCGCGCGCAGGTCGCCCTCCAGGAACGCGCCGTTGAACTCCAACTCGAACTGACTGAACGGCAGCGCGCCGAACAGGAAGCCGCCCGCATGCAGGCCTTCCTGCAAAATGTTATTGATTCGATGCCCTCCGTGCTCGTGTCCGTGGACACTCGATATCGCGTAACCCAATGGAATCTCCGCGCCGAACAGGTCACGGGCGTCAGCCGCGAAGCCGCACTCGGGCAGAACGTCTCCAATGTGTTCCCCGATCTGTGATGAGTCCTGCAATTCCATTGAGAGTGCCATCGCCACACGCCAGCCGCAGAAGCGCGAACGCGTCCCCATGCCCCTTGGCGACGACGGTCGCGTGGTGGACGTCACGATCTATCCGCTCGTCACCACCAGCGTGCAAGGCGTCGTGCTCCGCGTGGACGACATCACCGACCGCGTGCGCATGGAAGAACTGATGACGCAGACCGAGAAAATGATGTCAGTCGGAGGCCTGGCCGCCGGCATGGCGCACGAAATTAATAACCCGCTTGGCATTATACTGCAAAGCGCGCAGAACATCAAACGCCGCACATCGGGTGACGTCGCCAAGAACCACGAAGTAGCCCGCCGAGTGAACATCAGCCTCGATGTGCTCGCTCAATATATGGAAGAGCGCGGCATCTTCGAGTTCCTGAAAGATATTGACGACGCCGGCAAACGCGCCGCCGCGATCGTGAGCAATATGCTCAACTTCAGTCGCCGAACCGAATCGGAACGATCGAGTGCGAAGATCGAAGACCTGCTCGATACGTCGGTTCAACTCGCCGCAAATGACTACGATCTCAAAAGAAATACGATTTCCGAACAATCGAAATCGTCCGCGACTACGGCGATGGTGTCCCGCCCGTGCCATGCATTGTCACCAAACTCGAGCAGGTGTTCCTGAACCTGCTCAAGAATGCCGCCCACGCGCTCGCCGAATTCCACGCCGGAGATCGGCCGCGCATCACCTTGCGCACGAGATTGCAGAAGAACAACGTCCGCATCGAAATTGAAGACAACGGACCGGGTATTCCTGAAGACGTGCGACGCCGCGTATTCGAGCCTTTCTTCACAACGAAAGAAGTCGGTACCGGCACGGGCCTCGGCCTGTCCGTTTCATTCTTCATCGTAGCCGACAACCACGGCGGTACAATCGAAGTCGAGTCCGAACCCGCTCAGGGTGCACGTTTCATCATAACGCTACCATTGAACCAAGCATGATCATCCACAGTGCGGAGTGTTACGCAGCATGAGCGAACTGCAAATCCCTTACGGCGGCGCACAACCTCAGAGAATCCTGACTATTGACGACGAACCTGGTGTTCGTCGCTCGCTCCGAGCCTATCTGGAAGACAGCGGCTTCGACGTGATTGAAGCCGGCAACGGCCGCGAAGGCATCGAAAAGATCCGCTCGGCCGCGCCCGACCTCGTGCTCTGCGATCTGCGCATGCCCGAAGTGGACGGCCTCGATGTTGTCCGGTTCGTCGGTGAAAATCTGCCGGAACTGCCAATCATTATCGTCTCCGGCACCGGAGTCATCGGAGACGCCGTCGAAGCCGTGCGCATGGGCGCCTGGGACTATGTGCTGAAACCTGTCGAAGACATGGCCGCCTTTGAGCACATCATCGTCCGGTCACTCGAACGCGCCGCTCTGCGCCGCGAAAACAGGCAATACAAAGAACACCTGATTGACGAAGTCCGCCGCCAGACAGCGGAAATCCGCGACCAAGCCGAACAGCTTGAGAGCATCAACTCCGCGCTCCGTAACGAAATCGCCGAACGTCAACGCGCTGAATTCAGTATTGCTGAGAGTGAACGCCGCTACCGCGAACTCGTCGAGAATTTGCAGGAAGGCCTCTGCACCGTCAACCCAAAGACGGAATTCACCTACTGCAACCCGGCCATGGGCCGGATATTCGAAATGCCGGCTGCCGAACTCGTGGGCCGCAGCGTCTACGACTTTCTCACCGAAGAAGGTCGCACACGCATGAAACAGCAGACGCGGGAACGCTCGCAAGGCCGTCACGGTCACTATGAACTTGAGATTGACACGCCCTCCGGTAATATCAAACATGTCATCGTGCGCTCACGTCCGCTGTACGACACCAATGGCGACTATTGCGGCGCCACGGCCATCGCCCAGGACATCACCGAGCAGAAAAAGCTCGAAAGTCATCTGCGACATGCTCAAAAGATGGAGACGGTCGGCACCTTGGCAGGAGGAATCGCTCACGACTTCAATAACATCCTGACGCCGATCCTCGGCTTCGCCGGAAATGGCCGTCGCCGATTGGGACGACAAGGTCAGTCGCCGAGAACATCGAGCAAATTGTCACTGCCGCACTCCGCGCTCGTGATCTTGTCAAACAGATTCTCGTCTTCAGCCGCCAGACTGAAAGCACGCGCGAACCAACCGAAATTCACCTGATTGTACGCGAAGCTGTTAAGCTGCTGCAGTCCACGCTCCCCGCCAACATTGAAGTGATCGAAGACGTGGACAAAAGCTCAGGACTCGTGATGGCCGATGCGACTCAAATCCACCAGCTCGTCATGAACCTCTGCACCAACGCCTACCACGCCATGGAGGATCACGGGGGAGAGCTCGAAGTCAGTTTGCAGCGCTGCGAAGTGGACCGCGACTTCGCGGAAGCCTATCCCAGCCTGAAACCCGGACCACATCTGCGGCTGACCGTCAGCGACACCGGCTGCGGCATGACGCGTGATCTGCTCGAGAAAGTATTTGAACCCTTCTTCACGACCAAGGGTGTGGGCAAGGGTACAGGTCTCGGCCTGTCGCTGGTTCATGGCATCGTCGCCGAACACTCCGGTCAGGTCACGGTGTATAGTGAGCCCGGCATCGGCACGACATTCCACATCTACTTGCCACAATTCACCGGCGGTGTTGCCTCGGTCGAAGAAACGTCTACCGCGCTGACCGGCGGGGCCGAACGCATCCTGTTTGTGGATGACGAAGCGCCAATCGTCAGAATGGCCGAAAAGGCCCTTCGCAAGATGGGCTACCACATCGTCACCTCTACCAGTAGCCCAGCAGCACTCGAATTGCTTGAATCCGATCCCACGGCATTTGATCTGCTCATCACAGACCTCAATATGCCACAGCTTAACGGACTCGCGCTGATCGAACGCGCTCAGGAAATCCGGCCTGATCTTCCCATCATCCTGGCCAGCGGTTTCAGCGAAAGAGTCACGCACGAGAATTGCGCCAAATATGGTATCCGCGAGTTCTTGATGAAACCGGTCATCGCCAAGGACCTGTCTTCCGCCATCCGCCGCGTCCTGGATTCTGAACCAAAACTCAGCTAACTGCACCGACACACACAGCCTCACTGAGCACAGTACCGTATCCCCGGCAGGGCCACGGTCTTCCCAACGAGAAAAGGTAAGTAGATGATTCTACTTACCTTTTCTCATGGTAGCGCGTACGGGATTCGAACCCGTGTTACCGGCGTGAGAGGCCAGCGTCCTAGACCCCTAGACGAACGCGCCGAAGGGAATCGCAAATATAAGATTTTACCAGCTATAAGTCAAGGCTGGGGTTTTGAATGCCCGCAGTCACGACCATATTGCGTCTTGCTGGCCGCCACCCGGCTATTTAGTTGATTTGCTCAACTGGGGCGATTTGTTTAGATTGTGTGAGCAAACCCACCACCAAGCCCCGCGCCCAGCGGCAACGAACCGGTTAACCCACCCACGGCAACCGCCAATTCCGGACTAAACACATGAGATTGGACAGAATCCTGCAAGCGCTGCTCCCCCACGATGAGCAGTTTTTCGCCTTGTTCGAAGAATCCGCGCACAACATCGTGCTGGCCTCCGAAACCCTGCTTCGCCTGCCCGGAGCCACCCCCGAAGAGCGCATTGACATTGTCGCCCGCATCAAGAGTCTTGAACACATGGGCGACTCTGTTACTCACCGCATCTTCTCGGAACTGAACGGCACGTTCGTTACGCCGATTGACCCCGAGGACATCCACGTGCTCGCCTCATCGCTCGATGACATCCTCGACAACATGGACGGCGGGGCTGGCAGGTTCGTCCTCTATAAGGTCAAGGTCTGTCCGCCCGAGATGCTGAAGCTCATCGAGTGCCTGAACGCGTCCGTCGTCGAACTCGAACGCGGCGTGCACCTCCTGCGGCGCATGAATAATCCAACCGAACTGCGCTCGGTCATTGAACGCGTCAATAACCTCTTCGAACAGGTCAGCGACCCCATCGAGGTCATCAAGCTCAAGGAGATCTTCGTGGCCTTCGAAACGGCCACCGACCGCTGCGAAGACGCCGCCAACGTGCTCGAGACCATCCTGATTAAACACGCGTGATGGTGAAATCATGACGATGCTCGTCATCACCATTATTCTCGTCGCGCTGGTCTTCGACTTCCTGAACGGATTCCACGACTCCGCGAATTCCATCGCGACCATCGTGTCAACGCGCGTCCTCACGCCCCGCAAAGCGGTACTGTGGGCGGCCTTCTTCAACCTCGTCGCCGCCTTCTTCTTTGATGTCCACGTCGCGAAGACCATTGGCAAGGGTCTGGTCGAACTCGCCGCCATCAATGAATACGTGATTCTCTCCGGTTTGCTCGGCGCCATTACGTGGAACTTGATTACCTGGTACTACGGCATTCCCTCAAGCTCGTCTCACGCGCTGATGGGTGGCTATGCAGGCGCCGCCATCGCCCACGCCGGATTCGATTCGATTATCTACTCGGGCTGGACTAAAACAGTCGTTTTCATCGCCGTCGCCCCGCTCATGGGCATGGTCATGGGGTTCTTGCTCATGGCGGTGGTCATGTGGCTCTTCCACAAACGGCGCGGCTCCAACGTTAATCGCGGATTCCGACGCATGCAGCTCGTCTCAGCCGCGGCCTACAGCATCGGACACGGCACCAACGACGCCCAGAAAACCATGGGCGTGATCACCGGGCTGCTGGTCACCGCCGGCGTGCTGTCGAGCTTTGAAGTCCCCTACTGGGTGATTCTCATGTCGCACTTCGCCATCGCCCTCGGCACGCTCTTCGGCGGCTGGCGCATTGTGAAGACGATGGGTACGAAAATCACCAAGCTGAAACCCTCCGGCGGCTTCTGTGCCGAAACGGCCGGTGCGATCACATTGCTCGTGACCGCCTTCTCAGGCATCGCCGTCAGCACCACGCACACGATCAGTGGTGCCATCATGGGTGTCGGCGCCACCCGCCGCGCGTCGGCTGTCCGCTGGGGACTCGCGGGCAACATCGTTATCGCCTGGATCTTGACCATCCCCGCCTCCGCTCTCGTCGGTGCGGTCGTCTCATTCATTATCGCGTTGTTCGTGTAACGCGCGGGACACATACCTGGAAACGCAAGAGCCGGTCAACCGGACCGGCTCTTGCTGTATTCAAACTGGCGCTGGCTACTTCGCGTCCATCGCCAGGCCGCCGCGCTTCGAGAACATAATCGCGCCCGCCAGCACCGCCAACGAGACGGCCACGACTGCGTAACCGCCGCCCGTGCCGTACATCACCACCGTGCTCGGCGCAATCAAGATCGAAACAAGATTCATCACCTTGATCATCGGGTTCAGCGCCGGACCCGCCGTGTCCTTCAGCGGATCACCCACCGTATCACCAATCACGCCGGCCTTGTGCGCATCGGTGCCCTTGCCGCCCAAATAGCCGTCTTCAATCTTCTTCTTGGCGTTGTCCCACGCGCCGCCCGCGTTCGACATAAACACCGCCATCAACTGACCCGTCAAAATACAGCCCGCGAGGAAGCCGCCCAACGCGTAAGGCCCAAGCCAGAAGCCGCACAAAATCGGCGCAAAAATCGCCAACAGTCCCGGTCCCAATAGTTCCTTCTGGGCCGCCGCCGTTGAAATCTCCACGCAACGCGCGTAGTCGGGCTTACCCTTCTCACCAACACCCTTATATTCCATGATCCCTGGAATCTCGCGGAACTGACGGCGAACCTCTTCCACCAGCAGCACCGCCGCGCGCGACACGGCCCGAATCGCAAACGATGAGAACAGGAACGGCACGGCACCGCCGAGCAACAGACCGATGAAAATCTCCGGCAGGTTTACCTGAATACCCTTCGTCAGAATTTCCGGGTCCTGCACCGCCACCGTGTCAATGTAGGAACGATACAGCGCCACCGCCGCAATGACCGCCGTCGCAATCGCAAAACCCTTCGTCAACGCCTTCGTCGTATTGCCAACCATATCGAGGCGGGCGACGATATTGTGCGCCGCGTGATTCTTCGAACCGTCCGCATTAATCAATGCGCCCGACATTTCGAATACGCCGTTAGCGTTATCCGAAATCGGTCCGAACGTGTCTTCTGCCAGCACGTAGCCCGTCGTCGCCAACAAGCCCAGACCCGCTAACGCAATCGCGTATGCCGCCATCGCCGGATCGTGGAACAAGGCGTATGCACCGTAAATCGTCGCCGCAATCGAAACCGCCGACCACACGGAAGACTCCAGACCTTCCGCCAAGCCGGACAGAATCAACGTCGCCGGACCTGTCTTGGCGGCCGTCGCAATTTCCGTCACAGGCTTCTTCTCAGCTGCTGTAAAGTACTCTGTCAGCTTGCCGATCACGTAGGTCAGCACGATACCAAAGAACGTTGCCAAAAATGCGTAGAACCAGAAGTCGCTCACGATGCTCGCCAAATCCGGGTTCGCTCCCGCCGGCACCGGCGGCAATCCCGTGCGGAACACCCAATAGGCCACCGCCAGGAAGCCCAGCGACGCCGCAACGATTGAAACCGTCGCACCGCGGCTGATCGGATCCATCGGGTTCATCTCCGGATCATCTTTGCCCTTAACGGCCATGATGCCGATAATCGAAGCCACAACACCCACAGCGCGCACGAGCAGCGCGTAGATGACCAGCTTCAACGTGAACACGGACGTGAACGAACCCGCCGCCATCAAACCGCCGAAGCCGTTCGCCGCCAGCGTGCCGCCCACTGCGGCCGCCAGAATAATCGCGGCTACCAGCGTCACTTCGTAAGATTCAAACACGTCGGCGGCCATACCGGCACAGTCACCGACGTTGTCGCCCACGTTGTCCGCAATCGTCGCGGCGTTGCGCGGATCGTCTTCAGGAATACCCGCTTCTACTTTACCTACCAAGTCCGCGCCGACGTCCGCCGCCTTCGTGAAGATACCGCCGCCGACACGCATAAACAACGCGGCCAGCGATCCACCGAAGCCGAAGCCCACCAGCACGAACATCGCGTTCTCCTGGTAGACCATAAACGTAATCGTCGCGCCTAACAGACCTAAGCCCACCGTGAACATGCCTGACACTGCACCTGCCGTGAACGCGATCTCCAGCGAACGCTTGAAGCTCGTCAACGCCGCATGCGCCACGCGCATGTTCGCCTTTACCGCCACGCCCATGCCCACGTATCCGGCCAGATACGACGCCGTCACACCCAACAAAAACGCCAACGCCACGCCGATACCCAGACTCGTGGCCTCATCGGGCAGGATGGTCTGGTATTGTGACTTGTACAGGAAGAACAGGCCGATCGTAATCAGGATGACCAGCGGAATCATCGTGCGCACCTGCCGCGCCAAATACGCGAATGCGCCTTCCTGGATCGCCTTGCCTACGCTTTGCATGCGCTCGCTGCCCGGACTCTCACTATTCGTCTTGCGCGACCAATAGTAGCCGAACACCAGCGCCAAGATCGCGCCGCCCAGTACAATGTAAAGCGGCAGCCACGCGTCCGGACCGAACGGCAACTGAATCGCTTCACCGTGGCCGCCGGCACCGCCGCCGTGGCCGTGATTCGGAGCCAGCATCGGCGCCGACGGAACACCATCCGTCGGAGAGGCCACAAGCGTCGGACCGAATACAAGGAAACCCGCACTAAGTACGACCAGTGCGACGATCAGCCACATCGGCTGCCGCCGGCGTCGCCCGAAGTTCTCATTCTTCTTCATGGACACCCTTTGGGTTGTTCAAGATTTAACTATCTAACAAAAAAGAAATTAGGAACAATATGGAAGGGACAGAAGCAAGAGCCCCGGAGCGCTGTTGAAGAACGTTTCGGGGCTCACCAGGTCGGGGAGGTCATGCGGGCCGGGTCACACCAACTTCGCGCAATCTGGCACAAAGATAATCATTTCATCCGCGTTTGGCAATGGAAACAGAGGAGAAACATACATTTCAGGACGAGGTCTGACAACTTAATCGCACCCAAAATAGCCCATTGGCGTTATCTGCGAACGGCAACCTGATAGTGAAGCAGCGGATCAGGCGGAAATGGCAAAATGAATGACGGTTCCATCGTCAGCAGACCGGTCGGGACGTAGATCATCCCGTCAGGGGATTGCATGAGTTCATATTGCCGAGCTCCTGGAATCTCCGTCCATCGGAAGTGCAGCAAACCGTCGGCGTACAACAAGGTCAAATCGTGAATCGTCGGATCAATGACCTTGGCTGCGAGCCGCACGCGCGTGCCATTGAAATTGTCCTGTGCCAGCACAAATTCTCCGGCTTCAAGCGGTCTGTTGAGTGCGCAGATACCGTGCACGCCGTCCATCATCACCATTGAGCCGACTTCGCCGAACGTCATCCCACCCACGGAGTCCGTACTCATGACCGAGATGTGATGCTGCCAACTCGCGTAGAGATTGACCGTCATGTCTCCTGCCCAGGGGATGTTTCCGCCGGCCACGGGCAGAACTTCCTTGAAGGCCCAAAGATTCACAGGCATGCAGGCGTCAGCAATATGGTTGTGATCATTGTCCGGCAGGAACCAGAACATGTCCGACAGATTGTGATGCGGCGGAAGGTGCACATCATTCGTATTAACTAATAGTCCGCTGCCCAGCCACGGACTTGTGACATAGTCTATTCCCCGCGCTTCGGCAAGAACCTCGAAACCCGGCATTCCCAGACTGGCATATTCGCTGAAAAGAATCTCGGGAAGTCCGTCCAGATTGATATCCATCATGGCCAATACTTTGTGGCCCAGCGTGTCGAGATAGTACTGAAAGGCGGGGTCCGGCCCGCGCGCCATTGAATAGAAATACATCGGCGGATTGTCCGGCGGCGCGAAAATGCGCGGTGGAAGCACAGCGAAGACTTCGCCTTCAATTAGATCGTAGGCGAATACTCCGGCTTCTCCGGTCATGGGAAATCCACCGCAAACCACTGCCAGTGAGTGACCGGGCGGCACGAGTGGACTCGCCTCAAACAACTTCATGTCCGAGGCTCGATGGTCAAATTGAAATGTGGACCAGACGTTTTCTCCGAATCGAAAACCCACTAACGAATCCACGCCTGCGACACGGTTGGAGTCAAACAGGATGTAGTACTCATTGCCATTTGTGAATGACGGCCACAGTGGGCGCACTGCGCAATCCTCTTCGCCGATTTCGGCGATGCGTGCCTCCATGTAGGCAATATCCTGTGAAGCTACGAAGCGGTACTCCGGATCGTCATAGCCCATGCCAATTGCGTTCTTGTAGGCCAGCTCACAGCGATAAGCATCCAACTCCCGAGCGTTGTCCGTCGGGTGTTGGGCGGTAGTCTGCTTCTTGTGCGCCCATTCGTGAATCAGAGTTTCTTGCAGATACTTCTGACTTCCCGGAGCCAGCCATTCGGTCAGCTTGTTGCTGTTGATCGTCATCTGATCGTTGTAGGGACTCTCAGTCATGTCAATGGTTGCTTCAGCATACTCGCCTGGTCCCATTGGGAGCGCATCTATGCGGCCCGTGGACAACTGCCATTGCAGTTCCGCGGCGATGACCGCCCCAAATGCGGTTTGATTTCCATTCCCGCCGTTCCATGAGAATGAAATGGGCGGCCCGCCGGCAATCGTGTTTATGGCCGATTGAATCTGGGCAATCTGCTGATCGGAAAGATTGCGGGTGTAATCCACTCCAAGCGGGCGCGGCACGCCCGGGACCGATAGTGTCTCTTGAGCGGTGAAGGTTGCAGCCAGTACGATCAGAAGCAATCCGATCCACGTCTTGACAGATCTAAGATGGTGATTCGTCCACATCTCAAACTCCTTTCTGGCGGTTCCGCGATAAAAAAAGGCAAACTCCCGCGGTGATTGCTAACGGGAATTTGCCCAGATTGATGCAGAACTCGCTGACGCCCGCCAAGCAACGTTCTGTTATGCTAAAATGCTACGACGTTATCCCGCCAATGTCAAGTAGCCTGTGCTTTACCGTATCTTTTTTGTGTACGCTACTTGTGCCCAAAAACAGCCAATGCTTATGGTTGCAGTTATCTGCCATGAACCAGAGGTAATAGGCACTTTCGATATTAAAGTCGCAATCCACTTTCCGCAACAAAAAATCCCCGGGCAAAAGACCCGGGGATTAGACAAGCGCTATCGCAAACTTCAACCTAACACAGCCTGGTCGTATTCCCGCTCAAGACTTTCCATCAGTTCCTTCACCGACACAATCTCCGTCACGCGGTGCGCATTCGCCCCCGCAAATGCGAAACCATACTTCAGATTTCCGCGTTTGGCATTCTGCAGTGCCATCGCGATGCAGTACGGAGTATTCGGATAGTTGCAGGTACGAATACAATGATAAGGGCAGGCGTGCGGCATGCGCTCGCCGCGCTCGACCGAATCAATAAAGCTATTCCGCAGCGCCCGGCCCGGCATGCCCACCGGACTCGAGATAATCGTCATGTCGTCCGCGGTCGCCGTTACATAACACTGCTTGAAGGCGTCCGATGCGTCGCACTCATGCGTCGCCACGAACCGCGTCCCCATCTGTACGCCGGCGGCGCCCAAGCGCTCGAACTTCAGAATGTCAGCGCCTGTGTAAATTCCGCCGGCGGCAATCACCGGAATCGGTCGGCCCGACTGCACGGCATAAGGCTCTACGGCTTCAATCACATCCACCACCAGCTTTTCCAGCCGATAGTCCGGCGAGGCAATTTGCTCTTTAGAAAACCCCAGGTGCCCGCCGGCCAGTGGCCCTTCCACGACTACCGCATCCGGCACCACCGAGTACTTCTCGAGCCAGCGCTTGCAGATCATCGCCGCCGCGCGTCCGCTCGATACGATCGGAGCGAGTTTCGTCTGTGAATCGGCCGGGCGCATCTGCGGCAGATTCAGCGGCAATCCCGCGCCCGAGAAGATCACGTCAATTTTCTCTTCAATCGCCGTGCGCACCATGTCCGCGTAGTTCGTCAGCGCGACCATGATATTTACGCCCAGTATCCCCGCGTCGCTTCCCGAGCCTTGCGAATCTCCTTGCGCAGGGCCCGCATATTCGCTTCCAGAAAATCCGTATAAAAATCCGGCCCGGCCATCCCCACTCCGGCGGTCGCAATCACGCCCAGTCCTCCGGCATTGGCCACCGCTGCCGAGAGCCCGGACAGCGATATCCCGACCCCCATACCACCCTGAATAATCGGGCGCTCGGCAATCAACTCGCCCAAAGATAATGTTTTCAAACGCTACGGCTTTCTCTATTGGCTTTCTCCGCCTCTCGACCCGTGTCGCCAAAGCCCACCAGACCCGAGAGTAAGGCATATCTTACCAAGATATTGAATTCTTGGCGCACATGCCACTCCGTATGCTCCTCGTCCCCGCCGCCTCGCCGCATTCCCTGTCAGTTTTCTGGGGGGGATCACCCAAACAGAATCACAACGTGAAGCCCCACGCGCCAGCGGCAAAGGGTCCAGCGTCCACGCTGCTTACTGGCCTGGATGGCCGTACTCTGCGTTGTCCCGCCGCTCAAAATGGTAGCGGTACTCCTCGTCACGGATCGTCGAGTCCCAGACTCCGGTCAACTTCGCTGTCAGCACAAACACCAAGAACACGCCGGCCACGATCAGGGCCAATTGCCGGGCATTCACCTTCGTCTGCGGCGTCGGGCCAAGGGTAATGCACTCCTTGATCGGGCACGCCGTTTCACAGCGCAAGCAGCCTGTGCATTCCGGCGAAATGATTCGCAACTTCGCGGCTACGGGCAAGCGCGACGGGCAGGCCTTGGTGCAGCGGTCGCAATCAATACAGGTCTCCGTGTTGCGGCGAATCTTCAGCGGCGAAGCCCATGAAAACAGGCCCAGCATCGCGCCGTAGGGACACCAGTAGCGGCACCAGAATCCTTCCACAAAGATACTTCCGATCATCAGAACTGCCAGCACAACGAGGCCAAGCACCCCGATCTCCACGAAGAACAGCAGCATCTTCACATCAGCCAACTGATTGTAAGGGCTATTCATGAAGCCTGCCATCCCGCGCGTGCCCATCATCACAAATGCCGACAAAAACAGTCCAAGCAAAATGTACTTCAAGCTCATCAGCGGATAGTCCAGCCAGCGGGGCAGTAGGAAATTCCGTTTGAACAGCTTGCGCCCCAGCAGCGCCAGTCCTTCGCTGAGAGTTCCCACTGGACACACCCACGCGCAAAAGGCCTTGCGCGCCAAGAAGGCCATCGCGATGAAACACAGAACGAGAATCGCCGAGGCCGGATGAATCAGATTCAACTGGCCTCGCGCAAACCAATCTATCACGCCCATTAGCCCCGAGATGGGCAGCCACGCCTCCACACCTGCCGGACGCGACGTCAGCGGACCGTCTCCGCCCATTTCCAGTGCGCGCACAAACCACCAGAACTCGATGCCCAGCCAGACATTGAGCGCCGCGAAGGCCAACTGCGTGATATGCCTCGCCGTCCAGAAGCCTTTGTAGACCTTCCCCTTGGCCGTCCCCGGTACCGGCGACTTCGGCGTTCGAGCTAACTCAATAATATCCATAGTTTCCAGACCTGCAATGACCTATTTTGGATTCAATAATCCATAATTCTACTGTAGTATACGAAATTCCTGTCCGCAAGTTGTCACAGAATTGTCATTTTTCGTGAACAATACGGAAGACACGGCGCTATGCCTCCCGGCGGGAAGCACTGTCTTTATATAGGTGGCAATTGTCAGCGACCGCTGTGCTTTTGCGGTTGTTCGTTCTACGTGGTTGGCACGCCATGGCGAGTCGTGCCGCACCCCTCCAAACAAAAGCACCCGCGACTTTGCTCGTGGGCGCTTTTGAAATTGGAGTGCGGTACACCTGCGGGCCGCCATTGAAACTTTTCATAACCTGTTCGGCTCGCATCGTTTGTAAGCATCCGTCCGATTGATGCTTCTGCTAAATAGTACATTTGGAGTTCAACATTGCAAATCAACCTGTGCCGCGTGATCCGCGGCGGACTGGTCGCGGGCTTGCTGATTATCATCAGCGCGGTCACTATGGTGCCGGTGGTCGGCGACGACATGAACATGGCACTCGCGCGCTTCAATTTGCCGCCGCTTAGTCTGGGCGCGATGGTCTATTTCGCGTTCGTCTCAATATCCATGGGCATTCTGCTGGTGTGGCTCTACGCCGCCCTGATTCCCCGGTTCGGCAAAGGCCCAAAGACCGCACTGATCGCGGCCTTCATCCTCTGGTTCATGGGCAACCTGCTGCCTAATGTCGCCAACGTCTTCTACGGCTTCATGCCCGTCAAACTCACCATCATCGGTATCATCTGGGGGCTGGGGGAACTCTTCGTTGGGAGTTTGGTGGGGACGAGAATTTATCGGGAACGGGAGGGGGAAGTCCAACCATAAATGGCGTGCGAAGCGCAGCTAATCCATGTTCAAAACCTGGTGCCCGCAGCCTTCACACACCCACTCGCCGGATTCATCCACCAGCTTGTACTGCGGTTCGTATTTCTTGCCGTGCTTGCTGATGTGATCCACCGCCTCCAGTAACACCTCAAACTCCTCCTCGCTCACCGTCGGAGACAGACTGATCCGCACCCAACCCGGCTTCTCGCCAATGTGTCCATGATCTAACCGCTCGCGGATTTCCGCCGAATGCGTCTGCTCAATGTGCAAGAGCAGGTGACCATACGGTCCCGCGCACATGCAGCCGCCGCGCACCTGAATTCCGAACAGATCATTGAACAGCGCCGCCGCTAAATTGTGGTGCAGGTCCTTGAAGATCACGCTGAATACTCCCAGCCGCTTCGCTTCCGTCAGGCCAAGAATCAGAATCTTGTCGTTGCGAATCCACTCCTTCAGCGCGCGCTGCATGTAGTCATGCTCAATCCGCGCAATGCGCTCTGTGCCAATCGCCGCCTTGAGATCGAAGGCCAGTCCGGCTTGAATACTCTGCACAATCGGCGGCGTGCCGCCCGTCTCGCGGTGCGCAATTGAGGACAGATAGCGGTGATCCCACGGCGAAGTATAAAGCACCGTCCCGCCGCCCGGCTCCGCCGGAACACGGTTCGTGAACAGATGCTTGTTCGCCACCAAAATCCCCGGCGTGCGCGGGCCGCCCAGAAATTTGTGCACCGACAAAAACACCGCGTCGAAATAGCCCTGCGGATCGTGCTCCGGATGCATGTCAATCTCCACGTACGGCCCCGCTGCCGCGTAATCGAAAAAGGCGTACGCGCCGTGCTCATGCAGCACCCGCGCCAATGCGTGGCAGTCGTTTAGAATTCCGGTCACGTTCGACGCCGCGCTGAACGTCCCGAATTTCAATTTCCTATTCTTGTACGGCTGCATCTTCTCGGCCAGGTCATTCGGACAAATGCAGCCGCGCTCGTTTAGCTCAACGTAGACCGTCTCGGCAATCGTCTCGCGCCAGCAAATATCGTTCGAGTGATGCTCCATCAGCGAACGAAAAACGACGGGCCGCTCGCTCGCCGGAATGTGATCGCGCAGACAATATTTCTCGTCCAACTGATCCGGCAAGCGCAGACCCAAAACGTTGATCAACCGGTTGATCGTCCCCGTCGAACCCGAGCCCACCGGAATCACCACGTCGTCCTCATTGGCCCGCATGTAGCGCGCGATGCGGCGAAACGCGTTCTCAAACAGATGCGTCATGTGCCGCCCGGTGAACGAGCTCTCCGTGTGCGTATTCGCCATATACGGCAGCACGCGCTCGGCAATCTCCTCTTCAACGTCGCGATGAAATCGGCCCGAAGCGATGAAGTCGAAATAGCGCAGCGGCTTCGTGCCGTACGGCGTCTCCATCGCAACGCCCGTGCCGATCACACCGGCCCGGAGACGCTCGAGAAATCGGCGTTCGTCGGCCTCGTCACGCGTCTGGACCGGACCGCGCGGTGCGGCCTGAGTACAGTCACACAGTCGTTGCGAAAAAGGAGCGGGGGTCGTCATCCGAGGGTCCTCTATAGCTGAATACCACACGCCTGTACGGCGCGGCGAAACGAATCTTTGTCCACAATCCGGCCAATCGGGTAGCGGTTGGTGCGATCGTCCCAATAGACCGACTGCTTGTACCAGTAGTTCAGACGATCGTCGGGCGACCGCGCGAAGGCCGTGTCGCTCGCGAGCTTCCGCTGAAAGTCTTCCATGAGTTCAGGCCGCGCGCGCACCATGCTCTGCGCCAACGTGTCGAGAATATCCGCGTCGCCGCCTTCTTTTTGCTCAAAAATCGAAGGCAAAAATCCCCACTGCACAAAACTGTCCGGACCATCCGGTTCCAGCAGATTGAGCACGCGCAGCGCTTTGCGGTGATTCAGCGGAATGAGCACCGAGCCTTGTGGCAGGCGCCATTGCTGACGCTCCGTTTTGGCGATGTGTGCAGTCGTGCGAAAATGGCTCTCGTAGGGCGTCGCGGCAAAGGTTACGCTGTCGAATAGATACGTTTCGACGGTGATGGTCACGGCAGTGTCGAGTTCCAAGGCCGGGAGTCCGTGGGCCTGAATGACGTCGCGCACTTTGATCCACCACGGCCGGGGAATCACATAGCCCAGCGGCGGCACGGCGGAATGCGTGACCCGCGCCTGTTCATAGAGCGGTATCTGCCGCGTCCACGGTTCAGAGCTCCACGTCAAAATTGAATCGCCGGCAAACTCCGACCAGCGCTTGTGTTCTTGTCGGCCCTTGAATCCGACCATCACGCTGTCGCCGGTCAATTCCAGGTCGAGCGGCCACGCGGATTGCGCGGCCCGCAGCGAGTCGGCGAGCGATTCGGCCTGCCGATCCGCCGTGCGGGCCATGTCGAGCAGCACTTGCGGCCGCGCGGCGAACAGCGCGAGCGTCTCTTCGAAGAACACCCGCGTCGCTTCGACGCGCTCGGGAAACGGCTTGCGGCTGTGAGTCTCAATCAACAGGAACGGCCGTCCGAGCACGCCGCCGAAACCCGTCGAAAAACGCGGCTCCCAGACCGGCCGCACCCAACCCGAAGCGGCGTCCGGGCCCTCCTGAAAAAGGGCGTAAGGCGCGAAGTCGTAGCCGCGCTTGGCCATGCGCTTTTGAATGGACGGCAGATACACATCGCGTGAATAGCCGCGTACCGCCGGAAGTTCATTAGCCGCGGTATTCAAACCCCACGAGATGACATAGTCGTACTCCGCACCGTCGGTCACGTGAATGTCGAGCAGAAACGCCGGATCGAGTTCGTCAATCAAAGCGATCATGGCGCGCATTTCAGGTGTATCGGCCTTCAACCAATCACGGTTGAGATCCTGATACCAAAGCGTCGTGCGGCGGCCCTGTGTGTGCGGGCCGATCTGGTTGATGCGGTGAAACTCGCCGCGCAACTCATGCCCGTCCACGTTGAAGATCGGCACGAAGGCAATGCGCAGTTTGTCCCGCACGTCGCGATATTGATCCGTCTGCACGAGTTCCCGCAGGTAGATCAGGCCAGCATCTTTGCCGTCAATTTCTCCCGGATGGATCCCAGCAAGCACAAAGATCAACGGTTTGGCCGGGTCAGCGCCGCCGCCCACGAGTACGGGCATGTCGAGCCCACCGGCACTAACGCCGAAGGAGCGATAGTCCAACCAGTCGCTCGTCGCGGCGAGTCGCCGACAAAACGCGACGGTCTCGCCGTAGTCCGAAGTCTCCCGGCCATGAGACCGTTCAAACAGCGTTTGCCAGTCCGCGGGAACATCCCGCGCGGCTAAGGGTGCGGCGAACGCCAGCACGAGCAATAGGAAATAGTGCATCCTTAAAGATAGTCATTCCGACTGCGAGCGGCAAGGCCGAACCGGGCCGCATCGCGGTCGGAGGACCTGTCCACCATGCAACAGGCCGCCCCTTTCGGGACGGCCTGTTCGCTTTGAACTTATGGGCGAGCACTACTCAGCGCAGACATCGAAGTAGTAGAGTGAGGCCGGCATATCGGTGATCTCCATGATCCACTGGGTTTGCTGGGTGGAGCCGAGGTCAAGAGGCGTATTGTGCAGTTCGTCCAATGTCGCTCCTCCGCGAATGCGATAACCGTTAGCTCCCGACACCGGCTGCCAGACGAGGGTCGCCGTGGTGCCGTCCACCAGCAGGGTAAGCCCGGTCGGAGCGGCAAGCTGCGCCTGATAGAGGTATTCATCCGCGCCGATGCAGGGCGGCGATGTGCGTGCATCGCCGTCAATGTCGGCTGGCGATTCCGACAGCAAGACGCCGGTCTGATAGAGAGTCGGATCCGTGGCCTGTATGTGAAGATCCGTGGCCGAGCGATAGAGCGGATGAGCGCTGAGACTCTGCGCATCCTGTCCGGTCGCTTGCCAGGCCGCCAGTGTGGCGTAATGACTCGTGCCGAGCCCCGCGACGTGGAAGTTGGCCGAGTTACCCCACAGGCAATTATAATCCGAGAGCACTTCGGCACCGGCCTCAATATCCAACCCGTGTGCCATCACGTCGTTTTCGTAGCAGAGCACGCAGTTGTTGTATAGCTCATGCTGCGTGCCGGTCGAGACGAAGATACCGGCGGTTTCGTTGTCCGCCGGTGTGTCGTCCAAACGAATGCTGTTGTGCGCGACCAGATGCGTACCGCTGGAAAGGTAGATCGCGCGGGAACGCAGCGTCGTTAACGCGCCAAAACCGTAGATGAAGTTGTTGACGATTTCCACGGACGCGCCGACGCCGGGCGCAGAATAGACTCCGGCGGCGCGGTTGGTGCGGGGACCGCTGCTGTCGAGAAAACCGTGCAGGCGATTGCGCTCGATGCGGACGGAGCCTTGCGCACCGAGTTGGAGTACATAGACGCCGTAGCAGGCACCTGCCGGGCCCGTGCTGGAACCGGGTTGGACATCGTTGTCTGTGACGAGCGCCTGACGCTGGTGGTCCACCCAGATGCCGAAATAGGTATCGCTGACGGTGTTGCGGGAAACGGAGTTCTGTTCGGCAATTGTGCTGTCCGTGCCGGTCAGTCCGATGCCCACGTAGCTCGCGCTGACGGTGCAGCTATCCACCCGATTGCCGTGACATGTTGAGCCGGAAATGACGATACCCGACGTGTTCAAATCCGCAGAACCGTGGCCGATCACGCGGCAGCCGATGATATTGTTGTGGCAGGATTCAGCATTTAAGGCGACGCCGACAGCGGTGCCCAAGCCCGCAATAATTTCAAGATTGCGCAGCGTAACGTAATTGGCAGCGGTTAGCGCTACCACGGACGGCGCGTTCACCGCGGATATGGTCACGGGCTGATTGGTGAGCGGTTCGATGACCAAGCCAGTTGTGCTGTCCAGTCCGGGCACGCCCGAGATTTCGAGCGGGTCGGAGTAAAACGGATCCGCGAGCGAGACGCGGAGCGGTCCGGACAGGCCTCGCCAGCGCAGATGGTTGGACAGGTCGGTCAAGCTGAACAGATCACCACCGGCGAAACCGACGACCACACTGTCAGCCAACGGTGTTCCGGCAATGACGACCGTTTGCGATAGTGTATTGTTCTGTGCCACGACGTCGCCCGCGGCGAACACTTCGACACGCAGCGTTCCGAAGGCCAAATCCACCGGAGGAGTCGGCCATTGCCATATCAAATCGGTGACCGCTCCGCCGGCGAGATTGAGCGTCTGCGAATCGCCAGGTACTTCGTTGTAGTAGAGCACCACCTGAGCGCCCGCCACATCCACAAGACCGACGTTGCACACGGTGCTTTGCAGAGTCTGCAGATCGTTCGCGGGAAGCGGCATGGCGGAAATCTCAATAGACTCGATGGCTAAATCGAGCACGGCGGCCGTGAAGTTGTATTCATCGGCGCCGATGTCCGGCTCGGTGGCGCGCGTCTCAGCATCGAAGTCGGTCGCAACATAGGAGAGCGCGGCACCGCGATTCGACGGTCCAAAGGCATCGGGCCTAATGTGCAGATCGTGAGCGGCAATGAATCCGGCGGGGGCGGCCACGCTTTGGCTATCCAGCCCAGTGGCGCTGATCCACGAGTTCAACGTCTGGTAGTCTTCATCGAGTGCGCGATGCGCGAAGCGAAACTGCGGATTGGTTCCCGGGGAGTCGAACAGATTGTGATTGGCGGCAAGACTTCCGCTTGTCCACGTGATGAAGCGCGCTTGCGCCAGCGGGTCGCTGATCTGCACGCAGTTGTTGGCAAACATGACATTGGATTGCTGTCCGTTGACCGAAAGGGTGGTGACGCTGCCGGACGATGTGGAGCCGATGCTGATGCTATTATGTGCAATCAGGGCGGTGCCGCTCGTGACAGAGAGCGCGGTCAATTCGCCGGTCAACGCCGCGTCGGGATTGCCGAGCCAGTTGTTCACGGCGAGCATTGTGCCGCTCGCGGCTTCACAACTGATCATGGACATGGTCCCCTGCGAGTGCGCGTCTAACAGCCGATTGGCGAGCACGTGGACCGTATCGCCGGCTTGCAGCGCGCCGATGCGGATCCCGTAATTCGGCGACGGTGCGCCGGGATAGCCGGGCTCAATTTGGCACTGCTCAATACGCAGATCGCGCTGCCATTGGGCCAACACCGCCGTGCGTGTGGTGGCGATGGTGCAGCCCCGAACAACGTTGCCGGAATCGGCGGCCGTACTCGCTCCTTCCAAACGCAATCCGTGGTAGGCCGAGCTCAGGTCGAGCTGTTCGAAGAGGTTGCGGGAGCAACCGCTTGACGCGTGAATCGCGGCGGTGGCCGTTTGCGCGACCGAGGAGCCGGTGATGCGGCAACCGCGCAGGATATTGTCGCTGCTATTGGCAAGCCACACGGTCTCGGCGGAATTGGAGTTGCTCTGAACGACCAGATTCTCCAACGTGACGAACGAGACATCGGCAAGATGCACGGCGTGGATTTCGGCGGGCGGCGCGATCACGACCAGGCCATCGGCGAAGGGATCGGGGCGAATCGTCAGCGTGTTTTGCGCGGATAGTCCGGGGATTGCGCTGAGCATGAGCGGTTCAGCGTACAGCCCCGTGGCGAGTTCAAGCACGACTGCGCCGCCGAGACCGCGAGCGCTGAGATCGGCGCCGACGGCGGCCAGCGTAGAATAGTCGCCCCCGTTACCGACACGATAGACGCCGATCAGCGGCTGCCCCGTGATGGTCAAAGTGAAATCGCTGTAGTTATCGAGCGGATGCGCGTCCGCGGGAAGACCGGTCTCAAAACGCAAGGGGGCTTGCGCCCGGGCTGCGGCTGTACTCCAGACGACCAAAACGGTGTCGGCCTGCGACGGCGGCAGCGTGACTAACACTTCGGCGCGAACGGTGTCGTCGTAGGAAAGTCTCAGCGGGAGATCCAGCAGCGGGAAGGCACCGCGATTTTGCACGACAACTTCGGCACGCAGGAGGGTTCGTTCGGGAACGGCGGGCAGGAGGCCGTGAACGCTTAAGATGGCGGCATCGTAAGGCGGCGCGGCGAAGCTGTATTCATCGGCGCCAATGTCGGGCGGCTGGAAACGCGACGACTGATCAAAATCGAACGGCGTATCCAAGACGACGGCACCACGCTGGTGGGGCCATTCAGACGTGCTCTGGAGATGGAGATCGGTTGCAGAAACAAACAGCGGATCGCCGGTGACGCTCTTCGTGTCTTGGCCGGTGCCGCTTTGCCATTGGGCCAACGTGCCGTAGGCCGAGCCCGACCAGCCTAAGACATAAGACGCACCGGTGCCGTGGTACAGGTTGTGATCGGATTCGAGCGGTGCGGCCGGAGTGAGGACGAAGAGATTGTAGGAGGGCCGTGTGCCTTCAAGGTTCGCCAGAATATTGTTCAGGAGTGTCAGGCGCGATTCGGGCGAAGTCAGGCCGTTGTAGACGGTATAGGCCGTTCCGGTGGCGGCGACATCGTTGACGCGGGCGCTGTTGTTCACGATGCGGTTGAGGCCGCCGGAAAAATAAAAAGCCCGGACCTGTGAGGATCCGGTGTTTTGAAAATCGTAGATGAAATTATTGGCGGCGAAAAGGCGCGCGGTGGCGACGAGGGGATTATGACGTAGGGCGACCGCGTAGCCGCTGCCTGTGCGAATTTGGTGTAAGCGGTTGCCTACAACGAAGACGCTGTCGTCCGGATTTTGCGTGCCGATCAGAACGGCCGTTGCGCCGCTGCCCGAGCTTGAGTTCGGACGGATGTCACAGAAGGCGATGCGGCAATCGGTCTGGTAGGAGATATTGACGCCGCGTTGAACGCTGTCCACCAGGGTGTTGATCACGGTGGCGCCGACCGCCGAGGCGGTCAGGCCGTTAAGATAGACTCCATCACCGCCGCGCCGAATCTGGCAATTGTCTACGGTAATACCGCGCAGATCCGGTCCGATCAATTCGACGATGCGGCCTGTGCCACTGCCGTACAGCGTGCAGCTTGAGAGCTTGAGGTTATTTGTGGAGTCGGCGACGCGCAGGGCCGGCTGGGTAGCAGCGGGGGCGAGGATCGTCAGGCCAGAAACCGCAACGTTGTGCGGTCCCGCGACCAGCAGGGTCGGCGCGGTGGTATCCAGCGAAAGCAGCGTGACGACGGCGGATTCTTGTGCGGTGATCGAAAGCTGGTACTGTGCGGTGCCGGGGATTGGGGGAATGACGAACGGTCCGGTCTGGATTCCGGAGGTTATCTCGAGCAGGACCTCGCCGGATATGCCGCAGAGGGCAAGGCTGTCGAAGGCCTGCGCCAACGTGACGAAATCACCGTTTGGCCCGACCACAAAGCTACCGCTCCACTCCGCTCGACTGACGAACGGGGTGAACCCAATTCCGGCCAAGAGTAATCCAACACAAAAACGTAACAGTCTGTTCATGCGATTCCGCGGGTGACCATCGTTCACTGCGAATCTTATTGCGCAGTCTAAGGTACAACATCCGCTGTGCAGAGACAAGGTTTGGCGCACATTCTTCACAAATCGTAGATGGGTCTTGAACTTTGTGACAATGTCGCCTGACCCTGAGAATGGGTGGCAAAAAGAGTTGAGAAAATGCCGAAAAATGCGTATTTTGGGCTGTTAGTTCATAATACTCATAACTTACGATTTGTTGCCTCCCATCAGAGGTAAACTGACCGGCAGTCGGGCAGTTTGGAGCCTGCACAAGGCCAGGAGGCGGCGCTGGGCAGATGAGGATGACGTTAGGATTTCACAGGCCGATTAAGAAAGGGTTTGTTTGATGGCACAGGATATTCAGAAGACATACGCCGAGCTGACCCGGGAATTCAAGCAGTATAGCGTCCTGGGGAGTATCAGTGGGATGCTCAGTTGGGACATGCAGGTCAACATGCCGCCCAAGGGCGCGGAGAAGCGGGCCGATCAGTTGGCGTTGATCAGCGGACTGGCGCATGAACGGTTGACTGCGGCGCGCATCGGTGAGATGCTCGAACAGCTCAAGGGGGCCAATGGCAGATTGAACGAGGCCGAGGCGGCCAATGTGCGCGAGATGGCGCGCGACTACGACCGGGCGACGCGCGTGCCGCAGGAGCTGGTCGAGGAACTTTCGCGGCAGGAGTCCATCGCGCACGAAGTTTGGGCGCGTGCACGGGAGAAGGCCGACTATGGGATGTTCGCACCGGAGCTTGAGAAGCTGGTCGGACTGTCGAAGAAGTTGGCCGAGGCCTACGGCTACCAAGGGACGCCGCTGAATGCGTTGATCGAGAGCTTTGAGCCGGGCGCCACGGTGGAAAGTTTGACCAAATTGTTTAACGAGGTGAAAGCGGTGACGGTGCCGCTGACGGAACGCGTGATCGGGTCGAAAGTCAAGGCCAAGTTTGAGTTTGAAAAGAGCCGATTTGCGGCTGAGAAACAAAAAGCATTTGGTGAAAGTCTGATTGAAAAGATCGGCTTCGACAAGCAGGCCGGTCGGCTCGATACCTCGATTCACCCCTTCTGCTCCGGCGGCCTGGGCGACGTGCGGCTGACCACTCGCTATAACGAGCATGCGCCGCAACAGGCGATCTTCGGAATCATTCACGAGACAGGTCATGGTCTATACGAACAGGGGGTTGCGCCGGGGACTTACGGCACGCCGCTGTCTGAGGCGTTAAGCTATGGCGTACACGAGTCGCAGAGCCGGATGTGGGAGAACTATATCGGGCGCAGCCTGCCCTTCTGGATTCACTTCTATCCGCACCTGAAACATCATTTCGAGAACGAATTGAAGGGGATGTCGGCGGAGGACTGGGTGCTGGCGGTCAACCACGTCGAGCGCAGTCTGGTGCGCGTGGAGGCCGACGAATTGACTTACGATCTACATATCATTCTGCGTTTTGAAATCGAGCGCGATCTGTTTGCCGGAACGATTTCGGTGTCCGATCTGCCGACGGTGTGGAATAAGAAGATTCAGGATTATCTGGGCATCACGCCGCCCAACGATGGCAAAGAAGGCGTGCTGCAGGACGTGCATTGGAGCGGCGGCGCGTTCGGCTATTTCCCGTCGTACAGCGTCGGGAACATTATCGCCGGACAGTTGTGGAAGAAGATGAACGCCGATATGCCCGACATGACGAATCAGATCGAGCGCGGCAATTTCGCGGAGATATTGGCGTGGCTGCGCGAAAACGTGCATCGCCACGGGCGGCGCTACTCCCGCGAAGATTTGCTCAAATTGGCGACGGGCAAGCCGCTTGGTACCGCCGACTATCTCAGCTACTTGACGGAGAAATTCTCCTCACTTTACCGTTTGTAGCCTTGTGCCATAAGGGCGGCCTTGAGGCCGCCCTTGTTGTGGCGGAGCGGACCCCCTCCCCTGGCCCCTTCCCCGTGAACCGAGGAAGGTGACCTAAAGGGGATGTCGCGCGGAGAACCGATTAGGTTATTCTTGAAGAGGGCTGTTGGAGAATGCGGGAGCATTCAATTTGCGAGATTTCGACGATGGGGCCGGGCCGCGCTGTGGAGCGGACGGTTGCCAGCTTAGGTATTAACCTTGAGGATATATGAAGCGGATCGTATTGTATGCACTCCTCTTGTTGATCACAGCGTGGCCTGCGTGGGCCACGACGCTGTCCGGCAAGATTAAAGATGCTGCCACGGGAGAGTCTATTCCCGCCGTGGCCGTTGTGGTGGACGGCGCCAATCGCGGCACCGCCGCCAATGTGGAAGGTTTCTTCTCGATTCCCAATCTTGAGCCGGGGGACTACACGATCGTCTTCAGCTCACTGGGCTATGAGATTCTGCGGTTGCCGGTGACGCTCGTGGCCGGGAAGGACCAGAACATTCAGGTCAAGATGCGGGATGCTGCACTGCAATTCAAAGAGGTCGAGATCGTGGCCGACCGACGCAAGGAAGCTGAGTATGCGCCGAAGGTGGCTCAGATTGAAGTGACGCCGCGCGAGCTGCTAAAGTTGCCGCAGCTTGCCGAGCCGGATCTGTTTCGGGCCCTGCAAGCCACGGCCGGAATTCTGCCGTCGAGCGATTTCTCGGCGGAGCTGAATATCTGGGGCGGCTCGGGCGATCAGAACTTGATTATACTGAACGGTATCAACGTGTACAAACCGACGCACTTGGGCGGGTTGTTCTCGATCTTCAATATGGATGCCGTCAAAGATGTAAAGTTGGTCAAAGGCGGATTCGGCGCGCAGTACGGCGGACGGCTGTCGGCCGTCGTGGACGTGGCCGACCGTGAAGGTAATCGTAACGAGGTCAAGGGCAAGGTCGGGTTATCGCTATTGTCTTCGACGGGCATGCTGGAAGGGCCGTTGCCGCACGGATCATGGCTGGTGGCAGGCCGCCGCACGTATGTGGATTTTGCGACGAAGCTGTTCAAAGATGCGGGAGTTATCGAAGATGATTTTCCGTATTATTTTTACGATTTTAACGCGAAACTGACACGCGACTTCGCCAACGGCGACCGCCTGTCCCCATCCGGCTACTGGGGTGACGACATTCTGCAATTGACTTCGGCGACGGGGGACCGCCTGCGGCTGACGTGGGGTAACCGTACGTTCAGCGTGCCCTTCGTGCATATTTTCTCCCCGAAACTGTATTCGCACACAACGCTGGCCGGGAGCAAGTTCTACGGTCGGCAGCGCTTCGAGACGACGGACTCGTGGTTTGAGTGGAACAACGAAATTGACGATTTTACGGTCGAGACGGACTTGACCTACTACGCAAACGCGCGCAACACGGTGCAAATGGGCGGAGAGTTCAAGAAGTTCGACGCGTTTCTGCAGGGCGTGTCGTCGGACTATCTGGTGGGTTACAATCGCTACAAAGGCGACTTATCGTCCATCTATGTTGCCGATGATTACCGGTTTACGGACAAGTGGACGTTCACGCCGGGCGTGCGGTTTGAGCATTACAGCCTCAAGGAGTCAAACGAAGTCCTGCCGCGCTTGGCGGCGCGCCGGGACTTGGCGCCGGGGATGTATATCAGCGGCGCGTGGGGGCTTTACACGCAGTACTTGCAACAGATGCGCGTGGGTGAAGATTTTTCGTCGCTGTTTGACTCGTATATCGCGCTGGGCGAGCGCTTCGGCGTAGCACGCGGACAGCAGTTCGCGCTGTCATTCGTGGACGACAGTCTGGGCCGGTTCAAACTGTCGGCGGGCGCCTACTATAAGAACTTCCAGAATATCGCGCAGCTCGACCTGTTCAATTCGACGGACGACGGCGACACGGATATGGAAGACCTCGTCCGTATGGGCAAGGGGTACGCGTATGGCGCGGACGCGACGATCAGCGGCGATTTCGGGCGGTATGAGATGAGTCTTGGCTATGCGTGGGGGCGCTCGCGCCGCGTGTTTGGAGCGTTCGGCGGGTTCGAGGCGATTGACAACGGACTGACTTTCCCGGCATTTTTCGACCGGCAGCATAGCACGAATTTATTTGTCAGCCGCAAGATTCGCAATCGCGGGAGCCTCGAGTCGCGGATCAACTATCAATCTGGTCTGCCGTACACCAAGGCCATGGGCGCATACAGTCCGGGCTTTGGTTGGCCGGGACACTTTTTCCAAGGCGGACCGCAGTATGGCGAGCGGTTTACCCCGTATGTGCGTGTGGACGTGGCGTATCGGTTGAAGTACGACTGGAAGTGGTGCAATTTCGCGCCGTACATCGAGATCATCAACGTGTTTGCGCGTAAGAACGCATTCGTGCAGTCGCTGGACATCAGCACGAATCCGGTCGGTTATGATATCGTCGGCCAGTTGCCGTTCCTGCCCACAGTCGGCTTTACCGCGGAGTTCTAAACATGAAATACCTATCCTATATCCTGCTGGCTGTGTTTGTGGGTTTTGTCCTGACGGCCTGTGACGACGAGAAGCAAGTGGATTTCGAGGAAGCGCTGGTGGTGGACGGTGCGATGTATGTCGGTCAGCGGCTGGAAGTGCGGCTGACGCATACGATTCCGTTTGATCAGGCGTACTATCCGGACGAGGTGCGCGTGACGGGAGCTGACGTGTGGGTGACGGTCAATGGCACGACAGCGTACGCGTTGACAGAGGAGGTGTCAGGTGTGCCGGGGACGTACGCGCTGCCGGATACGGTGGCCGTTGTGACTACGGGCAACCGCTATGACTTGTTGGTCGTGTGGGAAGGAGATTCGAGCTGGGCGTATACTTACGCAACGGGGCCGATCGAATTGACGGAGGCGGTCTTGATCAATGTCAACAATGAGATCACCGACACGGCCCCGGATACGCTGGAATATGGCGGCGATCAATTGCGGCTGACGTGGACAACCGATCCGGCGAATTTCGGGTATGCACTGCAGATTGAAGCGATGGATGAATCCAAGTACGGTGAAGACTGTGACGTGGGCGATGACAACGGCCCGGGAACGTACTTGTTCACGTGGACGACGAGGTTCATCAATTCGCAGGACTTGCCGTGGATCAGTTTGTGCTACGACGGGCCGACGATGATCCGGGTGTTCACCTGCGATACGGCGTATTGGAATTTCGCTTCAACGACGCTTATCGGGGATCCCAACAACGATCCCGTGTCGAACGTTGAGAACGGGTTCGGGGTGTTTTGCGCGATAGACTGCGACACGTTTCAGTTCATGTTGACGGACACGCTGGAGGATTAGGCGGCCAAGCGGTGACCGAGCCGTGAGACGAGCAAGCGCCTTCCTTTGGGGAGGCGCTTGACTTTTCAGGGAAAGGACAGTAGATTCCAGAGTATTGGTGGGTCCAAGTTAATTCTTTCCTGGAGGTGTCCCATGGAACGCAAGTGGTTATTGCTGTTGCTCATCCTGGCCGCGACTGCGGTGCAGGCGAAACCAGCCAAGGACCGGGTTGTCGGCCCGGTGGCGACCAATGGCACGGAGACGGTGCAGACGCTATCGGCTCCACGCCCGCACAACCCGCTCGATGACGAGGGCGGGACAGCGAATTCGACGTACGAAATTGTGGGGACGACCTGGTACGACTATCAGACGAACGGCACGCACGGCAAGCAGATAGCGCTCGACGCGTTCGGCAATATTCACGTCGCGTGGACGAATGGCGAGCAGGAGGGGTCGGCGGAGCGCCACATTTATTACAACTGCTGGTCGGCGACGGCGGATAGTTTCCTGTACATAGGCGGCGTGCGCGTGGATGCGGGGACGCGGGCCGGGTTCTGTAACATGGCGGCCGGGGCCAACGGATTTGGCTTCCCGGCCTTTCACGAGACGCTGGGCCCGTTGCCGCACGCGACGGCCTCGATAGACTTCACGCCGTGCGCGGGTGCGTTTACGGGTATCATGGTGCCGTTTCCGGCCAATGAACCGCAGATTATCTGGCCGCGCATTGACATGGACCGCAACGGCAAGATTCACATGGTAGCGACGGAGAGCGGCGGCGCCGCCGAAGAGTACTATGCGCGCGGCGTCCCGCAGTATGACGGCGGGTTCGGGTTGGACATTGTGTGGGAACAGAGTTTTACCGATCCGTGGGAACCGGCGACCTTCGTGACGATTGATGTGGCGTGTTCGCGCGTATCGAATCGCGTGGCCGTGGCATGGATCGCCGATCCAACGGATGTGCCGCCGTTTCTCGACGACGAGAATATCATGCTGAAAATTTCGGAGGACGGCGGCGAGACGTGGGGACCGACCGTTCCCGTGACGAATCTGGCACCGGTGGATACGTCGTGCTTCAGGCAGGGAGGCACTTATGAAACGTGCGTGGGCGACACGTTCCGACCGTGGATTGACCTGTCCGTGATTTTCGACGACAACGACAACGTACACCTTGCGTTCACGGCGCAGGCCTACTATTCGATTGACGAAGAAGGCACACCGGGACCGTTTGGCTTTGTCTATTCGACGCTGTGGCATTGGGGTGAAGATCGTGAAGAATTCAACTTGATTAATCAGGCGTTCTTCGCCAACGACTCGGTCGCGCTGGGCGTCAACAACCTGATGTGTCACCGTCCGAGTCTGGCGATTGACACCACGACGGGCTATTTGTATTGCTCGTTCCAGCAGTTTGACCAGCATGCTTACAGCGACGCCGGTTATCCGTGCGGCGAGTTCTACATGAGTGTTTCAACCGACAACGGGCAGACGTGGGCAGTGCCGACGAACGTAAGCAATACGCCCGGTGAGCCGAACATGCCGACGGGCAATGATCCGAGCGAGCGAGACATTACCACGGCGAAATATGTGACCGACGGGGCAATCCATACGCTGTATTTGCACGACTACGCGTGCGGCAGTGCGGTGGCCTCAAGCGGCCCGGAAGGCCCGCCAACGCAGAATGACGTTGTCTACATGCGGATTCCGGTGGGGGACATTCCGACGACGCCGTTGCAGGAGATTTGGGCGTTCCGTTCGGACTCGGTGGGCTTCCCGGATTTCAATTCGGTGTCCGAACACGGCGCGCTGCCCGGGCAGTTTACTCTGCATCAGAACTACCCCAATCCATTCAACCCGAGCACGACAATTCAGTTTGATCTTTCGAAAGCTGGGAATGTCGAGCTCTCCGTGTTTGATGTAACGGGCCGGACGGTGGCTACGTTGGTGGATGGCGGGCTGAGCGCCGGTGCGCACACTGTGAATTTTGATGGGGCGAATCTGACCAGCGGTGTCTACTTTGCGCGGCTGGAAATGGGCGGAACGAGTCAAGCCCGGAAGATGGCGCTCATCAAATGAGAAATTAGAAATTGGAAATTAGAAACTGCCTAAGCCCGGTTTGCCGGGCTTTGGTGTTTTTGGCTCGCTGCCTCGCTTGACTATTGTCTTCTCTGTCCGTAGATTCTCGTTCAGGGTCCCGCGACTTCAAGAACGGAGGTGTCCCATGAAGCGCGTGGTTTGGTTGGTTTTTCTGCTGAGTGCCGGGCTAAGTCTGGCGCAAGAGGGTGGTACGCCCAATTCGGAGTGGATGTATGTTGGGAACACGTGGCGGGATTATCAAGGGAACGGCACGCTGGGAAGGATGATCGCGGTCGGGCCGAATGGGGACGTGCATTTCGTTTGGACCAATGGACTCAGCGACGGCCTAGCTAGAGATTGCTTCTACAATTGCTGGGATGACGCATCAGACAGCTTGCTGTCGCAGGACGGCTATTCTATGAACGGATTCCACCGTTCGTCTTATCCGACGATTGTTGTGCATTCACATGGATATGGCGTCAGCTCTTTCAATTCGCTTCATTACACCGGTCAACCCGCAGTTGCGACTGCATTCGACTTCTTCCCGTGTTCCGGAGCCTTCACGCCCTATTGGGCCGGGGTCGGCGATTCAATCGCCTATTGGCCCAAGACCGATATGGACCGCCAAGACCGAATTCACCTTGTTGGCACGAGTTTCGAGCCAGAAATGCGAATCTACTATGCACGTGCCTTCATTGACGATACTTCGAACATGGACTTTGAAATTATTTGGGACGTGACGCTTGTTGAAATTGCTTCAGAAGGCATCATTTCTCCCGGCGTGGACATCGCCTGCTCACGCTTGAGTGACCGCGTAGCCGTAGCATGGGTTGTTGATCCGCCGGGCGACTACGACCCCGAGAACATCGTGATGCGCATTTCAGATGACGGTGGCGAGACTTGGAGCGGTGTTTTGCCCGTCACGGATTTGCCGCCAATTGATACGATGTGCACTCAGGCGCCAGAAATCTGCAACGGTGATACATTCAGGCCTTGGCACGATCTTTCAATTCTATTGGACGACGACGACAATGTGCACATCGCGTTCTCGGCGAGTGGCTACTACTACTTTGATGAGAATGGTGAGGCAAATCCGGGGCACACGTATCTCTCGTCTATTTGGCACTGGTCGGAATTCACTCAAGAATTCACTCTAATTGGCGAGGCGTGGCATCCACACGACACCCATGCGCTTGGCGAGAACAATCTGATGTGCCAAAAACCAAGTCTTGCGATTGATACCACAACCGGATACATGTACTGTGGCTTTCAGCAATTCGACCGCCGCGCATACAGTGTGAGTGGCTATCCGATGGGCGAATTCTACCTCAGTAAGTCGTGGGACCTTGGTGCATCGTGGACGCTGCCCATTAATGTCAGTAACACGCCGGGTGATACAGCGATGCCAGAGAACGGCGATCATCCGTCGGAACGCGACATCACGTTGGCGAAATACGTCACCGATGGCACGGTGCATGCGCAATATATCCACGACCGCTCAGCAGGATCAACTCCTTGGTTCGAGGGTGAGACGACCCTGAATGAAGTCGTTTACATGCGCGTCCCTGACAGAGACATGCCCTGGCTGCCCTTGCAAGAGCAATGGCAATTCCGCGCGACAGGCACCAGTGCAAACGATCTTCCGCAGCTTCCGAGACAATTCACGCTCTACCAAAACTACCCCAACCCGTTCAACCCTAGCACGACGATTCAGTTTGACCTTGCGAAAGCGGGCAATGTCAAACTCGCAGTGTTTGATGTGACGGGGCGGACGGTGGCGACGCTGGTGGATGGGGCGATGAGCGCCGGGGCGCACTCGGTGGAATTTGATGGCGCAAATCTGACCAGCGGTGTCTACTTTGCGCGGCTGGAAATGGGCGGAACGACGATGACGCGGAAGATGGTGCTCATTAAATAGACCTTTCGAGATTGAAAACCAGATATTGCCAAAGCCCGGTTCGCCGGGCTTTGGTGTTTTTGGGCGGGAACTCAGGCCCCCATCCCCTTGCCCCTGGCCCCGTGAACGGAGGAGGGGGACGCGGAAGCGAACGTCTGGCAGGTGACTCGAGCCTTAACTTGCCCGGATTTCTTGGGACTTGGGGGCACACACTGCGCTTGACTTTTGAGGGATTCGGCAGTAGATTCAAATTAGTCGTTGAGTGCTGTTGGGTCGGCTGGCTTGACCTAACCTTGGTTACTCGACGAGTTATCCACACGCAGATATTTGATTCGGTTAATTATATCCCATCCTGCCCCGCCTACCATGACTCTCGTCCCACCCTTTATTGAATCGCTGATTCCCTATCAGCCCGGCAAATCCATGGCGCAGATTCGCGCGCAGTACGGCATCGAACATATCGTCAAGTTAGCGTCGAACGAAAATCCGGTCGGGTCCAGCCCGAAGGGAATCGCCGCAGGGCAGGCCGCCTTTCATGATTTGCAGCTCTATCCCGAGGCCGGCATGCTCCTGCGCAGCAAGCTGGCGAAGCTGTTTGAACTGAAACTCGACAACGTCGTCGTCGGGAACGGTTCGGAGTCCATTCTGGCCAACATCGTGCGCACGTTCATGTGCGACGACGAAGAAGTGCTGACCGGAGAAGGGACGTTCATCGGAATCTACGTTGCGGCACGGTCGCGCGGCGTGAAGCTGGTCACGATTCCGCTCAAGGATTACGCGTTCGATCTCGATGCGATGGCCGATGCGATCACGCCGAAAACCAAGATTATTTACCTGTCGAATCCCAACAATCCGACGGGCACGTATTTCACGCGCGCGCAGTTCGAGCGCTTCATGGAGCGCGTGCCGCGGCGTGTCGTGGTGATTCTCGACGAGGCCTACTTCGAATACGCGCAGGACTTCGACGACTATCCGGATTCGATGATGTACCGCATTGACAATGTGATGACGCTGCGCACTTTTTCCAAGGCGTACGGTCTGGCGGCCATGCGCATCGGCTACGGTTTTGCGCACGAAGATTTGTGCCGCAACGTGCTCAAGGTGAAGCTGCCGTTTGAGCCGTCGGTCGTCGCCGAAGCGGGCGGGCTGGGAGCGCTGGACGACGATGAGTTCTTAAGCGTGACGAAGGCGACCAACCGCGCGGGACGACTCAGCATGCCCGCGGTTTATGACGAATTGGGATTGAAGTATGTGCCGTCGGCGGCAAATTTCTTCATGCTGCCGTTTGAGACGGAAGCGGAGGCGCTGCAGTTTGCGCTGGCTCTCGAGCAGCGCGGCGTGATCGTGAGGCCCTTGCGTGGCTTTGGACTGCCGCATTGCGTGCGGATTACCATTGGCACACGGGAACAGAACGACACGCTGACGGCGGCGCTCAAAGAGGTGTGTTCGGTCAAGGCTTAGTTAGCGTGGATGCTCGATGCGGTACCGGAGGGGCGAAGCCCTGTGATTTCAGTATCCTGCTCGTGTGGTTTACCCTTTTGACCCCCCCCCGGGAAGACCGTGAGGAATGTGAAAGCAGCCCGTTTTGGCGGGCTGCTTTGCTTTTTGGGAACCGCGAGCGTTCGGTCAGAAGCCTGTGACATCGGTCACATAGACTTCTCCTTCGTGGGTGAAGGCGACTTGGGTGCCGTTGCTGTTCAGGGCTGGCTCGTTGGGCCAGAACTGGTTGATGCCCTGAATGGACCGGATTTGACCGAGTTCAAGGTCGTACACCACGAGCTCGGCGTATTTCACGCTGGGTTTGTCGCGGATGAACACGAGCCGATTGCTGTCGGCTGACCAGCCCGGCCAGCGGCCGCTGCCCAGGTCGAAGGTTTGCCCCGTGGCAATGGTGATGAGCCGGAGCTGTTTGCCGGACGAGGTTTCATATACTGCGGCGACCAATTGGCCATCTGGTGAAATATCAAAGCCTTCGGCTTTTTCGTCGGAGGCGGACTGATAAACTTCGCGGCCCGCATGGCTGACGGTTAGCCGCTCATCATCCAAGTTGACGGCGCTGTCCCACTCGGTGCCGTGGAGGTTGACAAAGGGGGCCTGCAGGTCGGCACGGTAGTAGACTTCATCGCCGATGCGATAAGGGCCGAGGATCGGCGTCGTGTTATGAGTGAGCATCACCGGGTCGTATACAAAGTACGAGACCGAGATGATCCGGTCGGGCGATCCGGGCAAGGCACCTGCCGGACGGCGGAGGGCCATGCGGTCTGCTCCGGGCATGAAAACGAAGCGACGTCCCACACCTTCGCCGTGCGCTATCTCATACAATTTCTTTGTTTTTATATCTTTATTGACCTCGACCAGCAGAAGCTCGTCTTGATCCTCGGTGGTATAGGCAACGTAGCGATTGTCCGGGCTCCACGCAGGAGCAGCGCAGCCCCGGCCAGCACGGTCGGCGATCTTGGTGGTCTCGGCCTCTACCTTGACGGCCCCGGCGAGCAAGCAGAGGGCAGTCAGGACGGGGACGAGGGGGTGCCAAAGGGCGTGATTCGGGCGGGTTTGAGAAGGTTGGCGCATGGGGTCAAAAGGTTCGGCAAGGGTTGTTTTTCGTGGAACTTGCGGAGTCGGAAGAGTTGACTGCTTCATAAGAAATGGTTATCTTACTAAGCCCTGCATGGAATCTCTAACAGATTCCCGGGTTCTGCATTGTTTAAATCATTGGAAGATAAAAACCTGAGCGAGGAATTGCAAGACATGGCGCGGACACCTGATATCATGGTCGCCCGGGCAGCCACCGTGCGTGCCCGAACGGCCTGTTGCCTAACAGGCGACCGGACTCCCTACCCCTGTTCCAAAACCATGCGGACGACCAACGAGTTCCGCTCCGGCTCGTTCCGAGCGCCGATAGCCACTGTGGAGGTGATGTGATGAAACTGAAAACGATGTTGATGGCCGCTTGCCTGTTGTTCTCTGCGGGCTTGGCTCAGGCGCAGTTCAATTGCGTATTGTACTACATTTGTAATCCGCCGTTGACGACGGAGTGCGACGGTGGAACGATTCTGCCGGACGGGACGACGACGGTCGAGATTTTCTGGGATCGCAATAACAACGGTATTGACGCCGCCGACGAGTTGGTGCCGGTGGGCGCGGGACCGGACTCCGCGAACCTGAATTCGATCGCGATGAACGGCATTGACTACCTTGGTTGCGAGGGTGGTTTCTACACCGATCCGGCGTTTACGTTCGCGGCGAATCAGCCCGTGCCGAACACGTTCTGGGTGCGTGTGTGCGTGCCGGGCCAAGCGCGGCAGTGGCGGTCGCAGGTGGTGGCGATCCAGCCGGGTTTCAGTCAGGTTGAATTGACGATGACGTGCGTAAACGAGAGCTGCGGCGATTGTACGACTCCGCTGCCGGTCACGGGCTTCAATGCGACCGACAGCTCGTGCACCGACGTGACCTTGACTTGGAACACCTACCCCGTTGAGCCGAATGTCAACAGCTTCCGCATTTTCCGTTCGGGAACGCGGATCGCGACGGTGCCGAGCAATACGACGAGTTACGTAGATTTGAACGCCGTTCCGGGCCAGGAGAACGCGGAGTATCGTCTGGTTGTGGCGCGTGATTGCGGCCCCGGCGACACGGCGTTGTCGGCTGGTGCGGTTGATCCGGGTACCCGTGTGCAAGCGGCTTTGGCGCCGGCGGACACGTCGGTGCAGGTCACGGCGTTGACGAGTCAATGCGGCGCGGTGTTGGTGCGCTGGCGCGTGCCGACCAGTGTGGCTTCCATTGACTCCTTCTGTGTTTTGCAGAACGGTGTGGAAGTGCTGCGCACTCCGCGCGGGAATATTGGGCAGGTTGTCAGTGATACGGTCTTTACTTCGCTCACGGGATCGCAGAATTATGCCGTGGCGGGCTGGAACGTCGAATGCGGGCACGGCACGCCCACGCCCAACCACCCGGCTACGGCGGCACAGCCGCCGGCGGCACCGGGAAACGTGCAGGCGAGTAACGGCGCTTGTGCTGTTACCGTTACGTGGAATGCAGTGGCCGGTGCGACGAACTATCGCGTCTATCGCGAGAACGTTTTTGTGACCACCGTAGCGCCGCCGAACACGCAGTTTGTAGACAACGTAGCGACGCCGGGCGCCGTATCGTGCTATCAGATTTCGGCAGTGGTCAGCGGCAACCCGGTCTCCTGTCAGGAAGGGCCGAGATCGTCGTGCGCGAACGGTTCGCGGATTGGACCACCGAACCCGCCCAGCAACGTGCAGGCTTCGGATTCGACGTTTTGTTCTCACATTGCGGTGACGTGGACGGACAACAGCGCGGATGAAGACAGTTTCATCGTGCGGCGTGACGGCGTAAACCTACGGACGATTGGTCCGAACCTGTTAAGTTTCAATGATTCGACCGCGACACCCGGTGTGCATACGTACACGGTGGCGGCGATGAACGAGTGCGGAACGAGCGCGTTCCCGACGACGAACAATGGTTACAAGCGTCCGGTGCCCGCGATTGTCACGGGCGTGAACGCGACGGACAATCTGTCTGACCGCGTGACCGTGACGTGGGTCAACGTGGCGCTGGAAACGGGCTACACGATTTTCCGAGACGGTCTGAATATCGGCAGCGTCGGCGCTGACGTGTTGACCTTCGACGATACCGGTGGCACGCCCAATGTGACGTATACTTACACCGTGCAGGCGTTCAACGAGTGCGGCAACGGTACGGTGTCCGCAGGGAATAGCGGTATTCGCGTGGTCACGGTTGCGCCGGCGACAAATGTTGCGGCGTCGGATACGATTTGTACCTTTGTGCGCGTAACGTGGACGGATTCGGCGGATGAGACGACGTACGACATTCGACGCGACGGCGTGGCGATCGCGACTGGTCTGGCGGCGAATACGACGAGCTACAACGATGCGACCGCCGTGCGTGGCCAGGTCTATTCCTACGTCGTTCGAGCCAACGGAACGGGTGGTTTTGCGGACAGCAGTCCGGACAACGGACAGCTTGCGCCGTTGCCGGGCGAACCGGTACTGACGCTGTCGGATGTGACGTGCGATCAGATCCTATTCACCTGGGTGGTCGGTGCGAACAGCGATTCCATCGCGATTTACCGGGACGGGGTGCAGCAGGTTGTCGTCTTCGGCCAGAACGGGAATTCGAGCATTGAGATTCCGACCGACGGCACGCATTCTTACTACGCGCTGGGCGCGAACGAATGCGGCCGCGGCGACACGTCCAACGTACTGACGGTGCAGCGCGATCAGGTGCCGAGTCCGGTGGTGGACTTGGCCGGAACGAGCGACGATTGCGCCTCGATTCAGATTACTTGGACTTCTCCGGCGGACGCGGACAATTTGGATTTGTACGTGAACGGCACGTTCTCAGGTTCGCTAGCCGCGACGCTTAGCTCAGCAACGATTCCGACGGGCAACGGTCCGGCAACTTGGGAAATTTACCTGATCACCACGAACGAGTGCGGCGACGGCGACACGAGCAACGTGATCAACGTGGCGGTACAGCAGTCGCCGACGGTGCCGACGGGCGTGACCGCGTCGAATGACGAGTGCACGACCGTGACTGTGGCGTGGAACGCGGCGAGCGGCGTGGTGGACGGCTATAGTATTTCCCGCGACGGATCGTTCATTGAATTAGTCGGTCCGGGCGTCTTGCAGTATGTAGACACACCCGGCGACAGCGACCCGCACAGCTACACGGTCGTAGCCATCAGCAATAACTGCACGAACTCCGCTCCGAGCAGTGCGGCGGTTGGCAGCACGTTGGAACAGGTCGGGACTCCCGGCAACCTAGTTCAGGACGGCAACAATTGCGGGATGGTCACCATTTGCTGGACGGCCGCGACGGGTGACTTGGACGGTTATACGGTTTACATTGACGGTGACTCGGTCGGCGTTTCGTCGAGTGAAACGTTGTGCTACACCTATGCCGGTGCAGGCGGTGTGTACAACGCGCAAGTGGCGGCCTATTCCGCAATCTGCGGCGTGGGTTCGCTGACGGATCCTGTGCAAGCTGTGATTTACAATCTGCCTGTGACTCCGCCGGACTTCACGGCCAGTGATGACCGCTGCGACGGCGTACTGCTGACGTGGGGTGCGCAACCTGAGCCGAGCGGCGAGACCGGCTATACGATTCTGCGCAACGGTACTGAGATTTTCTCGGGCGGTTCGCTGAATGACACGCGGGTGTTTTTGGACGTTGACGCCGAATTGGGCAGCAATGAGTACTCGATTGTGGCGTTTTCGACTTTGGAAGATTGCGACAACTCAAGCGCGGCGCTTACGACAGGCACGCTGTTGCCGGAAGCGACGCCGCCGACGTCTGTGAGCGCATCGGACACGAGCTGTTTGGATGTGCGCATTTCATGGACAGCGAGCACGGGTACGTTCGACGGCTATGTCGTGTTCAGAGCGGGAACGATTTTGGACACGGTTATCGCGCCGACGACAGAATTTGTGGACAACACGATTCTGCCGGGCACGACGGCATCCTATGACGTGCGCGCGTGGGACGATGTCTGCGGGATGACCGGACCGAGTGTTGCGGACAACGGCACGCGGCTTGAAGGCCCCGACGCCCCGACGGGTGTGCTGGCGTCGAACACGAGTTGTGATGAGATAACGATTACGTGGGACCCGGCTCCGGGCGACGTGACGGAATATCGCGTCTACCGCGACGGCGCTTTGGCCGGTTCGACCGATCCGGAAACGACGATGTTTGAAGATTCGCCGACGGCCGGTGTTTACGAGTACACGGTGACGGCGTTCAGCGTGAACTGCGGTGAGACCGCGCCGTCGCTAGGTGAAACGGGTGAACGTCTGCCGCAGATGGGGCAGATGACCGTCACATCCGCTTCGGTGGATAGTTGTAACGGAATTCTTGTGTCGTGGGCGACTTACCCGGGCGCGGTGTCCTATCGTCTCTATCGCGACGACTCACCGACGCTGCTGGCTGAAATCAACGCCCCGACAACGCAGTATTTTGACGCGACGCCGCTACCCGGCGTGGCGCATATGTACTACATGACCGCGGTCAATAGCTGTAACGAAGGTCCGACCTCGAACGAAGTCAACGGCCAGCGCGCCGAGACGCCGGAACAGGTGACGGGCTTAACAGCGACGACGACCTTGATCAGTCAGGTGTGCTTGACCTGGACGGACGTGGCGGGTGAGCTTAGCTATATCATCTACCGCGATGGCACGCCGATTGACACGGTGCCGGCCAATACGACGGAAGTCTGTGACTTGACGGCGACGCCGGGAACGACCTACGGGTACACTGTTGCGGCGACGAACGTTTGCGGTGCCGGCGCAATGTCGGATGAAGTTGAAGGTGTGGCCGTGTTCAGCCTTGGTCAGGTGACGGGCGTGACGGCGACGACGACCGATTGCGGTCAGATCTGCCTGACGTGGACGGACATTGCCAATGAGACGAACTACGAAATCATGCGGAACGGTCAGCCGTTGGCGACGGTCGGCGCGGATGTTGTAACGTACTGTGACTTGACGCCTGCGCCGGGCGAGTGCTTCAGTTATACGGTCAACGGTTCCAATATCGGCGGTGACGGTCCGTTGTCGGTTGCTGTTGAGGGTTGCCGCCGGACGATTCCGACGCAGGTTACCGGATTGGCGGCGACAACGACGAACTGCACCGTGGTGATTTTGACATGGACTGATGCGACGAACGAAGACAGCTATGACGTGTACCGCGACGGCGGGTTGCTGGTGCAGAATGTGCCGGCGAACACGGTAACTTATACGGACAACACGGCCGCGCCGGGCGTGGCCTACCAGTACACGGTGCTGGCGCGGAACGCGTGCGGCGATGCGGCGCAGAGCGCGGCGGTGACTGGTGCGGTGGCGATGGTGCCGCCGGTGGTGCAAGGCGTCGTGGCGTCGGTGGATGTGTGTAACCAGATCAGCCTGAACTGGACCGATCAGTTGTCGGAAACGGGTTATTCGATCTATCGTGACGGCAATGTGCTGAGTCCGATTGGAACGGTGCCCGCTAACACGACCTTCTATGTAGATAATAACATTACCGGCGTGCACACGTACAACGTGCGCGCGACGAATAGCTGCGGCAACGGTGATCTCGGGAATGCGGTGCCGGGCGAAGGCCTGACGGTGCCGGGCGTGGCGACAAACGTGGCGGCGAGCGAAAACTGCGGCGACGTCACGGTGACGTGGAACGCGCCGAGCACGCTGCCGATCAGCGAATATCGCGTGCTGCGCAACGGTGTTCAAGTCGCGATTGTTCAGGCTCCGGGAACGACGTACATTGACGAGAATCTGCCGGCGGGATCGTTCAGCTACCGGGTTGTGACGGCTAACGTCTGCGGCGCGGGCACTCAATCCGCGGCGAGCAACAGCGTGACGGTCATCGCGACACTGGCGCAGGTGACGGGCTTCAATGCCGTGGCCAGTCCGTGCTTCTGCGTTGATCTGACGTGGAGCAATGTGGCAAACGAGTCCGGCTTCTACATTTATTGCGACGGCGTGATCGTGGACACGGTGAATGCCAATGTCACATCGCTGCGTTACTGCCCGGCGGATACCGCGCAGTGCGTGCTGCAAGTGGCGGCATTTAACGGCTGCGAAATTGGTCCGTTGTCGGATACGGAAACGGTGACGCCGAATACGTACCCGGTGGCGGTGACCGGTTTCGGCGCAAGCGAAAACCTGTGTGACCGCGTGCGCCTGTCATGGCAATCGTACAGTCAACCGGGCGTTACTCTATTCCGGCTCGAACGCAACGGCGTGCCGTTCGCTTTTGTGCCGTCGAGCGCGGTGCAGTACGACCACATGGGTCTCTGGCCGCAGAGCACATATCAGATTCATGCGCTGCGCGTATGCGCCGCGGGTGATACCATTGCGACGGTGAGCGCGGATGGCGGTCGGACCGCCCCGACGCCGGTCGGTCCGTCGCAGATGGGGGCCAGCGACGACGGTTGCGGCATCGTGACTTTGACCTTCACATTCAACAATGTGGATGGTCAAGATTCGGTGCTTATCAAGCGCGACGGCGTGATTATTCAGCGACTGGGGCCGAGCACGATTAATGTTCAGCGCTCGATTGTGGACAGCAATCCGCTGGCGAACCCAGTCGAATATGAAGTGTGCGCGGTTTCGAACCTGTGCGGCGAAGGCGGCTGCGCCAGCGATATCGGCCAGGCAGCGCCCGTGGCGGGTGTGGTGACCGATTTGACGGCATCGCACAACCGCTGTACGTCCATTCTGTTGGAGTGGGTGGGTACGCAGCACGCTCAGAACTATGTCGTGCGCCGGAACGGCACGATTATCGCCACGGTGCTGCAGGGCACGTTCACCTACACGGATTCGCCGCTGAATCCGGGTGTGACGAACAACTACACCGTGGCCGCGACGAACGCGTGCGGCAGCGGTCCGCAGACGCCGCCGACGCCGGGCTCGACCGTGCCGCTGCCAAGCGTACCGACGGGCGTAAACGCGACGGACGGCCTGTGCAACGTTGTTATTGTGTCGTGGAATGAAGTGGCGGTAGTGGACTCGTATCACGTCTTCCGCAATGGCACGCAGATCGCGGTCGTTCCGGAAGGGATTGAATTCTATAATGACGCGGCGGTGCAGCCGGGCGTTACATACAACTATCAGGTGCGCGGCGTTAATCAGTGCGGCGTGGGCAATCTGTCGGCGCAAACGCCGGGCTTCTCGGCGCAGGTGATCGGCACGGTTACGAACCTGGTGGCCTCGATCAATCTGAACGACCGTGTGCATCTGTCGTGGAACAATGTGACGCAGGAAGTGGGCTACGAAATTCTGCGGGGCTTCCCGGCCCAATTGATCGCGACGGTCGGCGCGGACGTGACCTCGTACGAAGACTTCTCGGCGACCCCGGGTGAAGAATATGAGTACCGCGTGCGCGCATTCAACGGCTGCGGCACGGGCGCGGCATCCAACGTGGCCTATGGCTACCGCGTGCCGGTCAATCCGATTCCGTTTGGCGTGATTACGCTTACGGAAGAGATGTTCGGCTGTATGTCAGCGGTGCCTGCGGACATTGACGACGACGGTGACATGGATGTCGTGGCGGCCGGTATGTTCGCCGACAAGGTCATCTGGTACGAAAACAACGGCACGTGGGATTACATTCCGCATGTTGTCGTGGAGAACTGGGACGGCGCACGTTCGGTGGAAGTGGGCGATATTGACGACGACGGTGACCTGGACATCGCGGCCGTCGCGCAGTTCGCCAATCAGCTTGTGTGGTTCCGTCATAACGCCAACGGCACATTCTCGACATTGGTGATCGCGAACAACTACGCCGGAGCGCGGGACGTCAAGATTGTTGACCTCGACGGTGACAACGATAAGGACCTTGTGACGGCGGCGTGCGACGCGAACGACGTGTCATGGTGGCGCAACAACGGCAGCGAGGTGTTCACGCGTTTCGTAATTGATAACGACTTCACGGGCGCGCGTTCAATCGAATTGGCCGACATCGGCAACGACGGCGACCTCGACGTGCTGGGCGCGGCTTACGAAGGCGGCATGCTGGCGTGGTGGTCGAATAACGGCAGCGAAGCGTTCACTCGCCACGTATTGATGGAAGACGTCTACGGCGCTTCCTACATTAATGCGGCCCGTCTGAACGAAGATAACGTTCTGGATATCTACTTCTGCGTGGCGCAGGAACCGTTGGTGGCATGGTGGGACGGCGCGACGATGGAACAGAATTACATTACATCGCTGGTACCGTTCCCCCGCGAACTGGATGCTGTGGACATGGACGACGACAACCGGGCCGATCTGCTGATGGCCGCCAACGAAAATCAGGAGATTTCGTGGTGGCGTAATACGGACAACCGGTTCTACCGTAATATCATCACGAGCACGCTGTGGCAGGCATCGGTCGTGCACGGCGGCGACTTTGACAACGACGGCGACACTGACGTTCTGGGCGCGGGTGAAGGCACGATCAAGATTTGGTTGTCCTCGCTTGCTGAAGATGTGCACGCCGCAGAACTGGCTCCGATTGACGAAGACGGCGGCGCCATTCAACCGCAATTCGGCCAGCCGGTGGTGCCCGTGAACTATGAATTGTCGGCGAACTATCCGAATCCGTTCAACCCGACGACGCAGATCCGCTTCGGCTTGCCGGAAGCCAACTTCGTGCGCCTGACCGTCTATGACGTGACGGGCCGCGAGGTGGCGCGACTGGCGGAAGCTGATTTTGGCGCGGGTTACCACGTGGTCAATTTTGACGGCACGACGCTGGGCAGCGGCGTGTATTTCTATCGTCTTGAGGCGGGCGACTTCATTGCCAGCCGCAAGATGGTCTTGATGAAGTAAATGCTGACCCGCGGCCGGGTGAGCTAACTACGATGCACAAAGCGACGGAGTCTATCCGTCGCTTTGTGCATGCGCCAGATTGGTTTACAAAACGCACTCACTATCGCAATTGAGCGGAGCTCTTCATGTCTGAGGTTCTTGATCGGTTATGCGTCAATACCGTCCGCGGACTGGCCATTGACACGGTGCAAGCGGCAAACTCGGGGCACCCGGGGTTGCCATTGGGGGCCGCAGTGATGGGCTATACCGTTTATCAGAAGCATCTACGCCATAACCCTATGGATCCGGGTTGGGTTAACCGAGACCGATTTGTGCTATCGGCGGGACATGGATGCGCGCTGCTATATTCGCTGCTGCATCTGACGGGCTACCCGTTGCCGATCGAGGAACTGAAACGCTTCCGACAGTGGGGCAGTCTGACGCCGGGGCATCCGGAATTAGGCTTGACGCCGGGCGTGGAGGCGACGACGGGGCCGCTGGGCCAGGGCGTAGGGAATATCGTGGGTATGGCAATCGCACGCGATATGCTGGCCGCGATGTTCAATCGCGAGGGACATGAGGTTATTAACTACCGCGTGTTCGGCATCTGCTCGGACGGCGATTTGATGGAAGGCGTGGCGGCGGAAGCGGCGTCATTGGCCGGGCATCTGGCATTGGGTTCGATTGTCATGCTTTATGACGACAACAAGATCACCATTGACGGCTCGACGGAGATTGCATTCACCGAAGACGTCGGCGCGCGGTTTGAGAGCTATGGCTGGCAGGTACTGGCGTGCGACGGAATGAATCCGGGCGAAGTGGATCAGGCGATCCGCGAGGGCTTGGCCGAGACGGAACGGCCCACATTGATTCGCTGCCGGACGCAGATCGGATACGGGTCGCCGAATCGCGCGGGCACGTCGAAGGTGCATGGCGCTCCACTCGGCGAAGAGGAACTTGCGCTGACGAAGCGGGCGTTAGGGCTGCCGGAGAAAGAGTCCTTCCATGTGCCGACGGAAGTGTTCAAGCACATGGGCGCAGCGCGGCAGATCGGTACAGAGCAGCAGGCGCAATGGCAGACGGAACTTGAACAGTCTTTTGCCGCGGAACCGGGCTTGCAAGCACGTTGGCAGCAATTCTGGTCACGGCGACTGCCGGAGCAATGGGCTGACAAACTTCCGGTGTGGAAGACGACGGATAAGCCGCTCGCGACGCGCAAGGCCTCTGAGATGTGCATCCATGCCATCACGGACCTGCCGTGGGTCGTAGGCGGCAGCGCGGATCTTGTGGAATCAAATTTGACCTATCTTGAAGGCAAGGGCGACTTCCAGCGTGACTCACGACATGGCCGGAACATTCGATTTGGCATTCGTGAACACGGCATGGGGGCGATTCTGAATGGGATGGCGAGTTGCGCGCCGTTCATCGCTTTCGGCGCGACGTTCATGAACTTTCTCGATTACATGAAGCCGTCCGTGCGGATCGCGGCGCTGTCGCACTTGCCAGTGTTGTACGTTTTCACGCACGACAGCATCGGCCTCGGCGAGGACGGGCCGACGCATCAGCCGATCGAGCATCTGACGCACATGCGCGCGGTGCCGAATCTCTGGACGATGCGTCCGGCGGATGCCAACGAGACGGCGCAATGCTATCGCGCGGCGATCGAACGCACGAATGGGCCGGTGGCGTTGTGCCTGACGCGGCAGACGCTGCCGGTGCTTGACTATGCGGGCGAGCGGGTGCCCGTGGAGCTGGGCGCGTACGTGCTGTCCGAAGCGGCGGGGAGTCAGCCGAGCGTCATCCTTTTGGCGAGCGGCAGTGAAGTGGAAATTGCGCTGGCGGCGCAGAAAATGCTCGAAGAACGGCACGTCGCGACGCGCGTGGTGTCCGTGCCATGCACGGAGCTGTTTGACGCGCAGCCGCAGGCGTATCGTGACAGTGTTTTGCCGCCGAACGTGCGGGTGCGAATTGCGATTGAAGCCGGCGCATCGTTGTGCTGGTGGAAATATGTCGGGTTGGACGGAGACGTGATCGGAATTGACCGCTTTGGAGCATCTGCGCCGTACAAAACGCTATACGAGAAACTCGGACTGACGGCGGAAAATGTCGTTAAGCGGGCGCTGGCCGCCAAGGAGAAGTGCGCGTGAAGATCGCGATCGGATGTGATCATGCGGGTTATGCGTTGAAGCTCGAACTGGCAGAGTGGCTGCGCGGACAAGGTCACGAATTGACCGATGTGGGCACGCACACTGCCGAGGCGGCGGACTATCCCGATTTCGCGCGCGCCGTGGCGACGGAAGTGACGAGCGGACGGGCGGAGCGCGGAGTGATCGTGTGTGGCAGCGGCGTGGGGGCTTGCATCGCCGCGAACAAGGTGAAGGGCGTGCGCGCGGGATTGTGTCACGACACGTTTTCGGCGCGGCAGGGAGTCGAGGACGACGACATGAACACGCTGTGTCTGGGAGCGCGCATTATCGGCGGTTCGCTGGCTCGGGAAGTGCTCGGCGCATTCCTCGGCGCGAAATTCTCGGGACTGGAACGGCACCAACGGCGGCTTGACAAAGTCCTCGCCATTGAAGCGGCCGGCAAGTAGCAAACTATTGACAAGGAGATAGAGATGGGTCATCCGATCATGAAGGCCACGCTCGATTTGGGACAGTCGTTGTGGCTCGACTATATCAGCCGTGAGTTAATGGACTCCGGCGGATTGGAGCGCCACGTGGCTGAAGGGCTGCGCGGCATGACGTCGAATCCGACGATCTTCGAGAAGGCGATTGCGGGAAGCGGCGACTACGACGATGACATTCGCAAGGGGATCGCCACGAAATCGAGCGCGAGCGAGGTGTTTGAGAATCTGGCGGTGGCTGATGTGGCGCGCGCATGCGGCATGCTCGCTTCGGTGTATCGCGACTCACAGGGATTGGACGGCTATGTGAGTCTGGAAGTATCGCCAACGTTGGCGCACGATACGGCGGGGACGGTCGCCGAGGCCTTGCGGTTGTGGGAGCGCGTGAATTGTCCGAACCTGATGATCAAAGTGCCTGGCACAACCGCGGGAATTCCGGCCGTGCGCGAACTTTTGACGCGGGGCGTGAATGTGAACATCACGCTGCTGTTTACGCTGGGCCAATATCGCGATGTGCTGGAGACATACGTCGCGGCGCTCGAAGCGCGGCACGCCAAGGGCGAAGCGCTGGGCGGGATCGCATCGGTGGCGAGCTTTTTCATCAGCCGCATTGACTCGGTAGCGGATGCGCAGCTTGAGAAGTTGGGCCGCAAGGATCTGCTGGCGAAGGCCGCGATTGCCAATGCGTGCCTGGCGTACAAGCACTTTGAAGAGGTGACGGCATCCCCGCGGTGGCAGAAGCTCGCGCAGGCAGGCGCGCGCGTGCAACGGCCGTTGTGGGCCTCGACTTCGACGAAAAATCCCGCCTATCCGGACGTGCTGTATATCGAGGAGTTGATTGCGCCGCACACGGTGAATACGGTGCCGCCGCAGACGCTTTCTGCGTACAAGGACCATGGCAAGCCGAGCTCAAAGTTGTTCGGAAATCTGAAGAGTGCCAGTGCGACGATCAGCGAGATGAGGGAGCTCGGTGTGGACGTTGACCGGATCGCCTTTGAATTGATCGAGGATGGCGTGGTGAAGTTCGGTCAATCGTTTGACACGCTGCTGGCGGCGATTGACGCCAAGTTGAAAGCGGGCAACGCGGCATAAGATGGGGGCGAAGATAGAACAAGCAAAAGCGGCAGGTCATTGAGACCTGCCGCTTGGCGTTTTGACGGGGAGCGGTTAGTGTTTTTGCTTCGCGCTATTGGGATTGGGGCGCGCCGCATGCTCACTTTCGCGTTTGGTCGAGGCCACCTTATCCGTGCGCGTGCTGAGCGTTGGCTTGACTTCGGCGGCGTGCTCAGTGTGAGAGTTGTCGGTCGGCTCGTTCTTCCAATTAACAGCGCTGTATTGGGCTTGCCAGTTGACCGCGCCGGACTCGATATCGTAGACGGCGGACAGAACAACGCATTTACCGCCGGTGACGGCCTGCTCGATGGCTCGCGAACCGGCGACGAGTTCGGACGCTCCGGCGCGCGCGTTTTCTTTGATCGCGCCTTCGTAGAGATCGTCCGCGTCGTAGCCCTTGTCGTGACAGGCTTCGACGACGGGGCGAATCTCCTCGACCAGCGAGTTCAGGGGTTCGTCGAATTCGGATTCGGAAAGTGCCGCGGCGACTGCACCGCATTTGCTGTGGCCCATGACGATGACGACGGGACAATTTAAATGACCTACCGCATAGTCGGCTGAAGCAATGACTTCGCGCGGCGTCACGTTGCCGGCGACGCGGATGACAAATAGCTCGCCTAAGCCCGCGTCGAAGATCTGTTCGGGCGGGACACGCGAGTCGGCGCAGGAGATGATACAGGCATAAGGCGTCTGTCCGGCGGCAAGCTTTTCACGGACATCGGTGCCGCTGTTCCAGGCTTTGGGTTTGCCTTTGACAAAGCGTTCGTTGCCCTTCTGCAACCTGTCGAGCGCCTGCTCCGCCGTCCATGCGGAGCTATGCTCCCCGGCACAGGCCGTCAGGGCGTATGAGAAAAGCAGTATGGCAATCCAGTACATTTCAGTTCCTCCAAACTTAGCACCCTCCAGGGCGCAAAGGCCGTTCCAATCTAGTGTGGTCAATTCGACTCGGGAACGGCGTGTTTCTTGCAGCAAAGCGTTCCGATTCACATGCCACTAATGACGCAACTGCACCGAGCATGAGTAACTCTATAGCAACCTCAGTCCATGTTCAACGATCACGGCTGGACGAAATCGGCCTTGGCGATCCGGATTTTACAATTGAACTAATTGATATCATGCTGGAAGACGGACTGGAACGCACCCGTACGCTGCGGGCGGCTTACCAGGCGGAGCGTATGGCGGATGTCGCGGCGATTGCTCACGCGTTGAAAGGCTCCGCGCTGAATATTGGCGCGGTCACGCTGGCGCAACTGTGCGCGGAGATTGACAATACAGTGCGCAAGTTGGGCCAGATGATCAGCGAGCAGGACGTGGCCATGGTGGAGGTTGAATTTTCGATTGTCGCGGACGAACTGACTACGATCAAACGGGATTTGACGGAATGAAAGTACTGGCAGTTGACGACGATCGCATGACGATGCGAACTTTGTTGCGGCTCCTCGGGAAATTCGGCTACGAGGCGATGTCCGCAACCAATGGAACGGACGCACTGCGCTTGTTCCTTGAGCACCGCCCGCAGATTATGATCACGGATTGGATGATGCCTGAGATGGAAGGCCCCACCGTCGTCAAAACGATTCGCGCGCTAACGGAATCGCAATATACGTATATCATCATGCTGACATCGCGGCAGGAGAAGGAGGACGTGCTGGCGGGGTTGTTGGCAGGAGTGGACGAGTTCATTGTGAAACCGATTGATCCGGACCAACTGAGGGCGCGGCTGCGCGTTGCGAAGCGAATCATCTCGCTGCAAGAGAGTCTGGCGTCCCGGATTCAAGACCTCGAACAAGAGCGGCAGCATGTTAAAATGCTGCAGGGATTCCTGCCGATCTGCGCGTATTGCAAGAAGATCCGTGACGACGAGAATTTGTGGTCGCAAATCGAAGAGTATATCTCGGATCACCAGGAAAATATTCAGTTCTCACACTCGATTTGTCCGGACTGCATGGAGACGAAAGTCAAACCGATGCAGGCGGCGTATTATGCCAAAGTGAATGCCGCCGGCATCGCCGCGGCGGCGGGGTAAGTGGGCCAGTCAGTGCGAACATTGAGCCACGAGTTTTCGTGGCTTTTTTTTGCTTGCGAAATTGATGGCGGACTCGTATATTCGTGGAAATCACCAGGAGTCAGAATGAATCGTCTCGAGATCGCCGCCCGGATTGACCACACATTGCTGAAACCGGAAGCTACGCCGGCGCAGGTCGCCCGGCTGTGTGGCGAGGCTGCGCACGCGAATTTCAAGACCGTGTGCGTGAATCCGCGATTTGTCGCGCAGTGCGCCGAGGCGTTGCGCGGGACGCCGGTCGGTGTATGTACCGTGATTGGTTTTCCATTGGGGGCAAACGACACGCGGATCAAGGTGGCTGAGGCGCGGCTTGCTCTCGATGATGGCGCAACGGAGCTTGACATGGTGCTGTGGGTGGGCGGTGTGATCGGAGGAGAACTTGCGACCGTTGAGCGAGATGTTCGCGCACTTCGAGAAGTCTGTCAGGGCCGTGCGGAGCTCAAGGTGATCTTGGAGACGGCATTGCTAAACGAGACGCAGATTGTCGCGGCGTGCGAGGCGACCGTGCAGGCGGGGGCACAGTGGGTGAAGACGTCCACGGGATTCGGACCGGGCGGCGCGACGGTCGAGGCCGTGCGTTTGATGCGGCAGAGTGTCGAAGCGCATGGGCTGCGCGTGAAGGCTTCGGGGGGGATTCGCACGCTGGCGGATTTTGAGAAGATGTGTGATGCTGGAGCGCAGCGCATTGGCACATCGAGCGGCGTGAGCATATTGGCGGAACTCGGCGCATAGACGAGGCCATGTGGGTAACGCAAGCGGGCGGCTCGTGAGAGCCGCCCGCTTGCGTTGTTCAAGGTGCGCGCTTAGTTCGGCAGTCGTTTGATGCTGGCGCTGAGATTGGTTTCCGGCGGTGCGTCAGCGGATTCGCTGAGTGTAATATTGAAACCGACGGACACAGGCACGCACAGGCCCGCATGTTCGTCGGTGCAATACGCGAAGGCGATCATAGCGGAGAGTGGACCGGGTTTGAGTTGTGATCCGGGAATCGTCACGCGCAGCGGCAGCTCCGGTCGGGTGGCCAAACCTTCGGTGAGCGCGGTGTTATTGGCGGTTACTGCGTAGCTCAGCGGCGCTTCCTTATTGAGGTGCACACCGGAAGGCAACGCGGCCGTGAGCGTGAGAATCAAATCAGCGCCAGGGCGGTAGGATACGGCCGCGGTTACGGTGGCATCGTGGTCCATGGTCATGCTCTCGGCGGTGCGCAAGCCGCTCAGCGTGAACTCGCTCCAGGTGTTGTCCAATAACGAGGCGCGGATGATGCGGTCGTGATTGGTGTCGGCGATATAGAGCCAGTCGCCCTGCACGGCAATGCCGCCGGGTTCATAGAGCGAGATCGCGGCGGGAGTCTCGTTGGGCAGTTCGGTATGGCCTGTTCCAAGCAGGTCGGCGCTTTGACGGGCGGGAACATCCAGCCGTTTGATTTTGTGATTGTAGGTGTCAGCGACCAATACCTTGCCGTCGTGTATCGCGACGCCGAGCGGATGCTGCAGCAGCGAGCGCTGGAAGGCGCCGGTTCGGTCACCGAACTCAAATAGACCGCTGCCGATCAGCGTTTCGACCTGCGCGGTTTTGATGTTGGCGCGGCGCACGGCGCTGACTTCGCTGTCCGCAAAATAGAGCCAGTCGCTGTCGAGTGCCAGTCCGGAGGGTTGGGCAAGCGCGGCGCTCCGTGTGCCGGTGCCGTCAATAACATCTTCACGGCCTGAACCGACCCAAGCGCGTGCGACGCCGGTGGGCAAGTCGAGTGTCCATAATTGATGCGGCCCGGCCATGGCAATGTAAAGCGTTTCGCCCAACAGGACAAGATCCCACGGACTGTTCAGGCCTTGTGCCGTGCCGAGGCCCCCGCCGAGCCGGTCATAGACTTGTTCGCCCGTGCCGGCGATCGTGGACACGGTTTGTCCGGCGAGATCGAGTTTACGGATGAGATGATTGTCGGTGTCGGCAACGTAGAGCAACTTGCGCTGGGCGTCGTAGGCCATGCCCTGCGGATTGGCGAACTGCGCCTGCGCGAATGAGCCGTCGGCTTGGCCTTTCGCGCCGGAGCCAGCGATGGCTTGGACCCTGCCCGTCGTGTCGGCGATAACGACGCGGTCGTGATTGGAATCTGCGATGAAGACCAAGTCGCCGTGCGCGTGGACCTTGCCGGGAAAGGCGAGGCCCGAGGCGGCGGGTACGCGGGAGTCGCGTTTGTATTCGGGCGGGCCTGCGGCGAGCACGCCTTTGGCGCGGCCTTCATCGAGCAGAGCTTGAATAACGCCATCGAGAATCTCACGATTGCCTTCCCCGGAGAGCAGGCCGACGACACGGCCTTCGGCATCTACCACGCCGAGCGACGGCCAGGCTTGCACGCCGTATTCAGACCAGATGCGGTGCGATTCGTCCACGACGACGGGATGGGCAATGTTGTAGCGCTGGCAGGCCGTGAGGATATTCTGTTTGTCGCTTTCGTTGTCAAACTTGGCCGAGTGCACGCCGACCACGACGACGGGCTGTCCGGCATATTTATGCTCGATATATTCGAGATCGGGCAGGATGTGCATACAGTTGATGCAGCAGTAGGTCCAGAAGTCAAGCACGACCAGGCGGCCCTTGAGTTCTTGACCGAAGTAGAGTGGACGATCGGTGTTCACCCACGCGAAATCGCGGGGAAACTCCGGCGCGCGCACGCGCTGCGTCGGAAGTTGCACTTGCGGCATGGCAGAGGTCTCCGTGGAGGATGCGCCGCCGACAGTCTCGGCGGCCGTTTTGAAAGGGAATGGCAGCCGCGCGGGAGGCGGCGAACCGGAGCAAGCGGCGAAGGCGAATATCAGAGACAGCGAGGCAAGGGTCAGGAGAAGCGGACGAAAACGGGTCATTGGGTTTGGGGTCGAAAGAGTAAGGGCGGGTCGGCGCGAGGCTTATCCCAAAGACGACGGGAACTGGAAAAAGTTCCACCAGATTCCGGCTGACATGCATCAAATGCAGTATTAACAGTGCTGTGGGGTGCCCGTGCCGGAACCTCACCCGGAGGATTGCCGGGGCGTTCCTTGAATGAGACGCGGATATTGTGTATAATAGGCCTCGATTTAGGTAGCCATAGACTTCATGCCCCACAAGATTACATCGCAAACGTCTGATCCGCTGGTCGGCACCGGAAGCTCGCTGCACGGGACGCCGCGCGTGGACGCGAACCTCGACTCCCCGACGGAGAACTTAGCTGCGGTGCGCGTGTTGCGCCGGGCGCATTCGCATGATACCATCGTTGCCGTGCGCGGCGTGGCGATTGGTGGACAAGAGCTGACCATTATCGCCGGTCCGTGCGCAGTGGAAACGCCGCAGCAACTGTTCGCGGCGGCGGAGTTGGCGGCGGCAAGCGGTGCGCATTTGCTGCGCGGCGGCGCGTTCAAGCTGCGGACATCGCCTTATGCGTTTTCGGGATTGGGTGAGGCGGGGTTGAAGCTGTTGAGTGAGGCACGGCGCGTGTCAGGCTTACCCGTGGTGACGGAAGTGGTGGATGAAGAGAGCGTGCTGCTGGCGGCGGCGCATGCGGACATGCTGCAGATCGGCACGCGTAATATGCACAACTATGTGCTGCTGAAGCAAGCGGCGGCGACAGGCAAGCCGATTCTATTGAAGCGCGGAATGGCGGCGACGCTTGAAGAATTTTTGCAGGCCGCTGAATATATTCTGGCGGCGGGTAATGCGCAAGTCGTATTGTGCGAACGGGGGATTCGGACATTCTCGGATTTCACGCGCAATACGCTCGATTTGAACATCGTGCCTGCGCTGAAACTGATGACACACCTGCCGGTGATCACCGATCCTTCGCACGGCACGGGCCGCCGCGATCTGGTGATTCCCATGGCGCGCGCTTCGGTGGCAGCGGGCGCGGATGGCGTGTTAATCGAGATGCATCCTGATCCTGAGCGGGCGCTGTCGGACGGCTATCAGTCGCTTGATCCCGAGGAGTTCGGCGAACTCATGCATGACCTGTCACGCATAGCCACCGCGGTGGGTCGTACAGTGACGCGCCGTGGTCAGTAGCGGACTCAGCACGCGCATACGGGCCGCGCGTGAACCGTTGCGAGGCAGCTTAGCCCTGTCCGGCGACAAATCGGTTTCTATACGAAGAGCGCTATTTGCGCTCTTTTCGCACCGGGACGTTCGCCTGCAGAATTACGGCACGGGCGAGGATTGTCAGACGGCGCTGCTGTGTCTTGAAGCCCTGGGACAGACGGTCGAACGCACGGCTGATGAAATCGTCATTCGCAGCGGACCTCTGCGCAGCGGGGTGACGCTGGACTGCCGTAATTCGGGCACGACGGCGCGGTTGTTAATGGGGCTATTGGCCGGGCGGGACGGGACGTGGATCATGCGAGGCGATGAGTCACTCTCGCGGCGACCCATGGCGCGCGTAACGGAACCGCTCGCAAAAATGGGCGCGCGGATTGATCTCGCCGACGGTAACAAGCTGCCCGCTCGAATCATGGGCAGCGCGCTGAGCGGATGCGATCACGATCTGCGGATCGCGAGCGCACAGGTGAAGAGCGCGGTACTCTTGGCCGGACTTCATGCTGACGGAGTCACGCGTGTGCGCGAACCACTACCTTCGCGGGATCATACGGAGCGGCTGTTGGGATTGCGGCAGAGTCCGGAACGCTTCTGGATGGTGGACTCGACGACGCTTGAGACCTTGCCGATTGACCTGGACGGTGTGATTCCGGGAGACATATCGAGCGCAGCGTTCTGGGCGGTGGCGGCGCTGCTGGTTCCGGGTTCTGAGATTGTGATTCCACGAGTGTTGTTGAATCCACTGCGCGCGGCGTGGTTTGACGCGCTGCGCACTGCGGGCGCGGACATTCAGGCGCATGTGGAGGGAGTCGTGTGCAATGAGCCGGTGGGCACGCTGCGCATTCGGCATAGCGAGCTCCGTCCGCTGCATGTGCGCGCGGCCGATGTACCCGGGTTGATTGATGAGATTCCAGCGCTGACGGTACTAGCAACGACGATACCCAATACGTCGAGATTTGAGGAGCTCCGTGAATTGCGCGTCAAGGAGAGTGACCGGCTGCAAGTTGTCGCGGATCATCTGCTGGCGCTGGGTGTGTGCGTGGCGGTGGAGGGCGACGATCTCGTTGTCAACGGCGGAGCGGAGTTGCGCGGGACAGACTTAAACTCGTACGACGATCATCGCATTGCCATGGCCTTCGCGTTGGCCGGACTGGTGGCGAGTGGCGAGACGACGATCCATGACGCGGATTGCGCTGCCGTGTCATATCCTGAATTCTTCGCGGAATTGAATAAGCTAACCCACGACTCGGTCGTAATGTATAATCCATGAGCTATCGCTTCGGCCTGATCGGCGAACATATTGCATCGAGTTTGTCGCCCGTGCTTTTCTCGTGGGCTTTTCAGCACACGGGCACGTCGGGTTCGTATACGCTCTTTGACTTTCCGCGCAGGCTGGCGCGCTCGTTTCTGCTGCGCGCGCGTGTGGATTGGGACGGATTGAACGTGACCGCGCCGCACAAAGACCTGGCGTATACGCTGTGCGATGAGCTGTCGGAGACGGCGCGCACGGCGCGAGCGGTGAATACGCTCGTGCGGAGACAGGGGCGGTTGATCGGCTACAATACCGACGTCGCGGGTTTTCGCTACGCGCTTGAACAACGGCTCGAAGAGGTTTCGAAAGTCGAGCGCGTGCTGGTTATCGGCACGGGCGGCGCTGCTCGCGCGGCGATGATCGCGGTCAGTCAGGTTGTGCAGCCGTTGGAGTTGGCGATTGCATCGCGGCGTCCGGCGGATGCGATCGAGCGCGTGGCGCCAGTGCTGCCCGCACCGTACGCGCCGGTGCTGTTGACACACGCAAAGGCCCGGCGGAGGCTGCCGGAGTTTGATTTGATTGTGCAGGCGACGCCGGTCGGGCACATGGCCAATCCGGGTTTTCCACTGGAACCGCCATTCACGTTTAAGCCGGGTGCGCTGGTGTTCGATCTCATTTACTCACCGCGCAAAACGCTCTTTCTGGAGGCGGCTCGTTCGTTTGGCGCGGTGACGGAAAACGGGTTGGTGATGTTGTTGGCGCAAGCTGCCGAGAGCTATCAGATCTGGACGGGTCAGCCGTTTCCGCTGGAATTGGCGGTGCGTGAACTCTTGCCGGACCTGCGTAATTCATGATTCGATTCCTTACGGCAGGCGAAAGCCACGGACCGGGTCTGACGGGGATTCTGGAAGGGATGCCGGCGGGACTTGCGATTACCGAAGCGGAGATCGCGGCGGATCTTGCGCGTCGTCAAAAGGGACATGGACGCGGCGGGCGCATGCAAATTGAAACGGACATCGCGAAGATTCTTGGCGGCGTGCGTTACGGTCAGACGCTGGGATCGCCGATCGCGCTGTTTATCGAGAATCGCGATTGGGAAAATTGGCGCGTAAAGATGGCGATTGATGATCCCGGTGCTGAATTGCGCAGCGAGAAGTTAACCAACCCGCGGCCCGGGCACGCGGATTACGCGGGATCTTTGAAGTATCAGCAGGACGACATCCGCAATATCATCGAGCGTTCGTCGGCGCGCGAGACGACGATGCGCGTGGCGTTAGGGGCGATCTGCCGCAAGTTTTTCGGCGAATTTGGCGTGCGCGTCTATTCGCATGTCGTGAAAATTGGTGGCGTGACCGCCGCAGGGCTGGAGAGCGATGCACCGCTTGAAGAGTATTTTGCGCGAGTGGAAAAGAGCCCGGTGCGCTGCGGAGATGCGAGCGCCGAGCGCGCCATGATGGAGGTTATTGATCGCGCGGTCGAGACGAAAGACACGGTTGGCGGAGTGTTTGAAGTGATCGTTGCGGGGCTGCCGGTGGGACTCGGGAGTTTTGTACACTTCGACCGGCGGCTCGACGGTATCTTGGCGCAGGCAATGGTCTCGATTCATGCGATGAAAGGCGTCGAGTTCGGGATGGGCTTTGAGGTCGCCGATGTGTACGGGAGTCAGGTGCACGACCGACTCTATCCGGCAGCGGACGGCGCCCGGCGGCGCACGAATGCGGCGGGCGGAACGGAAGGCGGAATGAGCAACGGTGAGCGCATCGTGATGCGCGTGGCGATGAAGCCGCTGTCGTCGCTGATGCAGCCGCTCGACTCGGTTAATCTGGCGACGGGCGAGGCGATTGCCGCGTTGCGCGAGCGCAGCGACGTCTGTGCGGTGCCCGCGGCGGGTATCGTCGGCGAAGCGATGGCGCTGTTGGCGCTGATGAATCCGTTTCTGGAAAAGTATGGCGGTGATTCCATGAGCGAGATTCATGCACACGCGGCGGCGACGCCGAGGTCGCCATGGCGATAGTTTACCTGTGCGGCATGCCGGGAGCGGGGAAGAGCACGCTCGGTCCGCTGCTGGCGGAGTTGCGCGCCCAGCCGTTCATTGACCTCGATACGATGATTGAGCAGCGCGCCGGAATGACGATTCCGGCGATTTTTTCATCGGTGGGTGAGGGACAGTTTCGAGATTTTGAGAATCTGTCGCTGGTGCAAGCGGCGTCGCGGGGAGACAGCGTGATTGCATTAGGCGGTGGCGCGCTGGAACGCGATGACAATCGCGACGTGATCATGGCGAGCGGATTGCTGATATTGCTCGAGGCGCCACTGCCGCTGTTGGCGGCGCGCACGATGTCGCAAGTCGGGCGACCGCTGTTTCGGGACGGTGAGTCGCTGGCCGAACGCGTCGGCGTACTGCAGATGCTGTGGGAACGGCGGCGGGAGTATTTTGAATTGGCAGCGCTGACATTTGAAACGGATGACGCCGACCCGCAGCAGACGGCCCTAAAGATATTCGAGGCCATTGATGGACTCGTTTAATTTGCGCACATCGAGCGGGATCGTACCAATTCGCTTTGCGCGGGCCGAGGCCGCGTGGATCGCGGCGGAGATCGCTGAGAGTTTTGGCGCGCGCAGGCCGCGGGTGCTGCTGGTGACGGATGAAAACGTGGCGCTGCATCACTTGCAGAGTGTGGCGGGCGCGCTGACGGGGCAGGGGTTTGACGTGACACCGGCCGTGATGGCGCAGGGAGAAGAGCAGAAGAAGTGGTCACGTGCCAAAGAGTTATTGGACATTCTCACGCAGAAGCGGTTTGCGCGGGATGACTTCGTCGTTGCCCTTGGCGGAGGCGTGGTGACGGATTTGGCGGGATTTGTCGCGAGCATCTATCTGCGCGGCATCGCGTGGGTGGCGGCGCCTACTTCGCTGTTGGGGATGGTGGATGCGGCGATCGGCGGGAAAACGGGCGTCAATCACGAGGTCGGGAAGAACTTGATCGGCTCGTTCTATCAGCCGAAGCTCGTGGTGGCCGAGCTGTCCATGCTGGGGACGCTTCCAGAGCGCGAATTGCGTTCGGGTGCGGCGGAGATCGTCAAAGGGGCGCTGCTCATCGGAGGCGAATTCTGGCAGGAGATGCGCGAGGCCGGACCCGATGCGCTGATGTGGAGCGGCGATCAGCTTGATCGTTTCATCGTGCGCGGTGCGCAGGTGAAGATTGAGATCGTCGCACGGGACGAACACGAGCAAGGCGAGCGGGTGCTGTTGAATCTGGGGCATACATTCGGTCATGCGCTCGAACAGGCGGCGGGGTATGGGACGTTCACGCACGGTGAGGCGGTGTTTCACGGGCTGCGGGCAATGCTCAGGATTGCGAAAGGAATGCTGATCATGAAGCCCGAGCCATTCCGGCTCATTGATGAATGGCTGGCGAAACTACCGCTGCCGGGCGTGCCGTGTGATGCCCGGGTGATCGGTGATGCGCTGCAAAGTGACAAGAAAAGTGCGGCCAAGCGGTTGCGGTGGGTGGTGCTGCGCGATGCGGGACAGCCGCTGGTGAGCGCCGAGGTGCCGAACGCGTTGGTGCGCGAGGTGGCGGAGTGGCTGGCCGATGACCTTGCTCATCGGCGTGCTATGCGGCCCGGGGCGCGGCCCAGGCGAGTGTTAGTACTCAATGGGCCGAATCTCAATTTGCTGGGCACGCGCGAACCTGCTGTATACGGAACGACGACGCATGACGACCTGGCGGAGCTCTGCAGGGCGTGGGCCGAGGAGCTGGGGATTGAGCTAATCGTGCGGCAAAGTAATTCGGAGGGGGAATACGTCTCCCTGTTACAGTGGTCGCGCAATTGGGCGGATGGGCTGGTGCTGAATCCGGGGGCGTTCACGCACACGTCGGTGGCGGTGCGCGACGCGCTGGCGGCAGTCTCATTGCCCGCCGTGGAGGTGCACATATCGGATCCTCTGCAACGGGAGGAGTTCCGACATGTCTCGCTGATTGCGGACCTGTGTCAGTTGAGTATTCGCGGGCAAGGGGTGGAGGGCTATCGGCAGGCTATAACGGATTTGGCGCAGATTCGACCGGAAACCCCGTAGACACGCGGGCGGTACAATGGATGCGAGGATGCGGCGGCAGGCTTGAAGTTCCGCCGCTTTTTTTGTAAGTTGAGTATTCACCGGAATCTATGGTCTCGATTTGTGAACACAATCACAAATCGTGAGCAAGATCGGCATCTTCCGGCTAAACTATTGATCATACAGGACTTTTGACAAGATGAGTGGCACGATTCACAATGTGGTCATCATCGGCTCCGGGCCGGCGGGTTTGACGGCGGCAATCTACGCCGGACGCGCCAACCTGAATCCAGTCGTTATTGACGGAATTCAGCCGGGAGGACAGTTGATGATAACCAGCGATGTCGAGAATTATCCGGGTTTTCCTGAGGGCGTTACCGGGCCGGAGTTGATGGACCTCATGCGGCGGCAGGCGGCGCGATTTGGCGCGACCTATATCGAAGATGAGGTGACGTCGCTGGAAGTCGGACAGCGGCCCTTCAAGATCAACCTCGGTTACCTCGAACCGATTTATGCGCATTCGGTGATATTAGCGTCGGGCGCATCGGCGAAGTGGCTGGGTCTCGAGAGCGAGAAGAAGCTGCAGGGCCGGGGTGTTTCGGCGTGCGCGACGTGCGACGGCTTCTTTTTCCGTGAGAAGGTCGTGGCGGTTGTCGGCGGCGGCGATACGGCGATGGAAGAGGCGTCCTATCTGACGCGGCATGCGTCGAAGGTGTATTTGATTCACCGCCGGGATTCGTTTCGCGCATCGAAAATTATGCAAGAGCGCTGCCTGACCAATCCCAAGGTCGAGGTGATCTGGAATACGCATATCCTGGAAGTTCTGGCGGACGCGAATCAGACGCACGTCAACGGTCTGCGGCTGAAAGACGCCATCACGGGCGCCGAGCGCAATTTGCCGATTGACGGTTTCTTCGTGGCCATCGGACACGAGCCGAATACGAAGATCATACGCGACATACTGAAGACTGACGAGAATGGTTACGTGCTGCACCATCCTGATTCGTCGTGGACGGATATCGAGGGATTGTTCGTGGCGGGTGACGTGCATGATCATCACTATCGTCAGGCGATCACGGCGGCGGGCGCGGGCTGCATGGCAGCGATTGACGCCGAAAAATGGCTGGAAGCCGAAGCGCACGCGGGCAACCTCAGGCGCGTGGAACAAAATGCAACCGCGACGGCCTGAGCATGAGTGCAACTGAATACGACGTCGTCGTTCTGGGCGGCGGCCCCGGCGGCTACGTGGCGGCGATTCGCGCCGCGCAATTGGGTTTGAAGACGTGCGTGGTGGATGAGCAGCCGCTGGGCGGTATTTGCGTCAACTGGGGCTGCATTCCATCCAAGGCGCTCTTGAAGACGGCGGAACTCTATCAGAACATCCAGCACATCGCGCCAGAGATGGGCATTCACGCCAAAGTTGATGGCTTCGACTGGACGCGCGTTATCAAACGCTCGCGCGAAGTGTCGGAAAAGAATTCCTCAGGCGTTGAGTTCCTTGTGCGCAAGAGCAAGATTCACCGCCCCAACGGACGGTTTCGCATCGTCGGCGATCATGAAATCGAAGTGCATGAGCGCAACAAGCCGGACAAGGTGATTGACCGGATTCGCGGCAAGCACATGATTATCGCGACAGGCAGCACCAATCGGACGCTGCCCGGAGTGACGATTGATCGCAAGCGCATCATCACTTACATGGAGGCGATGTCCCTCGAAAAACAGCCGAAGGCGCTGATCATCGTCGGCGCGGGTGCGATTGGCTGTGAGTTCGCGTATTTCTACCAGGCGCTGGGGACGCAGGTGACGCTTATTGAAGTGCAGCCGCGTATTCTGCCGCTGGAAGACGTCGAGTCAAGCAAAGTCGTCGAGACATCGTTTAGGAAGAGCGGCATGAACGTGCTGACCAACTCACGCGTCAGCTCGATCACCGCGACGGACAAGGGCGTTGCGGTACAGCTTGAGGGCGGCGACAAGCCGCTGGCGGCGGACCACTGTCTGGTGGCGATCGGATTCGCCGCGAACGTTGAGGGCTGGGGTTTTGACAAGACCGGCGTGGCGCTGGAACGCGGATTCATCAAAGTTGATCCGTTCCATCGCACCAACGTGCCGGGCTATTATGCGATTGGCGACGTGGTGGGTGCGCCGCAGCTCGCGCATACGGCGTCGCACGAGGGTGTGATTTGCGTGGACGCGATTGCGGGTAAGCATCCGCATCCGATGGACTACTCGAACAATCCGGCCTGCACGTATTGCCAGCCGCAGGTCGCGAGCGTGGGATACAGCGAAGAGAAATGCAAAGAGCTTGGCATTGAGTACAAAGTCGGTAAGTTTCCGTTCAGCGCATCAGGCAAGGCGCGCGCGATCGGGCACACCGAAGGGCATGTCAAACTCCTGTTCGACCGCAAGTACGGCCAGTTGATCGGCGCGCACATCGTCGGCTCGGAAGCGACTGAGATGATCGCGGAGCTGGCGCTGGCGAAGTCGCTTGAATGCACGGCCGAGACGATCTATCAAACCGTGCATGCGCATCCGACGTTAACCGAAGCGGTCATGGAAGCCGCGCTGGCCGCGGATGACCGCGTCATTCATATGTAACGAATTGGAGTTCACTCATGAAGTTGCTCCTACTCTTGCTCGTGCTGCTGTGCGGCGCGGCGTACGCCGAAGACTACACCACTCTGCCGCAACTGGCGCAGGTGGAACAGCTTGATGTCCGCTCGGCGCCGCCGCGCGTGATGCCGCTTTATGAACAAGGATGGAATGAAGGCGTTAGCGCCGGAGACGCGCGTGCCGGCAAGATCGGCTGGTTTGGCATGGGCTTGCTGGGCAATGTGCCGTTCGTGTGGCTGCCGTGGGTGGTAGAGCCGCGCCGACCGGCCAAGCCGCCGATTCAAGCTGAAGAAGAATTCAACAGCGGATTCAAAAACGGCTACCGCGCCGGATGGAAGAACGCGCACAAGGGATTCTATATCGCCGGGGCGGTCATCTCCACTGCGGTTTATGGAGTTATGATCGCAGACAACCAAGGATGGCTCGAGCAATCCAAGAGTGTAGATGAATGAAACTACTCTTCCTGCCACTGATTCTGGCTTTGTTCCTTTGTGGCTGCGGCAAGAAGGCCGAAGAATCGAATGTCCAACAGGCGAAGCCGCAACAAGAGATGCGCACGGCGGATCCGGCGGCGTTCGTGACGGCGACGTTTCACAGCGAACAGCAGACGAAGCGGGACTCACTGCGCAAGCAGATTGATTCGCTGACCGCACAATCGGTCATTGACCGCAAGCAGGTGGTGCAACTGGTCAACCGCCGCAAGGGCGAATTGATGAGTATCAAGAAGAGTATCCGCAACAGCACGATGTACAACGCGACGCAGCGCGATTCCCTGATCGCGCCGCTCGACGACGAATCCCTTGAACTGGCCGGCGATCTGGTCGCCGTGTCGAAATAAAAGACCCTACATGGCCAAGAACATCACCCCTCGCAGCAAAGATTACTCCGAGTGGTATCTCGATCTCGTTCGTGAAGCGAAACTTGCCGATTACTCGCCCGTTAAAGGCTGCATGGTGATCCGACCCAATGGCTATGCCATTTGGGAAGGCATTCAGCGGCAGCTTGACAAGATGTTTAAGGAGACGGGGCACGTCAACGCGTATTTCCCGATGTTGATTCCGCAGAGCTTCATGGAAAAGGAAGCCGAGCACGTCGAGGGATTTGCGATGGAATGCGCGGTCGTGACACACTCGGGATTGGAGCCGGATGGCACGGGTAAGCTTAGACCGAAGGGCAAGCTCGAAGAGAATTATGTGCTGCGTCCAACATCGGAGACGGTGATCTGGGCCAAGTACAAAGACTGGATTCAGAGCTATCGCGACTTGCCGATTCTCATCAACCAGTGGGCGAATGTCTATCGCTGGGAGATGCGCACGCGGTTGTTCCTGCGCACGGCGGAGTTCCTGTGGCAAGAAGGGCATACGGCGCACGCGTCGGCAGAAGAGGCGGTCGAAGAGACGCTGAAAATGCTGAATGTATATCGCGATTTCGCTGAGAATTACATGGCGATGCCTGTGCTGCACGGATTGAAGAGTGAAGGCCAGAAGTTCCCAGGCGCAGTCAATACCTATTGCATCGAGGCTATGATGCAGGATAAGAAGGCGCTGCAGGCGGGAACATCGCATTTTCTCGGTCAGAATTTCGCTAAGGCATTTGATGTGCAGTTCCAGACCGACCGCAACACGCTCGACTATGTGTGGGCAACGTCGTGGGGCGTATCAACGCGATTGATTGGCGCGATCATTATGGCGCATGGTGATGATGATGGCGTGATCATTCCGCCGCGTCTGGCGCAATGGCCGGTGATCATGATTCCGATTGCCAAGAGTGCCGATGAGCGCGCCCAGGTGATGCAGGCGATGCACACCATTGGCGCCGAGCTGAAAACGCATCAGATTGGCTTCCGCATTGACGAACGCGACAATGTCACGCCGGGCTTCAAGTTCGCCGAGGCGGAGTTGTACGGTTATGCGGTTCGCATTGAACTTGGGCCGCGCGACCTTGCCGCGGGGAACTGCGTTGTGACGCTGCGCCACAACCGCGAGAAGATCACGCTGCCGTTAACGGCCGTCGCCGGTCAGGTGCCCGCGCTGCTTGAACGCGTGCAAAATGAGCTCTTTGCGCAGGCAAAAGCGCGGATGAAAGAGAATACCCACAAGGTTGATTCCTACGCCGATTTCAAGGACTTCATCAAGGCTGATTCGGGCTTCGCGCTGGTGCATTGGGCGGGTGATACGGCCGACGAAAAGCGCGTACAGGATGAAACAAAAGCCACTTTGCGCGTGATTCCGATGGAGGGCGAAATGGAACCCGGCGTGTGCATGCTGACAGGCAAGCCCGCGACGCAGCGCGTGATCTTCGCTAAGTCGTACTAAGTATATTTGATTGGGTCGGGTCCCGGACGATTCTTACCCGCATTGCGGAGGTGCAACATGGTTGGCGCTTCTCGATCCGCAAGTTTCTCGCTGCTGCTTGTGCTCGTCATGTTTATGATGGCGCAAGCGGCCGACTATTCCAACGGTTTGTCGTGGGGATTCACGCGGACGTATTGGGAGGGCACATGGTACGGAGACGGTTATGCTGAAGCTGGGACGGGCGGCAATGTAATCGGGCTGCGGCACGAGCGGTCCATCGCCGAGCATACGCTGTTAGCGATTGTCGGCAGCTACAGTTGGATGGGACACACGACGACGACGCTGCGGGAGCCCGTGATTTTCGATCCTGAAACGGACGAGGTGATCTCCGGAGGCTCATTGGATACGCGCACGGACAAGACTTATTTCCGTGAGGCGGAATTGGCGGCGCATGTTCACTACTTTCTCGATGATCGGGGCCGTCAGAAGTTCTACGTCGGCGGAGGACCGTCGGCACGATGGGGAGCGGCCGGGAAACGGGAGCAGGACGCGCATCGCGCCGAGTTTCATACGCAGGCGGCCTGGTTCGGCTTCTCGGCACTGGCCGGGTTGCGGCAACAGTGGAGCGAAGACGGACTCGTGACGTTTTTCGAGCCGCGGCTGCTGTGGAGCCCGGATGGAGCGGATCGCTATCAGACGACGTTCCCGCCAGTTAATTTGATTTTGTCCATGGGTATTCTCTGGTAATTGCTTTGAGCGAAACTGAATCTACTGCAAATTCGGCGGAACGCGTGGCGCCGACCGGTCTTGTACTGATTAACACCGGCGACGGCAAGGGCAAGACGACCGCGGCGCTGGGCACCGTGCTGCGAGCGGTCGGCTACGGGCATCGGGTGCTCATTGTTCAGTTCATCAAAGGGAGCTGGACTTACGGCGAGATGAAGTCCATTCAACGGCTCGAACCGGAGGTGGAGTTTCACCGGATGGGCAAGGGGTTTGTCGGGATTCTCGATGACACTTTACCGCGTGAAGTGCATGAGCAGGCCGCGCGGGCGGCGCTGGATTTTGCGGTGGAACGCATGCAGTCGGGCGACTATCAGCTTGTCCTGCTGGATGAGATTTTTGTGGCAGTAATGTTGAAGCTGCTGACGGTGGCCGATATACACCGTGTGCTCGACCTCCGTCCGGAGGCAACGACGCTGATTCTGACGGGCCGCGGCGCGCCGCCGGAAATTATCGAACGCGGTGATACCGTGACGGAAATGAAAGAAATCAAACACGCTTATCAGCGGGGGATCCTCGCGATCCGCGGGGTGGACTACTGACCTTGAACGAATCACAAGAAAACAAGAAGCAAAATTCCAATAAGGTGCCGCAGGTGGGCGGGAAGAAATTCAATTTCTCGCTGTGGTACCTTGTGGCCGTGCTGCTTGCGCTGTTCATTGCGCAGGCGTATATGGGCGGACAGCAATTTGAGAAGCTGTCCTATTCGAAATTCAAAGAGTTGCTCAACGAAGACCGGATCAAGAACGTCATCATCACGCAGGAGAACATTCGCGGCGACGCAATGATTGATTCCGCCGGCGTGATGGTGCAGACGCCGTTTGAAGCGGTGCGCGTGGAAGATTCTGAGCTCGTCAAGCAGCTTGAAGCCAAAGGCATTGAATTTGAGGGCCGGTTTGAGTCGGACTGGATCAAAGGCTTTTTCTTCGCCTGGATTTTGCCGCTGGGCATCATCATCCTGCTGTGGAGTTTCGTGATCCGGCGGATGGGCGGGGGCGGCACAGGCGGTCTGATGTCATTCGGCAAGTCGCGCGCGAAAGTCTATGTCGAAAGCACGACAAAGATCAATTTCAGCGATGTGGCGGGAATTGATGAAGCCGTCGAAGAGCTGAAAGAAGTGGTGGATTTTCTCAAGCATCCGGCAAAATTCCGCGCGCTGGGCGCGCAGATACCTAAGGGCGTTATGCTTGTGGGACCGCCGGGCACGGGCAAGACATTGCTGGCGCGCGCCGTCGCGGGTGAAGCAAATGTGCCGTTTTTCTCGATCTCGGGTTCGGACTTCGTTGAGATGTTCGTCGGCGTCGGCGCGGCTCGTGTGCGCGACTTATTTGCCCAAGCGCAGACTAAAGCGCCGTGTATCGTCTTCATTGACGAGTTGGACGCCCTGGGCAAGGCGCGCGGCGCGAACCCGTGGGCAAGTCATGACGAGCGCGAGCAGACGTTGAACGCGCTGCTGGTTGAGATGGACGGTTTTGAATCGTCGAAAGGCGTGATTATCATGGCCGCGACCAACCGTCCCGAGATTCTCGACATGGCGCTGATGCGGCCCGGCCGTTTCGATCGTCAAGTGGTCGTGGATCCGCCGAATATTGATGGACGCGAAGCGATCTTGAAGGTTCACATCAAGGGCAAAAAGGTCGCCAAGGAAGTGAATCTGCGGGTGATCGCGGCGCGGACGCCGGGATTTGCCGGGGCGGATTTGGCCAATGCGATCAATGAAGCTGCGCTATTGTCGGCGCGGCGCGGTAAAAAAGAGATCGGCATGCGCGAGCTCGAAGAAGCGGTTGATCGTGAAGTGACCGGTATCGAACGCCGCAGCCGGGTGATGACGCCGAAGACGAAAGAGAAGATCGCCTATCACGAGTGCGGGCATGCGCTGGTCGGTGCAAAACTGCCCAACACGGACCCCATTCACAGAGTCTCGATCATTCCCCGCGGCACATCAACCTTGGGTCATACGCTCTATTTGCCCGCCGAAGAGCAGCATTTGATTTCGAAGCAGGAGATCATTGACAAGATCAAAGTCGCCCTGGGCGGGCGGGCCGCCGAAGAACTTATCTATGGCGAAATTACGTCCGGCGCCTACAGCGACTTGCAGCAGGTGACCGCCATGGCGCGGGCGATGGTGATGGACTACGGTATGTCGGAAAATCTGGGTCAGGTCGTCTACCGCCGCCGCAGCACATCGCCGCGTGACAATCCGTTCCAGACGCAGGACGACTATTACGGCGACAAGACCGCCGAGGCGATTGATCACGAAGTGCGGACGATTATTGACACGTGTTATGAAGAAGCCAAACGTATCTTGGGCGAACACGTTGATCTGCTGCGCGACATGACGACAGAGCTGCTCAAGGTTGAGATCCTGGAGGGTGACGCGCTGGCCCAATTCTTGGGCAAGGATCGCATCACGGACTATTCGGCGCACGCGGCAACCGTCACGCCGGACGAACCTGCGGCGACGGAGGGTCAGACTTCACCGGACGAAGACGATCCGAACGTTGGCAAAAAGGTTGATCGAGCCGGTTGATTTGCGCCAGTTTCGCTGTTTGCCGACCGACTTCTGCAAGCTGTTCGCGTTTTGCGACGGCAAATGCACCAAAGCCGGACGGCAGTGGCGGTTTTTAGGCATTTCCTATGATTTGCGGCAGGCACGAGCCTTGCCGCTGTGATGACTACACCAGCCGAAGGATGATACTTATGTGGCCGCTCGTCTTACTTCTACTGCTTTCCGCCGTGACTTTTGCGGAAGAGCAACCGCCCGTGCAAATAAACTTCAATCTTGTGCAGGTCAACAAGTACCCGGCGCAGGAAGAAGTGCTTGCCGATGTCGTCGCGCCGGGGCAGCGCATTGTGATCGACGTGGGTAACAGCGAGACGATGCTGCAATATCTGGCGGCGACGGCGCGTGTGCCGGTCAAGGTGCGGTCCGTTGCTTACTCGATCAGCGGCTCCACCACTGACGCCATAACCATTGATTGGGACACGCACCGCGTATTCTATGCGCCAAGCGGCACCGACTCATTTCTTGTCTCATCATCGCGCACCGGCTGTCCGGGCACCGAAGTCGCCCCGTCGGTCGCGGTCGCGTTTCCGACGAAGGGGGGTTGGAGCGATCCGCCGATCCGGTTCGGCCCGCTGACAGCCAACACGACGTGTCCGCTTGGGCACGGCTTCACGCTGGAAGTCAACGGGCAGGGCGGTATGGCGCCGCGAGTGAAACTGATAGAAGGTAATTCCTCTATGTATGGCAAACGATAGGGGCTGGACGGACACTTGGAAAAACGAACAAAGCGGGCGATGAGGTGACTCATCGCCCGCTTTGCATTTCCGGCGGCCAGACTCGCTTAGAGTTTCAGGCGAATGCGGCGCAACTCAGCTTTTGAGCCCGCGCCCATTTCGTATTTTGCTCCGTCAATCGTGTACCATTCGCCGACGCCTTGTACGGGCGAAAACGGGCGCGGCAGATAGAGATATGTGCTCGGCGTACCGCATGTCCCGAGTAGAATGAGGCGCTCGCCTTTCTGATTGCGGCAGATGTCCATCACCATGCCGACCCAGCTCTCCTTTTCGTTCCGCAGAGCGATAATCAGATCGCCGATGGCAACGGAATCATCCACGATCCCTTCGGTCTCGCGGCGCAGCGCGATGGCGCCCATCTCTTCGGCGACAAAGCTCAAGTACTGCTCGAAGTTGCCGCGACTGCCGTCAGGGCCGACCTGCTGAACAAACGTAAAGCGACCGCCAGTCTTCCGGGGACGCAGGCCGTCGTACCAGTCGCTCCAGCGCGCCGGCTGGCCGTTGTCGAGCGGGAAGGCGATCTCGCCGCGGCGGCCATGCTCCCATAGATAGTCGCCCCACAGCCGCACGACGCCGTCCACGCCCGCGTCCTGCGCGTTGTCGTATGGCTCGATGCGGGTCTTACCGAGAATCGTCTCGTCGCACAGTACAGTCTTTCCGTCACCTGCCAGGATTTCGACAACCGGATCAAGCGGTGTGGCGCGGAGCGTCGCCGCGAAATCTCCCGCGACCTTGCCCACCCGGACGTAACCCGGAGGGGTCGGTATGTCGCCAATCGTCTGCGCAGTGGTATGTGCCGCGCCGATAAACAGCATCAGCACGAGGAGTAGGTGTTTCATGTTGCTCAGGGGAAGAAGAATAGGAATCTCACACCGACAGCCGCCAACACAGCCAACAGAATACCACGAAACATGCGCGCACGCATGCGCGAGACCAGGACTTTGCCAAAATAGGAACCGGCGACCATCAGGACGGCCAGCGGCAACAGCAGCATGACGTCTTTCATGGTCAGAACCGATGTGCCGCCCCAGACGCCGATCTTGGCGATGTGCGTGCCTGCCGCCGCCAGCGCTTCGGTTCCCAGAAAGCTCTCTTTGATCAGGCCGTAGCGCAGAAAATAGGGTGCGACGATCAGGCCCGCGCCGCCGACCACACCGCTGGAGACACCGGCCGGAATGCCGATCCAGCGAATCGCCGACAGGGTGGCCGTCTTAGGCCATTGCACGCGCAGGAAATTCAGGCCGACATAGATGACCAGATAAGCGCCGAGGATGCGGGCAATCCAATCGGCCGGAAGATAGGAGTATGCAAGTGCGCCGATCGCGGCGCCGGGCATTGCTGTAATTAAGAATGCGCGCAATACCTGCCAGTCAATGCCCGAGCGCGCAAACCACGCACGTGAGAAATTACCGGCGAGCAGAAGCAACGAGAGATAGGGCACGGCCAAGCGCATGCCGACGACTTCGGCGAGAATCGGCAGATAGACCATACCGCCGCCGACGCCGGCTACACCCGACACGGTTGAAGCGAGCAGCGCGCCGGCCGCTAGAATCAGATAATCCGAAGTCGGCAATCGATCAACCGCCGCCGGCGCCAGCGCTCTGCAGATCGGGATCGGTCAGCTTGCGCGGATCGAGAATGTCCTTGATCTGTGCTTCGGTCAAGAGCTTGTGCTCGCGAATAAGATCCACGATTGACTTCCCCGTCTTCACGGATTCTTTGGCGAGTTCGGCGGCCTTCGCATAGCCAATGTACGGATTCATGATCGTGGCCATGCCGACGGACGATTCGAAATACATTTGACAGCGGGCGCGGTCCACGGTGATGCCGTCCAGACATTTCTGCGCGAAGACTTCGATCGCGTTTCTCATGATGTGCAGAGCCTGCTGCAAATTGTAGTTCACGACGGGCATCATCACATTCAGATCCATCTGTCCGGCCTGTGCGCAATAGGCGACCGTCTGGTCGAAACCGACCACCTGATAGCAGACCTGGTTCATCATCTCGGCCATCGAGGGATTGACCTTGCCGGGCATAATAGACGAACCGGGCTGCACGGCAGGCAGATAGATTTCCTGCAGACCCGTGCGCGGACCGCTCGAGAGCAGACGAATGTCGGAAACGATTTTACCGAGTTCCAAAGCCAAGAGCCGCAAGGCAGACGAAAAGTATAGGAAGTCGCCGAGGCTTTGTGTGACCTCGATCAGGTTTTCAGCCGGCTGAAAGGCGATGCCCGTGCGTGCGGAAATTTCCTGGGCGATGCGCACACGGTACTCGGGATGCGCATTCATGCCCGTCCCGGCGGCGGTGCCGCCCAAATTGAGTTGGCGCAGGCCAAGTTCCGCTTCGACGAGGCGAGCGCGGCAGCGCTTCATGATCATCGCGTAGCCGCCGAACTCCTGACCAAGACGAATGGGCACGGCATCCTGCAAGTGCGTGCGCGCACTCTTGATGACATCGTCAAATTCGCGGGCTTTCGAATCAAGCGCGCCGACCGCGAGATCCACGGCCTTCAGCAGATCGGGGAATTTCATGGAGAGTCCGATGCGCATCGCCGCCGGATACGTGTCGTTCGTGGACTGCGCCATGTTGACATGGTCGTTGGGATGCACCCTGCTGTAGTCGCCGAGCTGCAAGCCCAGCAACTGCGCGGCGCGGTTGGCGATCACTTCGTTGACATTCATGTTCGTCGAAGTGCCCGCGCCAGCCTGATAGACGTCCACGACAATCTGGTCGGCGTGCTTGCCGGCGAGCAATTCGTCGGCGGCGCTGATAATGGCCTGTACTTGCTGGTCGGTGAGCAAGTGCAGATCGCGGTGCACCACTGCTGCGGAGCGCTTGATCGTGACGTAGGCCTTAACAAACACCGGATGCGGCCGCAGCCCGGAAATTGGATAATTGGCGACCGCGCGCGCGGTTTGTACGCCGTAGAACGCGTTGGCCGGGACTTGGAGTTCCCCCAGCGAATCCTTCTCGATGCGAAATTCCGTACTCATGAGATATGTGCTTGGATTATTCGTTCGCCACGCCATCCGGCAGCGTCAGATCGTCGCGCCGCTCGCCGGTCAGTTCAAACATGCGTTCGAGCGCGTGACGGGCACGCGAACGCACGGGTTCATCTATAGTAATCTCAAATTGCATCTTCAACAACGCCTGTTCAACATCGTCCATCGAGATCGCCTTCATGAAGCGGCAGATTTTGCAGGCGCGATAGAAATTCTTGTCGGGCACACTAATTTGCAGCAGGTCCGACAGACCGCATTCGGTTACCGCGAGGAAATTCGTCGCGGCGCTTTGCTGAGCGTATTCGACCATGCCTGATGTGGACAGCGCGGCGTCGGCCAAGGCCACGACGTCGTCGCGGCATTCGGGATGCACGAGAATCTTGATGCCGGGAATCTGCCGCCGCATCGTCTGCACCGTTTCAGGTGTGATCTGGTGATGCACGTAACAGTAGCCGTCCCACGCGATAACTGTCTTATCGGGCACATGCCGAGCCACATGGCGCGCCAGATTCTGGTCGGGAACGAACAGAATGTGCTGACTTTCGAGCGAACGAACGACGGACACGGCGTTGGAACTTGTGCAGCAGGCGTCGGACTGCGCCTTCACGTCAGCCGTGGTGTTGACGTAGGTGACGACCTGCAAATCGGGATAGGTCTTGCGCAACTCCGCGGCGCGCGCGGCGACGTCAGGTCCCGTCGCGGTATCCGCAAGCGAACAGCCCGCCGCGAGATTCGGCAGCAGCACGGTCTTTGATGGATTGACAATCTTCGCCGTCTCGGCCATGAAATGCACGCCGCAGAACACGATGACTTCAGCGTCGCGCACCTGCGCCGCTTGCAGCGACAAACCGAGCGAATCACCCATAAAATCGGCGATCTCGAAAATTTCGGGCCGCTGGTAGTTATGCGCCAGCACCACCGCATTGCGCTCACGTTTCAAACGGCGAATGCGTTCGATCGAGGCGGCCAGCGGCGCAACGCGATCCTCAGTGTAATACTCAGGATCAAGGCAGTGCAGTTTGTCATGCAGAAGAGTCGTGCTCATCACCTTAGCCGTTCAGGAAGCGGCGCAAGTTTGCGCCAAACAGACAGAGAATGTCATCGCGGGTGAAGCCGATCTCGTACAGTCTGCGCAGCGCGGCCTTGTGTTCGCTTTCGCGCAGTTCGGGATAGGATTCGCCGAAATTGAGATGCACATAGCGTTGCCGCGCATTGCGCAGAGTCTCGAGCTGCTCGGCTGTGGGCTCCGAAATTACGTCGAGAAGAACGAGCGCGGGACTGGTGAGCAGCGAATCGCGGACTTCCGCGGGAGACTGCGCGAATTGATCGAGTGTCGCGGTGACGATGGCGTGCGAACCCCACGCATTAACGCGCGCGCCGGTTTTGAAATCGAGGGGAATCAGCGCAAAGCTGCCCGCGTCCCTGAGCGCTTTGGCAGCCTGTTCGGTCAAGGCCGTCTTGTCCGCGTCGGCACCGGGTGTCAGATGCACCAGCGAAAGGCCCATGCGCGCCAGCGCGACAATATCGGCTTGCGTGCGCTTGAAGAGTGCTGCTTCGGTGATGGCCAGCACAACAGCTTGATCCAATTTGCCGCGCTGCTCAATGGCCTTCTTCAGTCCGTCGCTGGCAATCATCTTGTCCGCGCAATAGGTGTGCAGCAGCGCTGAACGATTGAGCATGTCCGACGTGGTTGTGCGCGCGTCGTACGGAAGCCAAGCGACTGTAATGGCGTCGGAAGCACTCACCGTGCCGGTCTGATCTACGAAGAACCCGTCAACGTCGAGAGTGACGGCGAAGCGCGACAATACGCGCAGTGAATCGCTGCGACAGGCTATGGCCGTTTGTTGCATGGCGACATTTCGGATCAGCGCTTCGGCCTGCGTGCCAACGGCGGCAAACGACTCGGGATTGAGCCAGGCGCCGTCGTCCGAAAAGTGATGATAAAAGGGATGATCGCCCGACGAGTAAAACGCGATGGCGGGCGCGCCGGCTTCGGCAAACGGTGCGTAGTCGCTGCTGCCGCGGCCGCGATAGGCGCGGATGCGCGGAGCTTTCGCCAGGGTCGCGAGCGAATCGGCGTAGGCGTTGCCGAGCCCTCCGAGCAATTCGAGACCCACGACCGTGGCGTTTCCGTCGCCCTGACCGACCATGTCGAAGTTAAACATCGCCGCGATATTGCCAAAGGGAATCGTTGGCTGTTCGACGAAGTGGTAGCTGCCGAGTAGTCCATCTTCTTCGGCGGTGAACCAGATGAACATGACGCTGCGCTTGTAGGGGCCGCCGTCTTTCAGCGCGCGCGCCAATTCGCCAATCAAGCCACTGCCGGAGGCGTTATCGTCCGCGCCGTTGTATGGAATCCGGCCTGCGTTGATGCCGCAATGATCGAGATGCGCGCCAACGACAATAATCTCGTTGCGCAGCACGGCATCGTTGCCGTAGAGCATCGCGCAGACGTTGCGTCCCACGCGGTCTTTCAACGGTCGCACCTTGACATTGAGGGCCGCCTGTTTGTCGGTGGTCAACGGCACGGACCTGGTCTTGAGCGCCTCCTTATAGCTTGCTATTGAATAGCCGGAGTTTTCAAGAACAACTTGCAGAACGCGCTCACCGACATACATCAGTGGCAATTCCGGATCGTAGAGCTCTTCGCGAATCGCGGCACCGTTTAGAGGCATCGCGTCAGCATACCACAACACCGCCGCCGCGCCGCGCGCCTTGGCTTCTTTCAGCGTGTGCGTGCGCGTGTTCTCGTCGTCAAAACTGTAGGCGCTGGTCGGCGCGCCGCGGACGATGACGACGACTTTGCCGTTGACATCAAGATCTTGATAGTCATCACGGCCTTTGGCCGGACTGACGATGCCGTATCCCGCGACAACAATGTCCTTCGTGAAATAGCCCGATCCGCTATGCGTGATCAGATTGAAATCGAGTCCGTGCGTGAACGTTATCTTGCCGAGTTCCGAACCTGTGACGGCAAAGCTCGCGGCCTGTTCTTCGGTGACCAGCAGCGGTACTGCTTGAAAATAGCCGTCAGTGCCGACAGGATCGAGGCCAATTCCCCGGCAATAATCGGCGACGTACTCTTCAGCCAGTTTACCGCCGGCGTGGCCGGGTTTGCGGCCTTCGAAGCGATCGTCTGACAACTGGCGCGCAAGGTCCAAGGCACGTTCGGCGTCAAAGGCGAGCAGGTTTGCGGCGAGCGCCGCGAAGATCAGCAGGCCGTGCAGCATCATGCGGGGCTGACCTCGTTGCGGCGGCGGCCATTGCTCTTGGCGACGTCCGCGTTGCGGCGCGCTTCCAGTTCGAGTTTCAGATAGCGGCCCGTGTGACTGAGTTTGTGTTTGGCGACGTCTTCGGGAGTGCCGGCCACGAGAATCTCACCGCCGCGCTCGCCGCCTTCGGGGCCGAGGTCAATGATCCAGTCCGCCGTTTTGATCACGTCAAGGTTGTGTTCAATCACGAGTACGGTGTTGCCGCGGTCTACAAGCGTGTGCAGGACTTTGAGCAGCAATTTGATGTCGTGGAAGTGCAGGCCGGTCGTCGGCTCGTCAAGAATATAGATCGTGCGGCCCGTGGCGACGCGCGAGAGTTCAGTGGCGAGCTTGACGCGCTGTGCTTCACCGCCGGATAGCGTTGTCGCCTGCTGACCGAGATGAATATACCCCAACCCGACTTCTTCGAGCGTCGCTAATTTGCGGGAGATGGACGGCATGGATTCGAAAAACTCGCGCCCTTCGGAGACGGTCATATCAAGCACATCGGCGATGGACTTGCCTTTCCAGCGAACTTCGAGCGTCTCGCGATTGTAGCGCTTGCCGTGGCAGACTTCACAGGGGACATAGACATCGGGCAGGAAGTGCATCTCAATTTTGATGATGCCGTCGCCCTGACAATTTTCACAGCGCCCGCCCTTGACGTTAAAGGAGAAGCGGCCCGGTTTGTACCCGCGCATCTTCGCTTCGGGAAGTTGGCTGAAGAGATCGCGAATCTGCGTGAACAGACCGGTGTAGGTCGCGGGATTGGAGCGCGGCGTGCGCCCAATCGGTGACTGATCAATGTCAATCACCTTGTCGATGTGGCCAAGTCCGGTCAACTGCCCATACGGCAGCGGCGGCTCTTTCGAACTGTAGAACTTTTGCGCCAGCGCGCGATAGAGCGTTTCGTTGATGAGCGTGGACTTACCCGAGCCCGACACACCGGTGACGACCGTGAAAGTACCAAGCGGAAAATCCACCGAGACGTCTTTGAGATTGTTGCCGCGAGCGCGGCGAATGCCCAAGTTCTTGCCCGCGCCCGGACGACGCTGCGACGGCACCTCGATGCGATCCAATCCGCTCAAGAAGCGACCGGTGAGCGAATGCTCGATTTTGGCGACTTCAAAGGGAGTGCCCTGCGCGACGACCTGTCCGCCGTGGCGACCGGCACCGGGGCCCAGATCCACGACGTGGTCGGCGGCTTCAATTGTGTCGCGGTCATGTTCGACCACGATGACGGTGTTGCCGATGTCGCGCAAGCGTTTCAGCGTGGCAATCAAGCGGTCGTTGTCGCGTTGATGCAGGCCGATCGAGGGCTCGTCGAGAATGTACATCACGCCGGTTAGTTGCGATCCGATTTGGGTCGCGAGACGGATGCGCTGCGCCTCACCACCGGACAGACTACCGGCGGCGCGATTGAGCGTCAGATAGTCCAAGCCAACGTCGAGCAGAAAGGTCAAACGCTCGCGCACTTCTTTCAGAATCTGGCGCGCAATGAGCGTGTCGCGTTCATTCAGCGTCAGACTGCTGAAGAAATCGTGCGCGTGCCCGATGGATAGATCGCAGACGTGATGAATGTTTTGTCCCTGCACGAGCACGGACAGCGCTTCGGGTTTCAGACGCGCGCCTTGACAATCGGGACAGGGGATGTTGCCCATGAAATCTTCAATCCACTCACGCACCTGCGTCGAGGTGGTCTGCTGATAGCGGCGCATGAGATTGGGAATGATGCCTTCCCATTTGCCCGTCGTTTCAAAGCGGGACTTCTGGCCTTCCCAGACGAACGCAACTTCCTTTTTGCCCGAGCCGTACAGAATGACCTGTGTCTGCTCGGGTTTCAGCTTCTTCCAGGGCACCGTGAGCCCGATCTTGAACTTGCGGGCGACGCTGTCGAGCATGTTGCCCATCCAGCCGTCCGTACCGCCCGAGAGACTGGCAATGGCACCGTCTTCAATTGAGAGTTCATCGTTCGGGACGACGCGCTCAGGATCGATTTCCATCTTGAAGCCCAAGCCCGTGCAGCGTTCGCACGCTCCGAAAGGTGAGTTGAAGCTAAACAGGCGCGGTTCGACTTCCTGAATCGAGATGTTACAGTCAGGACAGGCGAAACGCTCGCTGAAGATGCGCTCCTTGCGGCCTTCGATTGTGGCGATCAGCAGACCGCTTGACAGGCGAAGTGTCGTCTCCACCGAGTCAGTCAGGCGGCCGCGCAGGCCGTCCTTAACGACCAGACGATCCACGACGACTTCAATGGTATGACGGCGCTTCTTATCGAGGTCAAATTTCTCATCGAGTGAACGAATCTCGCCGTCTACGCGGACGCGCACGAAGCCGTCGCGCTGGATGCTCTCGAAGATCTCGCGGTACTCACCTTTGCGGCCTGTGACGACCGGAGCGAGCAGTTGGATCTTGGAGCCTTCGGGGAGATTCAGCAGGGCATCCACGATTTCCTGCGCCGTCTGCCGTTGAATCGGTTTGCCGCAGTTCGGGCAATGCGGTTTGCCGATGCGCGCATAAAGCAGACGTAGGTAATCGTAAATTTCGGTGACTGTCGCAACGGTCGAACGCGGATTGCGAATGCCGGCCTTCTGTTGAATGGAGATCGCGGGTGAGAGTCCTTCGATTGCATCAACGTCCGGCTTCTCCATCAGTCCTAAGAACTGACGGGCATACGCCGACAGGGACTCGACATAGCGTCGCTGACCCTCGGCGTAAAGCGTATCAAAAGCCAAGGAGGACTTCCCCGACCCGGAAATCCCGGTGATGACAATCAAGTGATTTCGTGGCAAGTCCAGCGAGACATTCTGGAGATTGTGTTCGCGGGCGCCCGAAATCCGTAAAAACGGCGATTCCATCTATTTGTTTATCCCAGTCTTAGCATGAACATTCAATGTACCGAAAAAACAGCCGATAATCAAGGCGAGTGGCATAACACGCTCACTTGCGGCAACAGTTTCCCCCGGCAATTTCTGCTTGACAAACTCAATATGCCTTCGTATATTGCGCCCGCCTATGGCAAAACATGATATAACTTGCCAGAATTAGGTGGTTTGCAACTATATCTGCTATAGTAGAAGAGAGTGCGGGACTTGCCGTTTTTTCCCGAAACTGCCCGACCTTGCCCGCATTCCCGACCCAGACCCAGCCATCCCACAGGAGTTCGCACCGCATGGCCAAAAACCGTATTCTTGTTGTAGATGACGAACAGCACTTTCGCGATTGGTTGGTCCAGACCCTGAAACGACGGAACTACGCCGTCGAGGCCTGTGAGGACGGTCAATCCGCACTGAACTTGTTAGAAGAGGGTCAGCAGTTTGACGTAATCGTGACGGACGTTCGGATGCCGAAGATGTCCGGTCTGCAGCTCTTGCGGACGACCCAGGAGCGTTTCCCGGGCGTGGACGTGGTCATCATGACCCAATACGGCAGCGTCCCGGAGGCGGTCGCGGCCTTGAAGGACGGCGCGATTGACTTCCTCGAAAAACCCTTCCCGCAGGAGACCCTCCTGCTCAGAATCCAGAAGGCGTTTGAGTCGCGCAAGCTGAAGCTTGAGAATTTTGAGTTGAAGCGCGAACTTGGTTCGAAATTCCAGTTCAACAACATTCTGGGGCAGTCGCCCAAGATGATTGAAGTGCTCGAACAGTTGGAGATGATCGTGCCGACCAAGGCGACGGTCTTGATTCAGGGCGAATCGGGGACGGGCAAGGAATTGATCGCGCGCGCTCTGCACGAAAACAGCCCGCGGCGCGGCGGTCCGTTTGTCAAGATTAACTGCGCGGCGATGCCCGAGACGCTGATGGAATCCGAGCTGTTCGGCCACGAGAAGGGCGCGTTTACCGGGGCGATCAAAACGGTCGAAGGCCGGTTCGCGCTGGCGCACGGCGGCACACTGCTGCTGGATGAAGTCAGCGAGATGTCCACGGCGATGCAGGCCAAGCTATTGCGCGTGCTGCAAGAGCGTGAGTTTGAAAAACTGGGCGGCCGCGAGACGATCAAGATAGATGTGCGTATCGTGGCCACGACCAATCGCGACTTGAAGAAGGCGATTGCCGACGGTCAATTCCGCGAAGACCTGTTCCACCGCTTAAACGTCTGCCCGATCAGGGTTAGCGCGTTGCGCGAACGCCGCGAGGACATTCCGGTACTGGTCAGCCATTTCGTGGCGGCCTATTCGAATGAGTACGCGAAGAATGTGCAGGGAATTGACGAGCAGGCGATGGAGCAGCTCATCAGCTACGATTGGCCGGGCAACGTGCGCGAGTTGCAGCACAAGATCGAACGCGCCGTTATCATGTGCGACGACAGCCTCGTGCGCACCAAGCACCTTTATCTGGACGGAATCGAGACAGCGCCGCAATCCGAGACAATGTTCACGCTGGACGCGCAGACGACGGCGACGCTGGCTGAGATCGAGAAGGCCGCGATCTTCCGGGCATTGCGAGTCCACGACAACAACCGCACCAAGACCGCTGAGTCGCTGGGGATCTCAATTCGTACGCTCCGCAACAAGTTGCGCGAGTACCGTGAAGAGGGCATTGCCGTAGATTAGATTGGTACACTTCGTGACAAATGTGAACGCGGCGACTCAGATGAGTCGCCGCGTTCTTATTTGCGACTACTTTGACAAGTTAGTCTAACGTTCGGCGATAGAATCCGACCGCGATGACCAGCATCGCCGTGCCGAAGACCATCATGGGCCAGATGTCGGGCCAGAGATCAGGCAGAGTGTTGCCTTTCAGCACAATGCCGCGCACGACTCGATGGAAATGGGTCAACGGCAAGACGTTGCCGATGTGCTGCGCCCACATCGGCATGCCGCGGAAGGGAAACATGAAGCCTGACAAAAGAATATTCGGCAGGAAGAAAAAGAAGGTCATCTGCATCGCCTGAAGCTGGTTGCGCACGAGCGAAGAGATGGTGATGCCCACCATCAGATTGGCCGCAACGAATACGAACGCCGCCAAATACAGCGTCAGAAGACTGCCAAACATGGGGATATGGAAAAGCACTCGCGCTGCAATGAGAATGATCGTCGCTTGCAACAGGCCGATCACGATATACGGGACGATTTTGCCCGCCATCACCTCGAAGGGGAGTACCGGCATCGCCAGGAGGTTTTCCATGGTCCCGCGTTCGCGTTCCCGCGTAATGGCCAGTCCGGTCATCAGCACCATCGTCATCGTGAGAATCACGCCCATTAAACCGGGAACAATGTTGAAGTGCGTGTTGCCCTCGGGATTGTAGAGCCGTTGTACCCTGACCTCGAAAGGAGCAGGGGAGGGGGCCAAGTGCGACAGGGCGCCGGTCAATTCACGGCGGGCCGTCAACTCGGCCAGAGTGCTGACGGACGAGAGCGCCATGCCGGTCGCGGCGGGGTCGGTGGCGTCCGCCTCAAGGAGTAAAGCCGGATGTTCACCGCGCAAGAGCTGGCGCGTGAAGTCCGGTGGAATGTTGACCAGAAATTGTATCGTACCCTGCGCCAACGCGGCACGGCCCGACTCTTCGTCAGGAACTTCCCCGACGATGGTGAAGTAGTCTGAATTCTTTAGCGTCGCGACCAGCGTGCGGACGATGTCGCTGTGGTCTTGTATCAGCAAGCCGGTCGGCATGTGCCGCGGATCGCTGTTGATGGCATAGCCGAACAACATTAATTGAATAATCGGAATGCCGATGATCATGCCGAATGTCAAGCGATCGCGTTTGAGCTGCAAGAACTCCTTGACGACCATGCTCCACCAGCGGGACGCGCCCTCGGGGCTGTAGAATCTCATGACGGGCTCCCATTCTGCGGGGCGGCCGTTTTCATCAGATAGATAAACACGTCTTCTAGCCCGGTCTCGACCTGCTCAACCCGACGCGATGTTCCGGCGACGGCGCGATCAATCGTGGCACGCGTCTGTGCCGCGTCCAGGCCGCTGACATGCAGAGCGGTGCCAAACAGAACAGTCTGAGCAATCCCCGGCGTAATCTGCAGGGCCTCGGAGAGTTCGAGCAGATGCTCGCCGTAGACAATAAAGGTGCTGAGGTTCTGCGACGCCACAATTTCGGGTGAGGTGCCTTTGGCCAGCAGTTTCCCGTTAGCAATGTAGGCCAGCTTATGACAGCGTTCCGCTTCGTCCATGTAGTGCGTGCTGACCAGCACCGAGATCCCACGGCTGGCCAAAAGATGAAGTTCCTCCCAAAAATCGCGCCGTGCCGAGGGATCCACGCCGGCGGTCGGTTCATCCAACAAGAGCAGTTCCGGCCGATGCAGCATACAGGCGGCCAGCGCCAGCCGCTGCTTCCAACCACCGGAAAGTTGGCCGACCAGTTGATTGGCGCGCGAGGTCAAGCCGAGTTCGTCGAGCGTGGTGTTGACTGCGGTGCGGCGATCCGGCATGTAGTACATGCGGGCCACGAACTCGAGATTCTCGCGAATTGTGAGATCTTCCCAATACGAAAAGCGCTGCGTCATGTAGCCTACATGCCGCTTGATACCCGCGCTCTGCTTGAGAATGTCGTAGCCCAAACAGGTACCGCTGCCTGAGTCGGGAGTCAGCAGGCCGCACATCATGCGAATCGTCGTCGTTTTGCCGCTGCCATTGGGCCCGAGAAAACCGAATATCTCACCGCGCTTCACCTGCAGCGAGACCTGATTCACCACGCGCTTGTGGCCAAAGCACTTGACGAGGTCGTGGACGTCTATCGCAAGTTCGGAGTTCACGGGAGTCTTACGCTCACAGGCTGGCCGACGTTGAGGCGTGTAGCGCCATCAGCGGGTCGCGCTTCGACCATGAAGACAAGTTTGGAACGCGTTTCGTTGCTGTAGATGATCGGCGGCGTAAATTCGGCACTCGCGGAGATGTAGGAAATCGTAGCCGGAAGCTCGCCGGTGCGGCCATCTATCGTCACGAGAACGGATTGGCCGGGCGACAGCTTGCCTAAATGCGTCTCCGGTACATAGAACCGCAGTTTGAGGTTTGCTGGCGGAAGCAGTCGGACCACGGGCGCTCCAGTTGGTACCCATTCCCCCACCTCGTACAATACATCGTAAACCAACCCACCGGTCACGGCGCTGACGGCTTTTTGGTCGAGCCGCCACTTGGCCTGGTCGTAGGCGGCTTGCGCCGCCTGCACCAGAGCGGCCTGCGCCTGCACCTGATCCGAGCGTGCGGGGAGAGAGGCGACTTTCAGTTGGTTTCGCAACTCGCGGACCCGAGCGGCGGCCTGGTCGGCCTGGGCGCGCACAATTTCCATTTGCTCCGGGGACACTCCGCCAGATTTAAACACGGCGTCCTCGCGGCGGAGGGTGGACTGCGTGAGCTTCTCGTTCGCTTCGGCTTGGGCCAATTGCGCCTGAATCACGTCAATTTCTTGCGGACGACGGCCCTGCTGCAAGTCCTCAAGCTGCGACCGGGCGGCCAGCAACTGCTGTTCGGATTGCCGCAGTACTGCCGACTCGACTTGAGCATCCAACGAAAACAATGGGGCGTTTGCGGCCACGGTCGAGCCGCGCTGCACCATGACGCTGTCCAAGCGGCCCGGCTGAGACGAAGCCACGTTAACGAAGTCGCCTTCGACGTAACCTTGATACTGGTCCGGAGGCTTGGTGCCGCAGCCGACCACCAACAGCAAGCCTGTCAGCCCCGCAAGGATAACAGAGAGCAGCGTTGAGAATTTCGGTGTCTTCATGTCCAACCTAGTCGGTCAATGGGTGATACAATACAAGTACGGCAATTTCAGCGTGCCTCGCAAGGCCGTTTCCCCGCGCCTTGGGCGACATTGTACAAGGCGAACGGCACCGCAAATGTCATGTCTCATGGCCGGACAACTTCAACCACCTCCGCCGGGAAAATGGTGCCGCAACGAGAAGCCCAGGGCGGCAGAGGAAGGTCAACCGAGGTGACCCACTCACACGCTAAGCTATTTAAATAAATTGATTTAAACGATGCCACAAGGCCGAAACTCAAGTTTTCGGGGGGTCGGCACGATAACTGCTTATTGCTCCGGTGGCAAAAAAGCTCAAGGGTCGCTTGATGGAACTTCACCCCCTATTCTCTGGCATGAATTCGAGTGTGTCGGGCATGACAGCCCAACGCAAGCGCATGAATGCCATCGCCGAGAACATTGCGAACATCGAAACGACTCGCACGGAGGAAGGCGGCCCGTACCGCCGCAAGGTCACCGTGCTGGCCGAAGATGAGCGCTTTGAAACCGCGCTGGAGCGGAGCACAAACCAGAAGCTAGCGCGCAGCGACAGCGATCACATGTTCGGGCGCGATGAAGACAAGCTGCTATCGCCGATGAACGGTGTCCAGGCGACCATCGAGCGCGATCCGTCGGCGTTTCGCGAGGTCTATGATCCCGATCATCCCGACGCTGACGAAAACGGTATCGTGAAGTTGCCCAACGTGGACTTGGTGCAGGAGATGACAGAATTGATCAGCGCCTCCCGCGCATTTGAAGCCAATGTGACAGCCTTCAACGCAACGAAAGCCATGATGAAAAAGGCGCTCGACCTGTAGAATGAAGATCAATACATCCTATACACCGCCCATTCAGCCGCCGCAAGCCCGGCCCGCGGCGGCACCGCAAAGCACAGAACGCGATTCCGCCGAGTCCAGGCTGCGCGAACTGATCGCGCAGCGGCACGCCGAATTTGAGCGCCATAGTCCGATCGAAGAGCTCGGTAAACACCTTGATCTGAGGGCCTGATCCATGATCTACGGAATTGACCGGCTGACGCCGATTCCGCCAATTGCCTCCGGTAAGAACGAGAGTTCGCCGACCGGCGGCGCGAGTTTCGGTGACACTCTATCTCAGTTTATCGGTGATGTGAACAAAATGCAGGTTGAAGCCGGCGAGAAGACGCAACTCTTCGCCACCGGCCAGATCCAAGACGTTCACGAAGTCATGTCGGCCGTCGAAGAGGCGTCCATCTCGATGGCGCTGCTGTTGGAAATTCGCAAGAAAGCGCTCGAAGGCTATCAGGAGCTGATGCGCACGCCCGTGTAATCGGACGCGCAAATCACGGATCATACGTAAATGGGAAATCCACTCGATACATTGCGCGAATTGTGGCAGCGGCTGACCGTTAATCAGCGGGGCACGCTGGTCATCGGCATCGGGCTCATCGTCGCGATCGCGGCCGCCGCCGTGTCTTACACGACGCGGCCTGTTATGGCGACACTGTATAGCGGCTTGGAAGCCAAAGACGCCGCCGCCGTTGCCGATCAGCTTCGCGACCAAAAAATCCAGTTCGACGTATCCAGCGACGGCACGATCAAGGTGCCGCAGGAGCACGTCAACTCGCTGCGGTTAACGTTTGCCGAAAAGGGCATACCGCATTCCGGCGAATTGGGTTATGAACTGTTTGACAAACCGATGCTCGGTCTGACCGATCAATTGCAGAAGCTCAACCAGAGGCGCGCGATTGAAGGTGAACTTGCGCGCACGATGGGCGCCATTGAAGGCGTGGAAAACGCCCGCGTGCACCTGGTGATACCGGAGCAGCGTCTATTTCGCGAAGATCAGAAACCCGCAACGGCCTCGATAGTGTTGACCTTGAAGTCAGGCTATTCGATGAATAAGAAGCAGGTCGCGGCGCTGACGAGTCTGACCGCTTATGCCGTGGAAGGGCTCGACCCGCAGCACGTCACGATCATGGATTCAGAAGGCAATCCGCTCACCAACGGCCCGCGCGATGAGTTGGCCGGGTTGTCCTCGACTCAATTGGAAACGCAGGCACTCGTTGAGCAGGAGCTCGAGCGGAAGGCGCAGGCGCTTCTGGAAGACGTCGTCGGGACGGGGCGCTCGCGCGTGGAAGTTACGGTCAAGCTTAACTGGAATCGCGTGGAACGCACGCTGGAAGACTTTGACCCTGACCGCATCGCGACACTCTCCGAGGAGTCGCAATCGAGCGACGATCCCGCGACCGGGACGACAGAAAAAATTGTGACGAACTATCAAGTGCCCCGCACAGTCGAAAAGATTGTACCGGCGGTCGGCACGATTGAGAAAATATGGGCCTCCGTCTTGATTGACGGGAGCTATTCGAGCGCGACGGGCGCGGACGGCGCGCCGACACAACAGTATGTCGAGCGAACGCCGCAGGAATTAGAGAAATTTCGCTCGATGGTATCCAGTGCGCTGGGAATTGACGCCGACCGCAGCGATGAGCTGACTGTCATGTCCTTCCAGTTCTCGCAGGACAACGGCCCGGCGGCGGACGAAGTCGCGCAGCCGACAGGTTGGCTCAGTTTGCTGCTGCAATTCGCGGATAAGATCATCCTGGTGATCGTGCTCGTGCTGGCGTTCTTCGCCGTGCGCGGCGCATTAAGCAAGATGAGTCAGCGACTTCCTGCGCTTCCCGGCGCTCCGGCTGTGACGATGATCGGATCGGGCGAACACGCGCAACTCGCGGGCGCCACGGCCGGTCACGCGCATTCCGGCGGCGCAGCATCGCAACTTCAGCAAAGTCCAGTTGCCGGGATGGCCGCACTAAGCGGCGGCGCGATGTCGCCGATGGGACAAGCGACCACGGTAATGAGCAGCGACGGTTCGCCGAAGGTCGTCTTCAAGAGTGCAACGAGCGGCACGCAACTGATCGAACTCGATGACGGCGGTCCGTCCGTGGAAGCGCTGAAAGCGCAAGAGATGTTGAATCGAACGGTTGCCTTCGTCACGGCGAAGCCAGACAATGCAGCGCAAATCCTGAGAAGCTGGGTGATGGATGGCACCAACTGAAAAAGGTCTAACGACCAAACTCACGAATATTCAGAAAGCAGCGGTCTTTCTGATCTCAATCGGACCTGATGCATCGGCGGAGATCTACAAGCGGATGCAGCAGGACGAAATTGAGGACATTACGAAGGAAATGCTGCGCATGCGCAACGTAGATTCAATGACGACCAATGCCGTCGTTGAAGAATTCTACCACATGATGTCCGCGCAGGACTTCGTGGCGATTGGCGGTATGCAGTATGCCGAAGAAGTGCTAAACAAATCGCTGGGACCGGAGAAGGCGATTGAAGTCATCCGGCGCATCGAACGGTTGATCCGCGTCAAAGGCTTCAACGTGCTCAAGAACGTGGACCCCAACCAGTTGCTGGCGTTCATGCAGAAGGAACATCCACAGACGATCGCCTTCGTGCTCTGTCAATTGCAGCCGCAGCAGGGCGCTCAGATCTTGGCCGACCTCTCGCCAGACTTGCAGGCAGAAGTCATGATGCGTTACGCGAACATGGAACGCGTCGCGCCCGAGACGATCTCGGCTGTGGAGTCGGTGCTGGAGTCGCGTATTGACTTTTCGCAGAACTCGAGCAAACTTGGCGGCGTCAAGGCCGCTGCCGAGATTCTGAACATGATCGGCACGTCGGCCGAGCGCTCTATTCTCACCAAGATTAATGAACGCGCGCCAGACCTGGCGACTGAGATCAAGAATTTGATGTTCGTCTTCGAGGATATCGTCCAATTGGATGACCGCTCCATTCAGAAGGTGCTTAAGGAAGTAGATAACAAGGACCTGGCATTGGCGCTCAAGCATGTCAGCCCCGAAGTGAAGGAGCGCGTGCTGTCGAATATGTCGGAGCGCGCGTCGGAAACGATCAAGGAAGAAATCGAATACATGGGCCCGGTCCGCCTGCGCGAAGTCGAAGTGGCGCAGCAGCAGGTCGTGGACATCATCCGCCGTCTCGAAGAGCAAGGTCAAATTGTCGTCATGAGCGCCGGTAAGGGCGAAGTGATGGTGGAGTAACGCATGGGTCGAGTCTTGAAATTAGCGGATGATCCGCGCATAACGCCGGTTCGCTTCGAGTCGTTTTCGGATCGTCCTGTCAATTACTTTCGCGAAATGGTGACTGATCCATCGCGCGCCGCGCGCGCGGCGCAGCCGCCGGCGCTGCCGCAACGCATGCGGGACACGGAAAGTGACAAGCGGAAGCAAAACGCCGAATTGGACCGTGCGCGCGCTGCCGCATTCAATGAAGGAATCGCGCGCGGCCGGGCGGACGCACAGAGTGAACTGAGCGGCGCGGCGCAACTGCTTGAGCAGTACGGAACGATGCTGCAAGCTGAACGTTCCGAGGTCGCTGAACGTTTTGAAGCGCAGCTCGTGTCTCTGGCGACCCAAATGGCAGCGAAGATTCTGCACGCCGAACTTTCAGTGAAGCCGGATCTGCTGCTCGGCATGGTTAAGAATGCGATGAGCATGCTTGGCGACGCGAAACAGGTGACCGTGCGCGTCAGCAGCCGCGACTTGCGCATGCTGCAACAGCACGGCGAGGAAGTCAAAGCGAAGCTCAGCACGTCAGCGGCCTTAGAATGGCGCGCAGACGATTCATTGAAGCCAGGGGACTGCATGATTGACTCAGACCTTGGAACATTAGATGCGCGCTTGGATACGCAGCTTGAATCACTGAAACAGCAGCTCGAAGCCTCGCTGGAGAAGAAGGCATGACCGATCTGTTGACGCAAGCACGAGGGATTCTGAGCGAAGCGACCGCGGTGCGTGCGGTGGGCCGTGTCAGCAGCGTGCGCGGCCTTGTGCTTGAAGCCAAAGGACCGCGCAGCGCTATCGGAAACTTGTGCAAGGTTGTAACAGAGCGCGGAGACAAACTCGCCGAAGTCGTCGGCTTTGACGGGCCGCTGACGCTGCTCATGGCGCTTGAAGATTTGAACGGCGTGTGCCCAGGCGATGAAGTGATTGACCTGGATCGGACGCAGTTGATTCCGGTTGGACGCGGATTGTTGGGGCGCGTCATAGACAGCACCGGCGCCCCGCTGGATGGCCGCGGGCCGGTGCAGGCGCAGGCATATCGTCCGCTGACAAATGACAGTCCCAACCCGATGACGCGACCGCGCGTGACCGAACCACTGCAGGTTGGCGTACGCGCCATAGACGGACTGTTAACGCTCGGTCAGGGACAGCGAGTCGGGATTTTCGCGGGAAGCGGCGTTGGTAAGAGCGTGCTTTTGGGAATGATCGCGCGCAACACAAGCGCCGACGTCGTCGTCGTCGGTTTGATCGGCGAACGCGGCCGCGAGGTGCGCGATTTTATTGAAGAATCACTGGGCACCGAAGGCTTACAGCGCGCTGTCGTCGTTTGTGAAACGTCGGATCGCTGGCCGCTCTTGCGCATCAAGGGAGCGTTGGCGGCTACGGCGATCGCCGAATACTATCGTGATCAAGGTCTGCGTGTACTATTAATGATGGATAGCGTGACGCGAGTCTGTCACGCGCTGCGAGAAGTGGGGTTGTCGCTGCATGAGCCGGTGGCTACGCGCGGCTACCCTCCTTCCGTGTTTTCAGCCCTGCCCAAATTGCTTGAGCGCACGGGCAACTCGGATAAGGGTTCAATCACGGCCATCTATACCGTGCTTGTGGATGGCGACGATATGCTCGAGCCGGTGGCCGACACGATGCGCAGTATTCTGGACGGGCATATTGCGTTATCGCGGAAACTGGCCGCGCGCGGACACTATCCCGCGATTGATGTTTTGAGCAGTATCAGCCGTGTCATGCCGAAAGTAGCGAGCGATGACCAGATGCGCGGTGCGGCAAAGATCAAAGAATGGCTCGCGGCCTATCAAGACGGCGAAGATTTGATTTCGATCGGCGCATACGCGCGCGGCTCGATGCCGGTCCTAGACCAGGCGATCGAACGGTTGCCTTTGATCCACGACTTCTTGCGGCAGGACACTCTGGCGCGTACTGACATCGCCGAGGCGGTGCGCGGTGTGCGGGAGATCGCCGAGTCGTGAAAAAGTTTCGATTCAGCTTGGAGCGCGTGCAACGCGTCCGCAAGATCCAGGAAGCGATGCGCCTCGCCGAGCTCAAGCGCGCCGAACGCGCCTTGGCGGCGCAACAGCAGAAACTGTCGCTCTTCGCCAATGAGCGCGACGCACAGTCACAGGCGATGAGCGCCAGCAAACTGAACGAGTTTCGCATTCTCGATTGTCAGACGGATTGGCGATATTTGCAGCGCATCGAACGCATCGTGCGATTTCAATCTGACGTTGTTACTGAGTACACTCAGCACGAAGATGCGGCGCGTCAGCGGTTTCGCGTCGCGCGGCAGCGGTCGTTGGGCCTTGAGAAGCTGGGCGATCACCAGCGATTGGCGTGGAATAAGGACCTGATTGATTTAGAACAGAAGATCGCGGACGACCAGCCGCGCAAGCATAGCAGGCACCCACAATGAAAAAGTGGCTTCCCCAAATTGGCTTATACCTCGGCACGTTCATAGTCTTGAACGTGGTGATGTTCTTCGTCTTGAAGATGACGCAGCCGAAGAGCGCCGTGCTAGAACATCTGGCCGGGGCCGACTCGCTGGCGGTACACGCGGACTCACTGCATGCCGACAGCTTGCAGGCCGACATGCACGCCGAGTCGGACAGCACGCATGCTGGAAGCGAGACGGCGCTGTTTGATTCGGTCGCGGCGCCGGAAGATAGTTCGCTTGCGGAAATTGCGGAAGGCGGACACAGCGACTCTGCGGCAACACAGCACAACGCAATAGAAGACGCTGCGTTGACGGCGGAGGTCATTAGTGACGACGCAGCCAACGACACCGAAGCAATCGAAGGCGATGCAGAATCTTCGGCATCGGTAAATGCGTCGCCAGTCGTTGCCGATGCGCCGCAATCCACCGCCGAGATTTCAAAGTTGGCCAAGATGCTCGAGGGCATGAAACCAACCGAGGCTGCCGTGATCGTCGAGAGTCTGCCGACGGAAACAATCGTGCAATTGGTGATGCGCATGAAGAGCCGCAGCGGCGCTAAGATGATGGCGTCCTTGCCGGTGCCGGTCGCGGCATCTGTGGCCTCACGTATGGCTGAAATTTCGGGAGTGCGGAACCCGTCGTGAAGCCCAGTTTGTTAAAACTACTCGGCAGTACGCCATCGAAGTCCGGCGTCACCGGAAAGGAGAAGTCACCGAGCGGTGACTTCAAGACGGTGATTGCCACAACCGAGCGACTGGCGCCACCGAGCGCAACGCCAACTGAGCAGAGTCTTCCACCGCCGGTGATAACACCGGCGGTTTCGTTTGTGCCGCGCTATAGCGAGCAGCATACTCAAACCGATGACAAGCTCAAGTCGAGCTTGAATAAGATACCGGAGGACCGCAAGCGGGCGGCGGAGGTCAAGACGCACGCGCCAGCGGAGGCGACGCACGCTCAACCCGTCGCGGTGCCGCTTGATGTGCCTGTTTCCTTGGGCACACCGGCACCCAAACCCGTGGTCACGATAGAACGAGATGCGAAGTCGCCGGAACTCATCAAGAACGCACCCGTTCCAGCGGTCGAACCCCCACCTTCCAGGGGACCAGCAAGCGCGCACACCGCAAAGTCGGTGAGTGTTCGGGCAGGCCTCTCGGCGGAGCGGAATGCGAAGGGCGAGACGCTGACAGCGACACGACCTTCCACAGCTCCGGTGATTAGCGCGTTTGATCGCGATGTTGCAAAAGAACGCAAGCCTGAGCGGTTAGAGGCCGCGCCTGCGCCGCAGCCGTTGGCGCAGCGTCGTGAAGCGGTGTTAGGAATCAGATCTGTCGTCGTCAACGATGCTGCCGACCAGCCAACCTCCTTGTCCACGCCGCTCGCCGAATTGGGCAGTCCGGTGGGACAGGCGACAGCGTCGTTCGTGGGCACAACGAAACCAAAGGTCGATGCGGAGCAGGCGCCTGTTGCGATGCCACGTGTAACGATGGCAGCGAGTCCGCGAGTTGTTACGAGCGTTGCCGATCAGATCAAGATGGATTCAGCAAGTTTGCCTGGTCTCCGCGAGAATCGTGAACGACATGCTCCGCAGCCCGTGCCGAGTGCGACGAATGCGTCGCCGCGACACATTGGTTTGGATCGTCGGCCGCTTGTAGACGTGCCCAAAACGCCTTCCGGAGCGCCTGATGTCGTGATTCCAAGGCCCACCGAATTGCAGGTGCCGTCGCGCCGATCTATTCAGCAGAATGCGCCGGCACCCGGTAGCGAAATGCCGCAGCCCGTGCCGAGCGCGACGAATGTGTTGCCGCAACACAGAAGTTTGGATCGTCGGCCGCGCGTAAACGTATCGGAAACGCCGTCCAGAGCGCCAGATGTTGCGGTTCCAAGGCTAACCGAATTGCGGGTGACGTCGCACCGATCTGTTCAGCAGAATGCATTGGCACCCAGCAGCGAAATGCCGAGAACGGAGATTGTACGCGAACTGCTAACATCTGTGCGCAGTGTAGGACATGCCCCACCTGAACAAGTGCCGAGCGCTCGTCGAGCTACCGAGCGGCCTGTGGATACAGCCGCTGTGCCGTTCCAACGAAGTCAGAGTTCGTTGTCGAGTGCGGGTAGTGCCGACACAACTGGAATGACGAGTCTGAAGACTGAAGGCACTGCAACGCCGCCGCTTCCCGTGTTCTCAAGCACGCCAAGCACTTCGCCGCGAAGGAGCGAGAACGTGGAGTCAAAGCCGCCGATTACAGTACGCCCGGCGGACGGTACACTACGTACGGAACGCAATTCACTGAATTCGACGCGCTCGGCACAAGTGTCCCCGCAGATGGATGCTAAGCCGCTGGCGGTGGCCGGTAGGATGGAAGAGGCGGCAATCCCGCCGAGCAACACGGGCGTGAGGCAAAAGCAAGTTCTGACAACTCCGCCGGAGAGCGTGCGAGCTCCCCAGCTTGTGCCTGAGTTGCCGCGCTTGCGACCTTCCCAAATTACGGCAGAACGCAAGTCAGCTGTTCCACAGGATAGCCCACGCGTGACGACGGCAGCGACGACGGCCCAGAGCGCGCCGCGCCCAACGACTGTTGAAACTTATCTTACTACTGATCTGCCTGCGAAACCGCTTGCAGGCAACTTAGTAAATGAACCGGTCCGGGCGCAGACGATGCCTGAGCGAATCGATGATCGGCCAAGCCGGATGGTTGAACCGACGATACCGGCGTCGCCGATGATGCAACAACCGACAAACCGTCTGGCGGCGACGAAGCAGACCGCGCAAGTCAGCCAAAAAACAGCACGACCGGACACGCTGCCCGATAAACACGGGCAGCAGATTCATGCTCGCGAACGAACGGTTCGGCCTGCGCAACTTGGTGCAACTCGCGAGAACAACTCCGCGATTCCAGTGAGCATCGGCGATGCGCGCGCGCCCGCGGTTAATGCGAGTCACACTCAATATGTTTCCGTCGAAAAGCAAACGGCGACGCGCATCGAGCAGCCTGTGCGCCAGATCAACGGAACCACTCCGCGTGCCGAAATACTGCGGAAGGACACGTCGGCTCCGGCGAAAGTTCTGACGGACCGAGTTGACACTCACACCATCGCCGACAAGCCTGGCGCCCGAGCGGGTTGGGCTGCTCCAGTAATCGGGAAGACTCACGCGACGTCTTCCCCGACGGAGATGGGCACGACTCGACGTGAACACACGCGAACCGAATCGCCGAAGCCAAACGAGAAGTCAGAACGCCCAACTCACGCTGCCGCGAAGGTCGAGTCTATCCCCGCAACGCCGCCGTTAGCTGGCAAGCCGACGATCTTGCAAACTGAAGCAAGAGCTCTTAAGGACGAAGGAGTCAACCGTCGAGTTGATCATCAGGTCGTTGCCGATGTGCCGCAGAATTTGAAAGTAGAAGAGAGCGCGCGGCATGAAGGCGTGCCCGTTGAGATGCCGATCCATCGCCCAAATCGCCCGGTAACCGACGGGCGCGTGCCGCAACCCGTGACAGTTGAATCGTCAGCTAATGCGACGCTCCCACGGGACGCTGCCCACGCGCCGCATTCCGCGCTACCAGGACGCGAGCCTGTTGCGCGGCAGACAACGATGCCGCGACCGAATGAGACGGTAACGGCCGACCCGCCTAATCAGAACCAAACACCGCGCATGAATGGGTTCGATGCACGTCAGTCTGAATCGCCCACACCGTATAAGGTCGAGCCACAGCAAATCACGCGCGACCATGCGCCGGAGACCAGCGTCGCAACTCTGCGCGGCACCGCTGTTGAATTCCCGACGATGCCCATTAGCCAACCAGACGGCGCGGGCATCGTGCCGCGGACGGTGCTGACGGATTCCCTCAAGGCGGCGCTGGAGAAGGCACTCGAACAATCGCGCAAACGGCTGGTCGAGCCTGATGAAGTGCGTTTGACGCTGCCGTTTGGCGAGATGGGCACGCTGGAGATTGACGTGGTGCGGCGCGCCGACCAATTCTCGATTCACATCGCCGCCGAACCGGCCGCCGCCGCCGCGCTGGAAGAGTCCCGCTTGGCGATGGCCGTTTGGATGCGCGAACAGGGTTATGCGGTGGAGCGCATTGATCTGTCCGTCCGTGACGGGCTGTCGCAGCAGTCACAGGCGGGTGTGGATGAACAGGCGACGCACAAAGGCGAGCACCAGCGCAATTCCCGGCACTCGGGAGTGCGCACCGGGTTGGACACCAACGTAGCAGAAGCCGTCGCTCAACCACGACCGACGTTGAGCGGAGCACGGGTGTGGACGGCATAGGCCAGAATTGCCGTATACAGATGTTCAACTGCTCTTCTGAAATTCTTAAAGTGAGTATTGATAATTCCTTGAAGCAGAGAATGCGCTTGGCCCATGCTTTGCTAAATCTGGTTTGAGCATGAAGTCTCCATCGAAAAGAATGCCCGTTTGTGCCTGTGGCGGCCAGAAGTTCCGCACCGCAGGTGCCGGAAAATCCCGCAGCGGCAAACGTACCTATGCGGTCGTGTGCCTGACCTGCGGCAACGAGCTGGACGTGAGCAAGACCGCCTATGCGCTATGCAACTACCTGGCGACCCGCGCTCCCAGCGAAGCGTTCTTGAATCTGTACCAATTGGAGCGGTAACGTGGAAGTAACCCCCACAACGAATCTGTTTCAAACGCCGCCCGCGGACAAGATAAGTTCGCGGACCGACACGCTCGACCAGATTGACTTCCTGCAAATGCTGATGGCGCAATTGCGTGCGCAGGATCCGATGAATCCGCTGCAGGGCCATGAATATGCGGCCCAACTTGCGCAATTCTCGTCCGTGCAGCAGCTCGAGGCGATTCAATCGTCGCTGGAAGAGTCCATCAACATGAACCTGATGATGACTCAGTCCATTAACGGTAACTTGGCGGCCGCCTTGGTCGGCAAACTTGTACGCGCACAGAATAATACGGTGGCCATGGCGAGCGGCGGCGACGCTGACTTGCGATTTACACTGGGCGCCTCGGCGACGGACATTGAGGTAAACGTGCTCGACTCCGAGGGCAATGTCGTGCGCACGATAGCCGGCAACCCGCATGAAAGCGGCGACGCTGCCGTCTATTGGGACGGCCGCGACAACGACGGCAATCACGTGCCCGCCGGAACATACTCGTTTGAAGTGAGCGCGAAGGATGCCGGCGGTGCGGATGTGACCGCAACGAGTTATGTCGAAGGAATCGTGAGCGCGGTGAACTATGGTGACGGTCAGGTGACGCTGACGGTCAACGGCCAGGCGCTGTTCCTCGGCGATATTCTTTCGGTCCTGACGGCCAGCAGCGAAGCGCCCGACGGAGCCAACCAGAGTCTACGCGGTTAAACCATGAACGAGTTGAATCCGCTATTTACGCGCGTGCAGCCGATTGGTTCGGTGGGAGAGGTTGGGCCGGTTCGTCCGGCGCAGCCAGCGCGCAAGCCGGACGGAGCAGGCTCGTTCGATCGTTTGCTCGAGCAGACCGTTCGTGATTCGCAGCCCGTCAAATTCTCGTCGCACGCGCAGAATCGCTTGCAGCACCGACAGATCGCCTTGACTGAACCGCAAGTGGCCCGCTTGGAAAAGGGAATTTCGAGTGCAGCAGACAAGGGCGCTGAGTCGTCTCTCGTTTTGCTGGACAATCTGGCCTTCATCGTGAGCGTGCGGAATCGCACCGTGGTCACGGCGCTGGACTCGGCGCAGACCAACTCACATGTTTTCACGCAAATTGACAGCGCAGTAATCGCATAAAAAATCAAACAAACGTGAGCCGGTCCTCTTGCAGGAGGCTCCACAACGGGCAGAACGACTGATGCCCGACGAGGAAACCACACTATGATGACATCTCTGTTCAGCGCCGTGGCGGGTCTTTCGACCCACCAAACCAAGATGGACGTGATCGGTGACAATCTCGCCAACGTCAACACCATTGGTTTTAAGAGCAGCCGCGTCTCGTTCGCGACCGGTTTCTCGCAGCTGCTGAAACCCGCCGAAGGACCGATCGGAACGCAAGGCGGTTCGAACGGCATTGAAGTCGGCCTGGGTACGCGGATCAACTCGATTGACCGCATCTTCTCCCAAGGCAACTTTGAGAACACCGGCAACCGTACCGATCTCGCGGTGCAAGGCGACGGATTCTTTGTACTCGGAGACGGCCAGCGCCAGTACTTCTCACGCGCGGGCAATTTCCAGGTGGACGCAGATGGTTCGCTGCTGGCCGCCGGCGGCCGCATGCATGTGTTGGGCCGCTTGGCCGACAAGAACGGCACGTTGATTCCGTCATCGGCAATTGAGCCGCTTACGTTGCCGTTCGGTGAAAAGGATCCGGCCCGCGCCACGACTGATATTCGTTATTTCTGTAATCTCGACGCAAACTCGAGTAAGCACCAGACATTCGGTGCATCGTTCGCCTTCAACTCCAACAACGTTCCCGCCACGCGAGCAACTGAACTGAACGACCTCGACCAGTCCACGGCCGACATTGACGACGGCGATATCATCCGCCTGAATGCGACGCGCCGTGACGGCACGTCCGTGAGCGTCGCGTTTACCTATGGTGCTTCAAATGACGGCACCACCGTGGGCGACTTGCTCGACCGTTTCAATTCGGCGGACGGCTTCAACTCAGCCGAGCAGACCGGTTCTACGCTGGCGATTGATGCCGCCGGCAAGATGATTCTAAAGGACAATATCGCGGGCGACAGCGAAACCGCGATTTCAATCGGCTTTGAAGACCTCGGCGGCTCGGGAGCCTCCTCGATGCTCCTGCCGACTTTCGTGAATACTGAGAAAGGCCTGACCGGATCGCACTCGGTGTCAATCTACGCCTATGACAGCCGCGGCGAACGCCACAAAGTCGAAGTGAATTTCACGCAGGCAACGGCAGAAGAGAATACGTGGAATTGGGAGGCTGTCGTAGACGACGGCGGTATTGACGAGATCAACGATCGCCTCACGGGCTTTACCGGTGCGGTACGTTTCAACGGTGATGGCTCGCTGTTGAGCTTCGACGGCGGCCCACTCACGTTCACGCCGCCGCAGGCACAGACCATGGTGATTGACTTGAACGCCGGCACCGTCGGTACCTTTGACGGTATCACGCAGTTCTCGGCGCCGACCACGACCATCGCCATTCACCAGGATGGCCACGGCATGGGCGTTCTGTCGGACTTCACCGTGGACAATGAAGGCAAGATTATTGGCAGCTATTCAAACGGCATTTCGCGCACGCTGGGTCAGATTGCACTGGCGCGTTTCGCGAATCCGTCCGGCTTGACGCTGTCCGGTGAAAATATTTATAGCGCGACGGTCAACTCGGGCGACCCGCTGATTGGCGTAGAAAGTGGAAACGTCAACCAGATCTATGCCGGTTATCTTGAGTTGAGTACGGTGGATATGGCGGAACAGTTTACGGAGATGATTATCGCACAAAGAGGCTTCCAGGCCGCATCCCGTGTGATCACGGTGGCCGACCAGCTTCTCAACGAAGTCACCCAGCTGAAGCGGTAAGTTAAGCGCCGGGCGGCGCGCAAGTCGCGCGCCGCCCGGCTGCCCCAACCGCAGTTCCGATCCTTTCTCCTTCCCGCAATCCGTCGCCAACTACCGGCCCGCTCACGGTGCCGAGCACGCTCACTCCGCTCCAACAAGGTGAACGATGGCGAAAGAAAAACCCGAAAAGCAACCGGAAGCCGCGCCCGCGGAACCGAAGAAAAAGCTGCCGCTCAAGAAGATTCTCATTATCGCGGGAATCCTTGTCGCGCAGACGGCCGCCGCGTATTTCATCCAAAAGACGATCTTCTTTCCAACGCCTGTAAACCCCAACGCCGTGGCTGAACACGTCAGCGAAGACGGGGGCGAGCACGGCGAAGAAGCTGAGGCCGACGCCGAATCCGAAGGCGAAGAGTCCGAAGGCGGAGAGCATGGCGGCGGCAAGGGTGCAGAATCCAACGTCGCGATGCTCGACGAGATCATCGTCAATCCCGCCGGAACGGGTGGAAGACGCTTCCTTTCGACTATCGTCGGTTTCTCCCTCAAAAATCCTAAGTCAGCGGCATCCCTCGAAGCGCAAATGCCTATGGTACGCGACGCCGCGATCACGTTGCTCTCATCGAAGTCGCTCGATCAATTGGCCAGCATCGCCTACCGTGATACGCTGAGGGCCGAACTCGTCGCGACCGTGAATGGTTTGGTAAAGGAAAAACCTGTGACCGGTGTAGTCTTCTCAACCTACGTGCTCCAATAATCCGCCATGAGCAAAATTCTCACACAAGAGGAAATTGATTCCTTACTGCGGAATGTCTCGACAGGTGAAGTCGCGGAGTCATCACCCGGTTCTTCGGATCGGCCCATCCATCTCTACGATTTCAAGCATCCTGACCGCATTTCCAAGGACCAACTGCGCGCGCTGCGCACGATTCATGACGGATTCGCGCGCGCATTCGGTACGTATCTTTCGGGCACGCTGCGCACGCTGGTGGACATCAACCTGCTCTCAATAGACCAGGCGGCCTATTCCGAATACATGCTGTCGCTATCAGTGCCGTCGTGTCTGTACATTGTCTCGTCGAATCAGCTGAAGGGATCGCTGATTCTTGAAGTGTCGCCGCAGTTCTCGTTGCTGGTTGTGGATCGCTTGTTAGGCGGTCTTGGCACGCGACAGGAATCGCTGCGCGAAATGACGATCATTGAACAGACCATTCTGCGCCGCGTAATTGACTCTGGATTGTCCGCGCTGTCCGACGCCTGGCGCACGGTTCAGCCGATCACGATGTACGTTGAGTCCTACGAAGCAAATCCGCAGTTCGTGCAAATTGCGCCCGCGTCGGAATCGGCGGTCGTGATTTCCTGCGAGATCGTCGTCCGGGATTTCACCTACCCGATGAATCTCTGCTTCCCGTATTTCGTGCTCGAACCGTTGATGAACAACTTGACGACGGGCTGGACCAATGTTAACACCAAACCGATTCGACCGCAAGAGAAACATGAATTAGTGGATCGCGTGCGGCTCAGTAAACTGCCGCTTCGCGCGCAACTGGGCTCGGCGATGATCAGCATGCATGAATATCTGGGCCTCAAGCCAGGTGACGTAATCATGCTCGACCAGCGCACCGATGATCCAGTAAAAGTTTTCGTGGATAAGAAAGTGAAGTTCTGGGCCGAGCCGGGCAATTCTAAGTTCCAGCAGGCTATTCGCATCACGCGAGTTATCTCGGATCAAGAGGAGATCGTCCATGAGTGAAGTATTTCGCAGCGCCGTTACCGAAGACACACGCGTTCAAGCCGAGCGGCGGTTTGCAGATCAGTTCACCAAGAGCCTGAGCACGTTCATTGAACGTCAAGTCAGCGTCAACCTCGGCGGCCCGTACGCGTTTGACTTTAAAGAAGTCAAAGCGCAACTGCCCGGTGAGATCGTCTCGTGCGCGGTCGGCTCCGCCGACCTCTCCGCGGGACGCACGCACTTTCTGATGACCAAACGTGCCGCTGGCACGCTGGCCGACTTGATCAACATGGGCGACGGCACCGCCGAGTTCGTGGCCGAAGAGCACCTCGAACCGATCCGTGACCTCTTTAAGGAGATTGTCGGCGGTTTCTTCGGCGACGTGGCTAAGAATGGCGGTCCGCATCACGTGTGCGACGATGCCAAAGCGGTCGTCATGGACATCTCACCGACGGATTTCATCGGCTCATGGACGGTCACAGAGTTGATCGTTGGACCTGATCCGGACGTGACGCTGATAAAGTTAACCAGCAACGAACTCATTGATGCGCTGTTTCCGCCGAAGACATCGCCGAAACGCACCGGCACCAATGGCGACGGCTCGGATCTGCTCGATCCATCCGTAAAGAAGGAAATGAGTCTGGTGATGGATATTGAATTGCCAATCGCAATCGAACTTGGCCGGACCAACATGCTGATTCGTGACATTATCAAGCTCGCGCCGGGTTCCGTCGTCGAGCTCGATAAACTCTCCGGTGAACCGGTGGATTTGTATGTCAACAACAAACGGTTTGCACGCGGTGAAGTTGTGGTCGTCGAGGAGAACTTCGCGGTTCGCATTACAGACCTGATTAATCCCGAAGAGCGCTTCACGAGCACGAAGAACTGAACATGGGCGTTGACGTTCTCAAGACATTCGCCGCGTTGGCCTTCGTACTTGGTTTGATCTTTGTGCTGGCCTGGGCCTACCGCAAATATCTGCCGACAGGATCGCCCGTAGGCCGAGAACAAGAAGGCTGGAGAATGCTCGGTTCGCGCGTGTTGGGGCCGGGCCGTCAGATCATCGTCCTCGAAGTCGGCAGCAAGCTCCTTCTGGTTGGAATGAGCAAGGAAAACATGACGGCATTGATGGAGATCGAGTCGGACAGCGATCGCAAACTTGTTAGTGACGCGCTGGCCAGCAAACCCGGACCAAGTTTCGCGGACATTCTTAAGAGGACGCGCGCTTCGTGAAGCGGTTTGGCCTGATACTCGTTGCGTTGCTGATCGCATTGCCCGCGTTAGCGCAAACGCTACCTACGATTTCGCTGCAACTCGACAGCAGTCCTGATCCGGCGCGCACCGTGACAACTTTGCAGATCGTCGGTCTGATGACGCTCCTGGCGCTTGCGCCGGCGCTGGTCCTGATGATGACGAGTTTTACACGCATCATCATCGTCTTTCATTTTCTGCGGCAAGCGATGGGAGCGGCACAAGTACCGCCCGCCCAGTTAATGGTCGGTTTGGCGTTGATACTGTCGTTCTATATCATGTCACCGGCCATCAATGAAGCGAATACCAACGCACTGCAGCCCTATCTGCGCGGTGAAATTGAGCAGAAAGCGGCATGGGAAAGCGCGGCTAAGCCGTTCAAAGAGTTCATGCTCCGGCAGGTGCGAGAAAAGGACCTGGCGCTATTCGCGAAGATGGCGAACGATTCAGCGCCGGCAAGCATTGATGACATTTCTATGGCCGTGCTGTTACCCGCATATGTCGTCAGTGAGTTGCGCATCGCCTTCCAGATCGGCTTCGTAATCTACCTACCTTTCCTGATCATTGATATGGTCGTGTCGTCGGTGCTGCTGGCCATGGGCATGATGATGCTGCCGCCCGTTACCGTCAGTTTACCATTCAAAATTCTGCTGTTTGTGATGGTGGACGGATGGTACCTGCTTGTGCAATCGCTCGTTGCGAGCTTCCATTGAGGATTTCATGACTCACGAACTTGCCGCCTATTTGACCAGCCAGGCGCTGACGACTGCGCTGATTGTAAGCGCTCCGATGCTGCTCGCCGGAATGATCGTCGGAATTGCGGTTTCGATATTTCAGGCGGTCACGCAGATCAATGAAATGACGCTGGCCTTCGTGCCCAAGATCGTGGTCACGGCGCTCGCGCTGCTGATATTCATGCAGTGGATGGCGGCGAAGCTGGTGGATTTTATGCAATATGTCTTCGCACTTATTCCTACGATTGCACAATGAAGTCAAGAGAAGAAATATCCCAGGTTCTGCGCGAGATCAAAACCCTGCCGACGTTGCCGGATGTAGCGGCGCGCGTCATGCAACTCTCGGAAGACCCGGAGGTCTCGCCGAAAGCCGTGGCCGAAGCGGTTGAACGCGATCCGGCGATCGCGACGCGGCTTCTGAAGCTGGTCAACTCGCCGTATTTTGGCGTACGCGGTACGATTACGAGCATCCAGCAGGCGCTGGTGTTTCTCGGTGTATCGAACCTGCGCAATCTTGTATTGTCGTCGAGCGTGATGGACCTCTTCAATCAGGACGGTGAAGTCGGTTCGTTCGAGCGACGGGGTCTATGGGTGCACTCGATGGCCACCGCGCTGGCGGCCCGCGCCCTATCGCGCAAGATGCGGGTGGCCGAGCCTGAGATCGCCTTCACCGCCGGTTTGATTCACGACGTTGGCAAGGTCGTACTCGACAAGCATTTTCACGCCGAGTTCACGCGGATCGTTGAGTTGATGGATGCACACAAAGCGGCGATGGTGGACGCGGAGACGGCCGTAATTGGAATTGACCATGCGGAGGTTGGGCACTATTTGACGCAGCGATGGTCGCTGCCCGAAGTTCTACAGGAAGCCGTGGGCTTCCATCATGCTCCGCGCGGTGCGACGCAGCACGCACAGTTGGCCGCGCTGATCGGCTATGCCGATCACGTCGTGCGAGTGCTTAAGTTGGGTAACGGAGGCGGCGAGGCGCCGGTTCTTGATCACGAGTTCCACGTTGTGCTGCCGCTGCCAGAGGGATCGCTCGACGCAATGTGCGAAGAGCTTGAAGAGTCGTTGTCCGAGCAGGTGAATGCACTTGTAGCGCTCTGATCTCATGCAGCTCCCGTTCAGCATCGGATCGGTCGAGCACTTTGTGCTCGTGTTCATTCGCATAACCGCGGCCCTTGCAGTGCTACCCGTGTTTGGTCGGCGGGCGATTCCCAGTTCGATCAAAGCCGCGCTCGGTGTCGCACTTGCGCTGCTGATTGCGCCGAGTGTGCCGCAGCATCAGATGCCGATGACCGGCACGATTGCCGACTACCTGTTGTTGGGATTGAACGAGACGCTGTGCGGTGCGCTAATCGGTTTCGCCGGACAGTTTCTGTTCTACGCGGTGGAAATTTGCGGGCGCATACTGGGTCTGCAGTCGGGCTTGTCCATCGTTTCAAGTATTGATCCAAACAGTGAAGCGCAGAGCGATGTGCTGACTCAAATCTATGACATGCTCGCCGTACTTGTGTTCCTTTCGATTGACGGTCACTTGATGATGCTTGAGACCCTGCGCGCGAGTTTCGACAGCGTGGCGATTGGCGCGGTCTCCTTGGACGGGAAACTCGCCGATTGGTCCGTGACTCAAGCCGGCCTCGTTCTGGCGCGCGGCGTGCAATTGGCCGCGCCAATGATGGTTACGCTCTTGCTGAGCGACGTGGCACTCGGCATTCTGACGCGCGTGGCGCCGACCATGAATGTGTTTGTCCTCGGATTCCCGTTGAAGATCGGGATAACGCTATTATTCGCGGCGCTGACCACGGGCACGATTGCACAGATCTTCGCGACGCAGTCAGGGCAGTTCATGCAGGGTATGCCGGACTTTCTTCAACTCCTCAGCGGTTCGTAGTCCATGTTCGACCGCGATTCAAAGACTGAAAAACCGACGCCGCGCAGGCGGCAACAGGCACGCGAGAAAGGCTCTGTCGCCCGCTCGCAGGACTTGAATGCAGCGGTGTTGTTGTTTGGCGCGGCGCTGACTTTGTCGGTGTTTGGCGCGGGAATGATCGAAGGTCTCGGCGAAATTCTCAAGCAGATGCTGCGGCAGGCAGGGACCACCGAGTGGACGCAGTCATCCACCGAAGCGCTGCTCAAGAATCAGACGATGGCCGCCTTTCGCGTCTTGATGCCGTTTCTGTTGATGATCATGCTGATCGGCGCGTTGGTCAATGTCTCGCAAGTTGGTTTCAAAATCTCGTGGCAGGCCGCCGCGCCGCAGTGGAGCAGGCTGAACCCGATTAACGGATTTCAACGGTTCGTTTCGGTGCGGGCTCTTGTGGAACTCGGCAAGAGCGTTCTTAAACTGTTGTTTGTCGGTCTGGCGCTCTATTTCGCGTTGAAAACGGCTGCGCTGCAGACACCGTGGCTGTTCTATATGCCGGCCAATCAGGTGATCGGTGAAATGGGACGGCTGTTGGACAGTCTTTTCACGGCAGCGGCCGCTGCGCTGCTCATCATTGGTATCGCAGACTATCTCTATCAGCGCTACGATCTCGAGCAGTCGTTGATGATGACGAAGGACGAAGTCAAGGAGGAAGCCAAGCAACAGGACGGCGATCCGCGCGTCCGCGGCAAGATCCGCGAGATCATGATCAAGACGACGCTCAAACGCATGATGAAAAACGTGCCGCAGGCGGATGTTGTGATAACCAACCCGATTCACTTGGCCGTAGCGATCAAATATGATCGCGAAAACTCTTCGGCGCCGATTGTTGTTGCCAAAGGCGCGCGGAAAGTGGCCGAGCGTATCAAGGAGATTGCCGCGGAGAACGGCGTGCCCATTGTGGAGAACAAACCGCTCGCGCAGGCGCTGTACAAGGCCGTGGAAATCGGCATGGAGATTCCCGTCGAGCTGTATAAGGCCGTCGCGGAAGTGCTGGCTTACGTTTATCGAATTAAAAACCGCTATTTCGGCGTCGCATAAATAGACTATGAGTACAGTAGCGAAAGCACCGGCGAAGGCCGGAGGATCATCCCTCGGGAACCTGCTGAAACAGAGTGACATCATGATGGCGCTCGTCCTTGTGGCGATCGTCGTGGTAATGATCATTCCGATTCCGACGTTCCTCCTGGATATTGCTCTGGCCTGTTCGATTTCATTGTCGTTGGCAATCCTGTTGACGGCACTTTACGTTGAAGAGCCGCTGCGCTTCTCCGTGTTCCCGGGACTACTGCTCGTGGTGACGCTGTTCCGTCTGGCTTTGAACGTCGCCAGTACACGGTTAATTCTGGGCGACGGCGACGCCGGGGCGATCATCACGGCGTTTGGACAATTTGTCGTCGGCGGCAACTATTTTGTCGGCATTGTCATCTTTATCGTGCTCGTCGTTATCAACTTGATCGTGATCACGAAAGGTTCAGGCCGCATCGCTGAAGTCGCCGCACGATTCACCTTGGATGCCATGCCGGGTAAGCAGATGGCGATTGACGCCGACTTGAATCAAGGCATGATTGACGAGGCGGAAGCGCGCAAGCGGCGCGAGAAGATCGCCCGCGAAGCAGACTTCTATGGAGCCATGGACGGTGCGTCGAAGTTCGTGCGCGGCGACGCGGTCGCCGGTTTGATGATCACTGCGATCAATATTCTGGGTGGTTTTGCGGTCGGTATGGTGCAGATGGGGATGAGCTGGCAGGATTCAGCGGCGACCTTTACAATTCTCACCGTCGGCGACGGCCTTGTGTCGCAGATTCCGGCGTTGTTGACATCGGTCGCGGCAGGTATCATCGTCACCCGCGCCGCTTCGGAAGGCAATCTCGGTTCGGATGTCGTTAGTCAGTTGCTCGGCTACCCGCGCGCACTGTACATCTCCGCCGGTGTATTGGCCCTGTTTGCGGTTACGCCGGGATTGCCCACGATTCCGTTCATGACGCTTGGCGCAGCGACCTTCATGCTCGCGCGGATCAGCGCCAGCCGAAATGAGGAAGAAGCGAAGAAGCCCGAAGGCAACAAGCCCGCCGCGCCGAAGCCGCCGGATCGTCTCGAAGATTACGTGTTGGTGGACCCGCTGGAAATTCAAATCGGTTACGGTTTGATACCGCTGGTGGAAGGCGGACCCGGCGGTGATCTGCTCGATCGCATCACGGTGCTGCGCAAGCAAATGGCGGCGGAGACCGGCTTCGTTATTCCGCCCGTGCGCATCCGGGACAACACGCAGCTGTCGCCCAACATCTACATTATCCGCATTCGCGGCAGTGAAGCTGGCCGGGGCGAAATACGGCCGGGCATGCTGATGGCGCTGAGCAACGGCGAGAGCCAACTGCGGATCGAAGGAATCCCCACGCGAGATCCCAGTTTCGGCTTGCCTGCGATATGGATTACCCGCGACCAGAAAGAAGTCGCGCAGTCGCGCGGCTATACCGTCGTCGAACCGGCGGCCGTCGTCTCAACGCATCTTTCGGAGATGCTGAAGGCCGAGGGCTATCGCCTGATGTCGCGCGACATGGTACAAGAGCTGCTGGAGGCCGTCAAGCGCACGCACAAGGCCGTCGTCGAAGAGCTTGTCCCGGGACAGTTGGGCATCGGCCAGGTGCAGAAGGTGTTGCAGAATCTTCTGCGAGAAGGTCTGCCGATTCGGGATATGTCCACGATTCTCGAAACGCTGGCGGACTACGCGCCGATGACCAAAGACCCCGAGTACCTCACCGAAGCTGTGCGCTCCGCATTGGCCAAAGCTATCGCCGAACGCTATGAAGACGAGCCGGGCAGCCTGTCGGCGATGACGATTGAACCACGATTGGAGCAGATGATCGCGGACGGCCTGCGCACCGCCGCAAAAGAGGGCAGCGACTTCGCGCTGCCGAGTGCCGTTACACAGCGCGTGGTCGGGACGATCAAGCAACTTGCCCAAGGTATGCTAAATCGCGGATTTCAACCTATTGTCATCACGGCACCGGGTATCCGTGCATTCTTAAAACGCCTATTGGAAGCAGAACAACCCAATCTCATCGTCCTGTCCACGGCCGAACTGCCGCCCTCGACGCGCGTGCAGCCGATGGGCATGATCAAGATTGAAGGATAAGCCCTATGACTCCCCGCACTTTTACTGGACGGACGTTTGCCGAAGCCCTGGGCAAAATCAAGCTCGAAATGGGCGATGGAGCCGTGATTCTCAAATCCGAGAAGAAGTCGCAAGCGAATTCCTTTGGTTTGGGTGGGCGCGATCTCTATGAGGTGACTGCCGCCCTGCCTTCCGAAGTTAAAGCAGAGCTTGAAAGTGGCACCGAATTTGCCCAAGAACTGTCTGTGCAAATGCGTGATGAGACCACTCCCCGCGGTCAGGCGGGCTCGACTTACGAAATCGCCCTCCTGCGATCCGAAGTTCAAGCCTTGCGTGGTGCCTTAGCGGACATTGCCAAGCATTTCAGGTACAATAATTTACCGACAATGCCTGAGCAATTGTCGCGGTCGCTGACGCAGTTGACCGAGGCAGGATTGGAGCGCGAAATGGCCACCGATCTGACCACCGAGGCGCTGGTCCAACTGGGCCCGGATGCCCTCACGTCCCCGGAAGACATTTCCGCATTTGTTATAGCAAAGCTCAGCAAAATCGCGCCGCCCGCACCGAACCGGCTCCTGCCGCGGACAGGCCGGCAGACGAAAATTGCGCTCGTGGGTGCGCCCGGAGCGGGGAAGACCTCCACGCTGCAAAAGCTGGCGACAGATCCTGCGGGATACGGCAAGCAGAAGATCGGCCTGATTTCGCTGGATACGCATCGCCTGGCGGCCATTGAGCAACTGCGCACGTTCGCGCGCGTCACCGGACTGCCGCTGGAGATTGTCTACCAGCCGAAAGATGTGGCCACGGCCTTACACCGGCTGAAGGACGCACAAATCGTGCTGATAGACACCGCCGGCTGTGCCCCCAATGAGATTCAGCGCCTCGCCGATTTGGCCGCCATGCTTGAAGCTCTGGCGCCGGACGAGACGCACCTTGTGATTAACGCGACCTCGAGAGTCGTTGAGCAGGCCGCCGTGGCGCGTCGTTTCCAGTTGGTTGGCGTGACCCATCTCTCCCTGACGCGATTGGACGAGTCCCAGCAGCCCGGTGCGCTGGTCACGATTTCCCATGAGACCAAAAAGCCGATTGCGTGGCTGGCCAGCGGGCAGAATTTTACAGGGCAGATCGAGCGCTATCGCCCTGAATGGCTGCGCCGTCGGATGTTCAATACTACCGCGCCGCAAAGCGAATTTGTTCCGCTGCGCGCCACGACTGTCAACGTTTAAGCAATATGGCTAAGAAGAGCAACTCCGCTTTGCATGACCTTTTTGTCGCGGTGCGCCGCGTCGTCGTTCTGGTCGTGACCGCGTTCGGGCTGGCGATGCAATGGCCACTGCCTGTCGTCGCCATACGGGTGGCGGTCCTGTGGGCCGTGCTCGTCGTGCTGTCAGGCTTTGCCGAAATCATGTTCCAGTATCTGAGCCACCGCGCCTTACTGCAGCAGCATGCCGCCGCAGTTGGTGATCAAGCCAATGGAGCGTCGCGCTCCTAATTGAACGCATGAAAGCCATCAATACGGCCGCACGCAGTTGGGAAGCCTACGTTCGCACGCAGAGCCCGGAGCTGCGCGAACAGTTGCTGCTCGAATATCTGCCCATGGTGCGCCGCATGGCCATGCGACTGCTTGGCACCCTGCCCCGCAGTGTGCGACTCGACGACCTCGTCTCCGCCGGTGTGATGGGGCTATTGGCCTCGATTGACCACTTCGATCCGTCGCTCGGGATCAAATTTGAAACCTACGCCATGACGCGCATTCGCGGCGCGATGGTGGATAGCCTGCGCGAACTCGATTGGGTGCCGCGCTCGATCCGCCAGAAGGCGCGCAAGCTCGAACAAGCCGTCGAGACGATCACACGCAGACTCGGGCGCTCGCCCGAAGACGCCGAACTCGCCGAGCATCTCGGGATCGAACTGGACGACTACCGCTCGCTCCTCGACGAAGTTAATGTGGCCGTCCTGCTCTCGCTTGATGAAACGCTGAAAGGCCAGGACGGCAGTGAGTCGTCCATATCGGAAAGCACGGCGGATCTGTCCCATGGCACGCAGGACGAAAAGCTCGAAGAACAGGAAACGCGCGACCTGCTTGTCCACGGCCTGCGCGACATGCCCGAGCAGGAGCGGCTCGTCCTGGCACTCTACTATTACGAAGAACTTACTCTGAAAGAAATCGGCGAAGTGCTCGGTCTGACCGAGTCACGCGTCTCGCAAATACACTCAAAAGCACTGCTGCAGTTGCGGGCGCGTCTGCGTTCGCGCATGTCCGGATAATTGTCACGACGACGGAGGAGCCATGTTCCGGCCGATCAATAGCGACGATCACACGCGCTTTCGCCCGCCAGTCGAACAGGTGAAGCAAGCCGAAGGCGCATTTCACGGTCAAAAGCGCGATTTCTCGTACGAGATCGAACAGATTAACGAGAAACACAAAGAAAAGCAGCGGGAGCCAGGCGAGCCGTTTGGCGAGGACACCTTCGAACCAAGCAGCGACGAAGAGCAGACCGCACCCGATTCCGATTCCAATTCCAAGCCCGAAAAATCCGAGCGCACACCACCAGAGTCCGGCCATGTTGATCTTCAGGCATAAACCGCTTCTTGCCGCACTGCTCCTGCTGTCCGCGACAGCAGTGTGGGCCGCCACGCTGGAAAATGTGCGATTCGGCTCGCACCAAGGTTTCGACCGCATGGTGTGCGAGTTCGACGCGCCCATCCAGTACGTTTTACGGGACGGCACCAACGGTTCGATTGAATTGCATCTGAAGTCTGTAAGCGTCACGGATAAGTTCGCGCTGCCCAAACTGCCGTCGCAGATCAAATTGCTCAATAGCGTCGAGGCCTTCCGCGAAAACGCGAGCGATATCATTCTGGAAATCCGCGGCGCCGTGCCGTTGTCCGCGGTGCCTTTGGAGCTGGCGGGGCCGACGTGGCGATTGGCGATTGATCTGGCGCGGCGCGGTGAGCAGTTGCAGACCCCGACGCAATCTGCTAACGATTCGACGGCCACGGCCAAGCCGGTGACTCCGAAGAAGAGTGCAAAGCCCAAAGAGCCGGAATATATTCCCGGTGATCGGCCGATTGAAACGAAGTTGGCTGAGGGCACGACTCCGCCACAAACCGAATCGCAGGCAGTGACGCCAGCCGATCCGCATGTTGCGCAGGAATCGGCCGCTCATGCCGAGCCTGGGGTCAACGCGCACGCCGAGCCGGAGGCCCAGCAACTGGCTACCGCCGACAGCATTAAAGCGCTTGAAGTGCTGGCCGATTTCTATGGAATTACCGGCGACTCGCAGGCCGCACGCGAGTATGGTGCATTGCACAAGACGCGCGCCGGCGATACCATGGATGCTGCCGAACAAGCCGTGACGGAGCATTCCGCGTCGTCAAATGCGCCGCTGTGGATGTTTATCGCGATTGCCTTCGCGGCCGGGATAACAGGTGGAGCCATCGGTGCGCGGCTTCGCATGCCCAAACTGAAACTCAATCTCAAGCTGCCCAAATTCGCACTGCCCAAATTCACGCGCAAGCCCAAGAGCCCCGATGCCGCGGCGGAAATCGCCAAGGACCTTGACACGCTTGATAAGGCTATCGCTGCCGAGAAGCGCGAGAAGCCCAAGCGCGAACCTAAGGCCAATCCGCCCGTGACGGCCAAGCCCGAACCCGCGCCCGAGCCCGAACCGGACTTCCCTGACAGCGAACCTGCGATGGAGGTCGCGATGAAGGAATCGCTGATGGACCGCCGCGTCAAGCGAGTGCTTGAACTTTCTGCTGAAAACCGTTCCCTGGCCGAAATTGCGCAGGAGCTCGACATGGGACAAGACGAAGTTAAACTCATACTCGATTTGAATTCATAAGGCCCTCCGTGTCTCAAACCTTGATCCCCCTCCGCGTCGGCGAAATCCTCACGACCAAAGTTCGCCGCAAACTCTCTACGTCACGTGTCTTGATTGATCTTAAGGGTCGAATGCTCGTCGCAGACCCTGAACAACCGGTCTCGGTCGGCGATCCCATCACCGTACAGGTCTTGGCCATCTCGCCGCGCATTCGCTTGCGCCTGCTCGCGCCAGTGCCGACGGACGCTCCCAACGTCGCCTTCCCACTCGACCTCCGCACCTGAGCCAACCTTAAGTCCCACTTCAACGCTCCGGCAGTTTGTGCCGGAGCACGGATCCTGCCCCGGTTTTCCCCTACCCTCTGCACTTCCTTAACTTCTGTTTCTTAAGCGGTTAAATTGACCTCCTGGATTGCTTAACTTGTTATAGCGCTTGGCACCATCCTTGCAAAGATTCTGCAAGGGTAACAGGACCTCGCTATGATCAAAGGCATTTACAGTTCAGCCGCCGCCATGCGCGCGGGCATCGTCCGACAGGACTTGACCGCCAACAATTTGGCCAACGCTTCGACCACCGGTTTCAAGCGCGACCGCTTCGTCATCGAGCAGCAGCTTGACGGCGCAAACGTGGGCGATTCGCGCAATTTGCTCGATGCCGTGAAAGGTGCGGGTTACACTGCTTTCAGTGCGGGACCACTCGAGTCTACCGAAGCACCGCTCGACTTTGCGCTCCAGGGCTCCGGCTTTTTCGTCGTCACAGACCAAGAAGGCACGCACTATACGCGCAATGGCCGCTTCGATCGCAACGCCGAAGGTCAGCTGGTGGATGCCGAAGGCCGCCGCGTGCAAGGCGAGGGCGGCGACCTCACGATTCCACCGGGTATCGTCACCGTCAGCGATGACGGCCGAGTCTCTGTAGACGGCGTAAGTCTCGACAGATTGCGCGTCGTCGAGTTTGAAAATCCCGGCGAGCTGGTCAAAACCAAAGACAGTCTGTTTTCCGATCCGGACAACGCCGCCGGTGAGCGCGCCGTCGCCCGCACCAGCGTTGCCCAGGGATTTCTCGAACAATCGAATGTAGACGCCGTGCGCGAAATGGTCGAGATGATCGCCACCGCGCGGCACTATGAAGCAAGTTCCCGCCTGATGACGGCGCAGGACGCATCGCTCAATCACGTCGTCAATGACATCGGTCGAGTCTAAGGCAATTCATGATCAAAGCTCTCTACACATCCGCTTCCGGCATGCAGGCTCAGCAGCGCAATCTCGACAACACCGCGAGCAACATCGCCAATGCCAACACTACCGGCTATAAGCGCAGCCGCATCGAGTTCCAAGACTTGATTTACGAAAACGTGCGCATTCCCGCTCCGACGGATCAGGGCACCTCGCTGCCCGTTCCACTGCAAATCGGCGGCGGCACGCGCGTTGTCGCCAGTGTGAAGAACTTCGAGATGGGAACGCCGCAGGAAACCGGAAACCCTCTCGACCTGATGGTTCGCGGCGACGGATTCTTTCAAGTGCTGATGCCCGATGGTACGCTGGGATACACGCGCGATGGTTCATGGAAGCTCACGGCCGAAGGTCAGATCGTCAACGCGCAGGGCCTGCCGATGGAACCGCCGATCAACATCCCGAGCGACGCCACGTCGGTCATGATTTCGCCCGAGGGCCGGGTGTCGGTGATGACCCAAGGCAATACAGATCCCAGTGAAATCGGTCAGATCGAAGTCGCGCGCTTCGTCAATCCCGCGGGCTTGTTGAGCGACGGCGGCAATCTCTACACACAAACGGTGTCGTCGGGCGATCCGTTGACGGCGACCCCTGGCGCAGACGGCACAGGAACGATCGAACAGGGTTACCTGGAAGCGTCAAACGTCAAGATCGTTAACGAAATGATCAATCTGATAACGGCGCAGCGCGGCTACGAACTGAATTCGCGCGCGATCCGCACCGCTGACGATATGATTAACATTGCCACGCAGCTCAAACGCTAATGCTGCGTGAACTGGTCCTTCTGCTTAGCCTGTTTCCACTAATGAGTCTCGCGCAAGACATGACGCGCCTCGAACGCCTGATTGCCGCCACATGGGCACCGCATCAGGTCGCGTGCCAATGGGAGCCGGTGTTTGGCGATGCGGCCGCGCTGGAGTCGTGGATAGAAGTGATTGTCGCAAGCGAACTGCCCGAGTCCGCGCATGACCAACTGACCATCGGCTTGACGGGCCGCGATGCCGCCGGACAGCCCGCGCATTTGACGGTCAAGGGCCGGGCGCGAATCTATGGCGCGGCCTGGTCGGTAAACGACCGCGTGAAGCTCGGCGCGGAAATCCGCCGCGAGGATCTGCATGAAATCGAATGTGAATGGAGCGCGTTGCGCGATGTCGCGCTGTTGGACGCGCAGACCATCGTCGGAAAATTCGCCGTGCGGCCGCTGGTGCCTGGCCGGGCGATTCTCGCGGCGGATGTGCGCCCGCGAGCCATCATTCACTCCGGCGATCCCGTCGTGATTCACTACGAGCAGGGCGGAGTGATTGTAAAAGTAGAAGGCGTCGCGATGAAGGACGGCGGAGTCGGTGAGACAATTCCCGTGCGCGTGCCCGAAGTCGAACGCAATAGATTGCAAGGAGTGATCCAAGATGATGCCACGCTGCGCTGGATTCGTTAGTCTGCTTCTTTTGTCGAGCGCCGCGCTTCTGGCCGGCGTCCACGGCAACGGGCTTGCGCCATCGTTCTACAACGATTGCAATGCGCGTAATGTAGGCGATCAGCTTACCGTGCTGATTATCGAAAATTCTTTGGCCTCCGCGTCAGCCCGCACCAATACCAAGGGCGAGTTTGATGCCGAATTGCAAGCCGCCGGTTCCGGTCCGCTCGATTTCATTCCGCTTCTGTCCGGAAGCGGTTCCTCTAAGAGTGAACACAAAGGCACGGGCACGACTACGCGGCAAGGCACGTTTCGTGGCAGCGTTGTGGTCCGTGTAATCGAAGTGCTTCCCAACGGCGACATGCGTATAGAAGGCCAGAAATCGGTCGTCATAAATGGCGAACGGCAACTCACGATACTGTCCGGCACGGTGCGCCAATCCGATGTTACGCCTGACAATACAGTCACGTCCGACCTCATTGGCGACGCGGAAATCTCGTACAAGGGCAAAGGGGTGCTGGGCAACACCGAACGCCCGGGCGTGATCGCGCGCATCTTCGATTGGATCTTCTAATGCGAATGACTATCGTTTCCATATTGCTCGCAGCGGCCACGGCCTTCGGCGGCGTGCGCGTGGGTGACCTAACCGGCTATCCCAACACGACGCCCGTGACGCTGACCGGATACGGTCTCGTCGTCGGATTGGCAGGCACTGGCGATGGCAGCAAATCAACGTTTACGCCACAGACCTTCGCGAGCATGCTCAAGCAATTCGGCATCGAAGTCGCGCCGGGCGAGTTGAAGCTGAAGAACGTCGCGGCGGTGATGATCACCTGCGAAATGCCCGCCGGGGCGCGGCGCGGCGCGCGCATAGACGCACTCGTTTCGTCGCTTGGCGATGCAACCAGCCTACAGGGCGGCACGCTCTTGCGTTCCGTGTTGAACGATCCGTGGGGCAATCCGATCGCCGAGGTGCAAGGTCCAATTTCCATCGGCGGCTTTAACTTTGAAACTGGGGGCAATCGCGTCTCGCGCAATCACGCCGTCGCCGGACGCATTCCGGGAGGGACGATTCTTTTCGCGGACGGCCCGCAACTTCCCGCGCCTGCGGATACCGTTGTCCTTGTGCTGGAGCAGCCTGATCTGCGCACTGCCGTCGCGATTACCAAAGCAATCAACGCGCACTACGGCGGCAGCGCGCGCACCGACGACCCGGCCCAAGTTGTGGTCAACGTGCCGACGATGTACGAAACGCAGAGCGACCGTTTCGAATTTCAATCTATCATTGAAGACATTCAGATCGAGCCCATCGGGACGGACCGCATCGTTATCAATGAGCGCACTGGGACAATTGTCGTCGGTACGGGTGTGACGCTGATGCCGACAGCGATTGCGCACGGCAACTTGACCGTGGAAATTTCCGAGCGCCCGGTGATCAGCCAGCCCAACGCTTTCGGCCAAGGCGAAACTGTCATCGAATCACAAAGCACCATCAGCGTCGAGAATGCCGGCGAAGGGCTCAAGGAGATTGAAGGCGCGGCATCGGTTGGTGACGTGGCACGCATGCTGAATTCCCTCGGCGTGACGCCACGCGACATGATTGCGATATTCCAGGGACTGAAAGCGGCGGGCGCTCTGCGCGCTGAACTGGTAATTATCTAATGAAAATTCTACCGACGAATCAACCCATCGCTTTGACGCGGGCGGCGACGCATCGTGAACCGACCGTCGCGGAAGTTTCCGATCAGTTCGAAACTCTGCTGACGCATCAAATCTTGCAGGAACTGCAAAAGGGCCTGGAAGGCGAATCCCTGTTCGGAGATGGAGTGGAGGGTAATACGCTTGGAGCCGTTGCGCAATGGGAGCTCGCGGAAAAGTTGGCCGGCTCGCTCGATCTTGGAATTCTCGCGCAGCTCCGAACCGCCGAAAATACCGAGCAAAGAGGTGACAAGTGAGCCCTGAAGCACACGATTTCGTCCGGGAATTAGGCTGTCTGAAGATTCACATCCAGCGGCTTGAAGATCGCCTGCGTAAGAATGAGCTGGCCGGTATTGAAGGTGAGGCGGCCGAAGTTGAGACCAATCTGGTGCGCCTGCTTCGCGCCCAACGTGCGCTGCCGCGCAATGAGCAGCAGCAGATGCGCCGCCGGTTTGTCGCGCTGCGTCAGGATGCTTTGAAAACACTGGAGATTTCGCGCCGCATACTTGACGAGAGTCTGCGAGCGACCGTTGAGCTGCTCGAGGTTATCGAAGCCAACAATAATTATGACGGCCGACACGGTGGCCGTTCAATCATGATTGACCGCAAGGCGTAACGCATGAGTACACTCTCCAACATACTCGAGCAAGGCCGCCGCGCACTTCAGGTTCAGCAGCTGGCGATGCAAGTCATCGGTCACAATACGACCAATGCGGGCACCGTCGGCTATTCGCGGCGCCGCCTCGATCTGGAAACCGCGCCGCCCGGCGAAACGGGCATGTGGGACACTGGTTCCGGTGTGGACGTGCTTCGTCTGGCTCGCGTGCGCGATCGCCTGCTCGACTCGCAGATTCGCGGCGAAACCAGCGTGGCGTCTTATTGGAGTGAACGTGAGGACCGACTCGGCCGCGTTGAAGAAGTGTTCAACGCGCTCGGTGACAACAACCTTGGTAAACTGATGGACGATTTCTGGAGTGGCTGGCATGATCTGGCCAATGACCCAGAGAGCATGGCTCCGCGCTACGCTCTGCGTGACCGCGCAGGTGCGCTTGTCAGCAGTCTCAAACGCGTTCACCAGAACCTTGCTCAGCAGATCGAAGATACCAACGCCCGCATCGGTGACGCCGTGAACGGGATGAACGATCTTACTTCGGCGATTGCGGACTTGAACGTCCGCATCAGCCGCGCCGAGCTCAGCGGTCAGGAGGCGTCGGACCTTCGGGACTCGCGTGATCTGCTCGTTGAACAATTGGCGCAGATCGCCGACATTTCCGTACAAGATCAAAGTGACGGTTCGATTAATGTATACATTGGCGGCCAGATAATCGTTCAGCGCGACATGGCAGTCCGCGTGAATGCTGATGAAACAACCAGCGACCCGAAGCGCAAATACAATTTGACGTTGGGCAGTTCGCCGCTAACGTGGAACCCCATGGGCGGTGAATTGGGTGCCTTGATAGAGCAGCGGGACGTTGAATTGCCGGGCATGATTGCCATGCTGGATCAGTTCGCGCGAGAATTGAGTTCGTCCATCAATGAACTGCACATGCAGGGCTACGGGCTGAACGGCTCCCAAGGTCAGGAGTTCTTTCGGGTGGGAGCGACGGGCGTAGCCGATCTGGCGTTGAGCGCGACCATCATGGATGATCCGGCCAATATAGCGGCGGCGAGCGGAGCGAATGCGCCGGGCGACAATTCCATGGCGCTCGCCATCGCGCAGTTGCAGCACAGCACGAGTATAGACGGTGTCACGCTTGATCAATGGCTGCGGAATATACCGCTTGAAGCGGGCAGCCGCCGTGCTGCGGCAATTCAACAACGTGACATTGAGAATGCAGTGCTCGAGAATGCGGTGAACCGCAGAGCGTCCATCAGCGGCGTAAGCCTCGATGAAGAAATGGCCAGGCTGCTTGAATCGCAGAAAGCCTATGAAGCCGCGGCAAAAATCGTTCAGACCGTAGATGAAATGATGCAAACCGTCATTAACCTCAAGTAACATGCGCGTTTCTCATTTGCAGCAGCATCAGAGTTTCGTCCGGGACGTCGACCAGCGCCTCTATAACATGACGCGCATCCAGCAGGAGCTCGGCGCGGGACAACGCATCTTTCAGCCGTCCGAGGACGTCGCATCGGCGGGACACGCCATGGACTCTCGTTCGCAGATTGAGTCCATCGCACAGTATCGTCGCAACATCGAGAATGGTCAAGGCTATGTTGAAGCCGCGGACGCTAAACTAACATCGCTGGTCGAACTGCTTAACGAAATAGACGCGCTGGCACTGCAAGCCGATAACGATCACGTGACGCCGGAGGATCGCACTTTCGCGGCGCAAGAGTTGAATCAGAAGCTCGAGTCCCTGCTCGAATATGCCAATGCACAGGTCGGCGACCGCTATCTGTTTGCCGGGCACGGCACGACAGCGGCGCCATTTGCCGTGACACGAGACGCCAACGGATTGATAACATCAGTTGCGGCTGTTAACGAGTCCATCTCCGGCCGCGTCTACCGTACTATTGACGAGAACGAGAATGTTGCTATCAACGTGACCGGTGACCGCCTCTTTCAGCCGCAAGGCGAAGCCGGTACCGCGAGCGATATATTCTACGTCGTTGCTCAGTTGCGCGACACGATTGCCAACGACAACACGCCGCCCACAGGCGAGGAGGCAACGTTGAGCACTCATGTTCTGCGCGATAACCTCGATGCCGTTCGCCAACGCATTGTTGAGCAGCAAACGTATCTTGGCGCGCTGGGCCAGCGACTTGAAAACAAATTGAATGATCTATCGCAGGCCGAAATCAACTGGACAGAGCAGTTGGAGCAAGCGCAAGGCGCGGACATGACGGATCTCGTCTCCCGACTTGCGGTGGAGGAGGGCGTCTACAACGCCCTGCTCGCCATACAATCCCGTGTGCTTTCACGTTCACTAATAGACTACTTAGGCTAACATGAAGAAACGAGCGCTCATCACAGGCGTCACCGGCCAGGATGGAAGCTACTTAGCGGAGTTACTGCTCGACAAGGGCTACACCGTCTTTGGAATGGTGCGCCGTGCCAGTACCGAGAACTTCGCTCGCATTGAGCATCTGCGTGAAGATGTTACTCTCTTGCAGGGGGATCTGCTCGACGCGAACTCCCTTGAGCAAGTGCTGAAAACGTCACGGCCTGATGAAATCTACAATCTCGCGGCGCAGAGCTTTGTGCCCACGTCGTGGCAGCAGCCTATTCTTACGGGCGAATTTACGGCGCTGGGAGTCGCCCGCCTGCTGGAAGCGCTGCGCAATGTCTGCCCGGAGGCACGGTTCTATCAAGCTTCCTCGTCCGAAATGTTCGGGAAAGTCCGCGAAGTGCCGCAGTGCGAAAATACGCCGTTCTATCCGCGCAGTCCTTATGGCGTGGCTAAGGCGTTTGGCCACTATATCACGGTAAACATGCGCGAATCGTACGGCTTGCACGCATCGAGCGGAATTCTCTTCAATCACGAATCGCCGCGGCGCGGTCTGGAATTTGTCACGCGCAAAATTACGCGCGCAGCCGCGGCCATTGCCCTCGGCTTGCAGAAACAGCTCGAACTCGGCAATCTTGACGCTCGACGGGATTGGGGATTTGCGGGCGACTACGTGGATGCGATGTGGCGCATGCTGCAGCAGGACAGTCCCGGCGATTACGTTGTGGCTACCGGGGAGACGCACAGCGTGCAGGAGTTCGTGAACGCGGCATTCGCTTGTGTCAACCTTGACCCAGAGAGTTTTGTTCGTATTCGCGCCGATCTGATCCGTCCCGCCGAAGTTGATCTATTGGTCGGTGATCCTCGTAAAGCACACGCAGATCTCGACTGGACGCCGAATGTGACGTTTCAGGGATTGGTTGAGATGATGGTGCGCGCGGACTATGACCACCTATTGCGAACTGCGACGCCGCCGCCGCGAACGATAGCGGCGAGGAAGACTGTCACATTGGAACGAGCCACGCCACCGGTTATTCGGTAGGCGAAGCAGGCGACGTGGCAAATAGCATGTTACAAGAGAAGGCCGCGCAATTGGCGCAACAGCGATCGCGCTGCGGTGCGGGCGAACGCCGTTGGCTGCGCTGCTACGAGCTGGCCGAGCAAGAGACGAATCCAGCGGCGGAAATCGCGTTGGCGCAAGCCGCGTCGCTTCTCACCGGAATGGACAGCGAATGGTATGCGGCAAGCCGTGATCGAATCGCCTCGTGGGTTTCGCCGAATGCTCTCGCAAATCTGACCTCGGAGTTGGAGCTTGATCTTGTCCGCGTCAACAAGCGTCTTGCGGCGTATGCAGGTTCGTTCCGTGCAGCGCCTGCTGCACAAGACCTGTCTGCGCGTCGAACGACGTCCGGAAAATTGCGAGTTGGCGTGGATATTCGTCCATTGGCGATTCCATCTACTCGCAAGCGCGGCATCGGCCGCTATGTGATCGCCACGGTCAGCCGTCTCCTGCGTTTAGGCTCCATGCACGACTTCGTGCTGCTAGCAGAACCGGGAATCGCTCCGGACGAAGAACTTTACAGAGAGTTTGCGAGTCCTAACGCGAGCTTCCGCGCGATGGGCGCTGGCTGTGACGTTGACCTGGATGTATTTCTGCTGACTGACCCGTCGCCGATGCTCGCCGGACGGCGAACTGCTGCTCTGCCGATCGTCCGCTGTCCCTGGATTTCGATCATCTACGATTTCATTCCGCTTGAGTTTCCCGATCTGTATCTACGCGGCAGTCTTCAACTCGTAGATGAGTACTTGGAGAATATCGAGACCGTCGCCGCTCGCTGCGAACGCGTCTTTCCGATTTCCAATTACGTCGGAATCCAGTGCACAAACTATCTGGACTTGCCCGCAGAACGTGTCACCCCGATTTTTGGCGGTGTTGACAATTTCTTCTTTGATGTGGCAGCGGCTGACCAATCTGGACAGCGCTCTGCACCCTACTTCTTGTATGTTGGCGGGGCCGACGCTCGCAAAAACGTGCCGCGCTTGATTGACGCGTTCGCGCACGCGACTCGACAACTGCCTGCTGATACGCAATTGCTGTTCGTCGGCGAAATGAACGATGTCAAGACGCGCGACACACTGAATGCCCTGGGTGCGAATTTCCTTGCCGATAGAGTGATTGGTTTGGGTTCAAGGTCCGACGAGGAATTGCGCGCGCTGTACGCTAATGCATTGGCGACCGTGTTTGTATCCCTGAGCGAGGGACTTGGCCTGCCGGCACTTGAGGCAATGGCCGCCGGGTGCCCAGTTATTTCCTCAAACACGTCCGCATTAGGCGAAACGGTTGGCGACGTCGGATTGCTTGTGAATCCGAACTCAACTGAAGAAATTAGTGCGGCCATGCTGCGAATGTCATGTGACATGTCCCTGCGTGAGTCGTTGAGTCGCCGCGGCGTGGCGCACGCGCGTGGATGGACGTGGGATGACGTCGCCAACAAGATCCTCGCTGAATTGCCAAAGCACGCCGTGCGTCTATCCGCGCGGCGGCGGACATCGCGGAAACTTCGCGTGGCAATGATAAATCGCGCCAACGTGTGGGATGCGCAAGGCGGTGATACCCGTGTCATGCTGCAAATGCAGCGCGCGGCGCAGATGTCGGACATAGAAGTCTTCTTCCCTGAGACGGACGAGCAGACTGTTGCCGCAGATATCATTCACGTGGTCAACATGACGTTGCCGCGGCTGATGCAGCACGCGTTGACATTAGCTGAGCAATCAGGCAAGCCGCTCGTCGTCACAACGCTGTTCGAAGACTGGCCGCGCTACTTAAACGCTTCGCATGAGGCCTTTGCCGTTTATCATGCCTGTCGCGCGGGTCGTCTTCCCCGGGAAGAATTGCAGACGGTGCTTAGCCGTATCGGCCGGGGTGCCGTGGCTCCGCAGGCTGCACAGCATGATGTTCGAGGTGTGGCGCGATTTCTGGCGTGCAGCGCGAGTGAAGCCGCCCGCTTGGCCGAGGCCTTTCCTGCCAGCGCCGATCGTATCCGAGTGGTGCCCTTCGAGGTTGAGGCACCGCTGGCGGCTGAAGACAAGACACTCGCATCTTTGCGAGGTGCGCTTGGATTGGAGGAGTACATTCTATGTATCGGTCGCCTGGAAACACGCAAGAATCAACTGGCATTGCAGGCCGCGCTGGAGCATGATGACATTGCCATCGTCTACGCGGCAGGAGGATACTCGCCGCAGCCTGAGTATGCGAACACTGTCAAGGCCTGGCCGCGCCGAGGTGTAACCAAGACGCTGGATCGGATGCCGTGGCATCTGATGTCCGCTCTGATTCGCGGCGCCGCGGCGCACGCTCTGCCGAGCTTCTATGAGCTGCCGGGGCTCGTACACCTCGAATGTGCCGCTGCCGGCGTTCCGATAGTCGCGGCGGATTGGGGTGCGCTGCCCGATTACCTGCCAGCAGAAGCGTTTCATGTTTGCGATCCACTGGACCTTGATTCGATTCGTGTTGCAGTGAGCGATGCGATGTCGAACACGCCATCGCCGGCAATCGCTGAAAGTGCCGCGGCATTCTCCAGCGAACGGCTGGCCGACCGATTGCAAACGGTCTACGACGAAGTGATGAATGAGTTTAACAATACTGGAAAACGAGACCAGCGCGCAGCACGTGCGCTTAAATCTCCCTTTGTTCCCGGAGGAACTTATGCCGCTGTCTGAAAATGCATATCAGTACGACGTGTCCATCGTCATCCCCGTTTTCAATCGCCGTGATTTAACGGAGCGCTGCCTGGAAGCCATCGCGCGCAGTTCCAACCACGCGTCCTATGAGGTCATTGTGATAAACAACGGCTCTACGGATGACACGGCGCAGCTCTTGTCGAGCATCGAAGGCGACATGACCGTGATAACCAACAAGACCAACGAAGGGTTCGCGGCGGCCTGTAATCGCGGTGCGCGTTTGGCGACCGGACGTTATCTGCTCCTGTTGAACAATGACACAGAAGTCTCCGACGACTATCTTGACAATATGCTCGCAGCTGCAAACGCTCAGGACAAGTGCGGCGCGGTCGGCACGAAGCTGCTCTATGCAAATGGTCGCGTTCAGCATGCTGGGATCGCTTTTAATCAAGATGGCACCCCTTACCACATCTTCCAGAATTTCGCAGCCGATCACCCGGCTGTCACGACATCGCGCATGATGCAAGCCGTCACTGCAGCCTGCATGCTCGTTAGCCGGGAGGTCTACAATCAATTTGGCGGCTTTGACTCAGGCTATCGCAATGGATTTGAAGACATTGATTTCTGCCTGCGCCTGACAGAGCAAGGTTATCGCAATTACTATTGCGCCGATTGCGAGATCCTGCACCACGAGGAGTCAAGTCCTGGTCGCAAGGATAATGATCGCGAGAACTTGCAACGATTCAACGCGCGCTGGGCGGCGACGATTATTCCCGACGAAGAGCGTTATCTGGCCGAGTTTAATCTGCGCCTCGTGTGGGGAGCGCAAGGCGGACGTTACGAATCACTAACCGGCGACCAGACCGGCGGCAATCCGGATACGCCGTTGGACATCGCGTCGCTGCTGGATCGTGCGCAGAAGAAGTACTTGGAAGGAAGGCACGATGATGCCGCGACCATATTGCATACAATTGTTGAACGCAAAATGACCTTTGCGCGCGACGACGAGTTTGAAACGTGGCAACTGCTCGGCAACTGCATGGCACGATTGAATCGCGCGGCTGAGGCGGAGACGGCGTTCATTCACGCAGCCGAAGTAAACAACGAATCCGAACGTCCGTTCTTGGGCCTGGGTTCCGTGGCGTTAATGCAGGAAAATTGGACCGCGGCGCAATACGGTTTCCTTGCGGCCTTAACTCGTAAGCCTGCCGCACCACGCGCGGAGTTTGGTTTGGGCATCAGTTTGGCCGCCCGGGGACGCCACAATGAAGCCTTGAAGCACTTTCAGCAGGTCGTCGCGGCCGATGCTCGCAACAGCGAGGCCGTCTTCTATTTATATAGATCCGCGCTCGAAGTCGGTCAGCCTGATGCAGCGATCAGTGCGTTGTCGTCCTACTTGGAGCAATTCCCCAATGATGCTGACTTCTGGTTCCATCTGGCCGGCGCACTGTGGAAGAACGGATCTCCCGATGACGCCATTGAAGCATGTGAGCGCGTACTGGACTTGAATCCGCAGCACGCTGATGCGCAAAGTACGTTAGAATACATGGAAAGCCGTGTCGGAGCAACGGCCTAATCTACTTGTCTTGCAGTGGGCGCGATTGGGAGACTTATTCCATTCGCGCCCGGCAATGGCAGCGGCGTGGCGCGAGTGGCGTCCCGCGCGCTTGGTCATGTGTTGTGATGCAGCGTATGAGTCAATTGCCCGCGAGTTTCCTGAAGTCGATGATGTTCTGCCGATTGACTTTCGAATCCTGACATCCGTACTACGAGGAGACACTGATCTGCCGGATGCAATGTCCGAAATGCTTCGCATTGTGGGCGCGTCGCAGTCCTTTGACATTGTTCTCAATCTGACGAATCACGGCGCGGCATGGCAGTTTGCGAAAAGCACCGGAGCCGCGCGTTGTCTTGGCTACGGTGCGGCAGGCAGTCAAGACCACAATGACGGCGGCTTTGGAAGTCCGGGTCTGCCATTTGGCCCGCAACACATTTCATCAGTCTGGTCGGCCTTCATAGTCAACGCCAATCAGCCGGTGCCGCGCAGTCTTAACACCTCGCGGAGCGTTCCGTCCAAGAGCGATGTGGCCATTCTGTGTGACGCGGGAGAGAGCGAGCGCGATCTCACCGCGGATCTGTTGGATCGCATCATTGAAGCGGTTCAACGCGCAGGGATCGGCACCATCACTCTGCTTGGTGCGCGCTCTGCGAACAACACTTTCAGTACGCTTGGCTGCCTGCGTGATCTGCGAGGTCAAACTTCGCTATTGGACCTAAAACGCGAGCTCGGCAACTCGGTCGCGGTAATCGGACCGGATACTGGCGGCCTGCACTTTGCCGCTGCTCTGGGAAAACCGGTGTTTGGAATCTACCTTGCGGGCGCGAGAGAACAGCTCACAGGCCCACTTAGTCATCGCTGTCACTGTTTGCAAGCAATGACAGCAGCAGAACTGACGCCAGTGATTCAGGACGAGCTTGACGCGTGGTTAATGAAACTTTCAACGTCGACGACCTTGGACCATATTGCCGCTACAAGTGACGCATGGTCAATGGACGTCAGCATTGTCATCCCCGAGCACGCACAGACATACTATGCCGACGTGCTGCTTCGTCAACTGGCGCAGTGGCGGCCGACGCTGCGCGCGGAAGTCATCGTCGTCAGCGGCGGACTCGATTCGCTTGATCTGTCCCACGCCCGTGCAAGAAGCCTGGTCGTAGTGGACGCGCAGTGCGAGGTGCGCACGTTTGCGCAAGCCTGCAATCGCGGTTCGTTGATGGCTCGCGGCGCGTGGTTACTCTTTCTGAACGACGACTGCGAACTGACTCTTGAAAATCTCGATCAGCTCCTGTCTGAACGAGTTTCTGGGAAAATCAGCGGACCGCGTCTGCGTGACTGGGATGGTGAATTGCAAGCCGCTGGCTTTCACGTTTCGCGCCGCGGTGTTGTCGAGCGCGGCGGAGCAGGCGAGCAATGTGAACTCGACGGGGGCCACGTACACGGGTTGTCAGCCGCAGCAATGCTCATTGAGCATGATCTGTTCGACGATCTCGGTGGCTTCGCCGATTGTTACCGCAACGGGTACGAAGATGTGGACCTGTGCTTGCGCGCAAGTGAACGCGGGATTGCCATGCATGTGGCGAATGCCGATATCATGCATTATCGCGGTTCGGCGCCGGACCGCTATCAAGCAGATAACAGCAATGCTGCGACTTTGCGAAATCGTTGGGAGGACCGCTTGAGGGGCGATGCATCAGCCATCGCTATTCAGAATGGCGTGGGTTGCCCAATTGTGATCCTCTCCGACGAGCACCCGCATAGCGCCGGCGCGGTCTTGCGATGGCGCTCGCCATTGACGAAGATTGGTTTGCGCGAAAATCGCGACTTCGTGTGGCTGCACGCTATAACCGAAAACACCGCGCAAGTCGCCGGTATCCTCGGTGAGGCCAAAGTGCTCGTCGTGTTTCGCTCTATCAGCGATCCGGCACTGCGGGAATTAGTCCTGACGACTCAGCGTCAACGAAATCTCACTCTGTGTTTTGACGCCGACGACATTCTGCTTGACCGCTTTCCAGCCGGAAGCCGACGATCGGTGTTGCGCGCGGACTTCGAACGCGGCGTCCGCGAGATCGCCGCTGCCGCCACTACTGTAACAGCTCCCAACGCCGCAATCCTCGCGAATCTTACGGTGCGAGCGTCGCGGACACATGTCATCCCGTCGCTGTCGATGTCCGAGCACTTCTCGAAACCGCTGCTCTCTAACGATGCGAGCTGCACGCGAATAGGATATGCAGGCGGAAAGGCGCATGCTTTGGATCTTGCGCTGGTCACTCCTGTAATCGAAGATATCCTTGAGCAGAATGAACGCACGTTCTTCTATTGGTGGGGCGCTCATCCCGGACCCATTGCGTACCATCCTCAAGTGCGCCGCGGCGGAAGCTGGCAATCGAATTACATGCGGCATCTTGCCCGGCTCACTCGGGCGCCGATTGATCTTTGGCTCGTGCCTCTGGCCGAATCGAGATCCAATGCTGCGCGTTCACCGATCAAGGCATACGAATACATCGGTGCAATGCGTCCCTGCCTTTTTTCACAAGTGTCACCTTTCAGCGACCTACTGAGTGATAGTGCGCCGGGGCTGTTGGTAGAGAACACGCATGCGGCGTGGCGATCAGCCATAGAGTCATGGCTGTTCTCGAGCGACCGGAGTCGTAGGCTGGAGCAGTTACTGGCGGCGCGGACACGAATCCAGCTAGCGTCGCAAGATACCTCTGCTTACGAAAGTTTCACTGGAAATATGCTCAAGACGCGCCGCGAATCGCTTGCCGATCATGTGGTAATGGCATGAATCAATTTGTGCTTAAACGAGCGGAGAGCGGTGAGTGGACCGCCATGCACAAGGAGACAGGAGTACTCGTGCATAGCGCCGTGTCACCGCAAAGCGAAGCCGAGCGTGCGGCCTTGAGCATTCAGGCCCTCAGTGACGATCCGGTCATCTTGATCGGCGTTGGCCTTGGCTATTTGGCGCGCGAGCTCGCCAGTCGAGGAATGTCAATTCAATGCTATGAGCCATTTGCTGACCTCACACTGCATCTCGAAACTGCGCAGTTGCAGTCAGGCGACGCCGGCGAAGTCTTCAGCGGCCTTGAATTGCTTGCGGATGCTACATCTGGTGTTGGTACCGGTAAACGCACAATCATCGCACCTTACGTTCTTGCACTGCAATCCTATCTACCGCAGCCGCTTCGCGAGTTGATCGCGGAAAAGCATGTTCTGACGCAGTCACGCAAGAAGTACGCGCCAATTATCAAGCGTAACATTGACGCGAATCTCCTATTGTGGCACAAGCTGCCGAAAATTCAGTTGAGTGCGCATCAATCACCAAAACTTGGCGTGGCTGTTGGCGCCGGGCCTACGCTCACAGCTTGCGTAGAGACGCTGTGCGCCGCGCGCAGCAAATTGCTTTTGGTCGCTGCGTCGGGAGCCGTACCAGCACTGATGTCGGCAGGCATCGAGCCGGATTGGATTGTTGTGTTAGAGTCGAGTGACGCGGCAGAACGTGATCTTGATTTTGTTTCGCCGGCGAGTCGACTTGTGGTCTTTCCCTGGTCACATCCCGCAGCTCTCGAATGTAACCGTGGCTTGGTTTTCGCTGCCGACGAGGACGATCTCCATACGCACAGCGGAACGAGCGGAATTGCCGCAGCCGATCTGGCTTTGAAACTTACCAACCGCGAGCTGTTTTTGGTTGGCATGGAGTTGTCGGATGCGGATGGCGAGTATGCCACAGGTGCGTTGCGTGAAAGCGCCAATGTGGCGCGTTCTGCACCGAAATTCATGGTCATGCGTCATGCGGCGGAGGAGTGGGCCTTGCAAAACGACATGTGCAGCATCATGCAAGTCGTTCCAAGTGGTGTTGCGCCGGTACGGGGAATGGAGCCGGTGCTAGCAGGTGACTTTTCAAACGCTTTGCATTCACGCATCTCAGCACGTATCCAGGCGTCTGTATAAACAATGATTCGACTCACACACACTTCCATGGACATGCGTCTGCCGCAACGCACGATTGTTGTGCCAACACCGCTTTACGGCGGCAGCCTACCGATCGCGTATCACGCGGCATCGGCCTTCGAGCAGTTGGGAAACAATGTGCATGTGCTGCCTTTTGACAGTGCGTACTCGCTTTATGAGTTGTTCGGTGGAGTGGGTGCCATGGCTCCGCGACTTAAGGGGCGGCTTGCCGAGTTGTTGGCGGACTTCGCGTGTGAAACGGCTATTGCCCTGCATGCGGACCTCGTGTGGTACACCGCTCAAAGCCCGGTGACCATTGCTGCATTGCAACGACTTCGCGAGGCCGGTATTACCACCGCGCTCTGGTTCGTTGAAGATGTGCGGCGATTCGACTACTGGCGCCACATCGTAGCTGACTTTGACTGCGTCTATACTATTCAGGTCGGCGACGCTGCAGAGGCACTGCGGCAGCATGGCGCGCGAAAAGTCGTGTACTTGCCGATGGCGGCCAATCCCGCTTTGCATCGACCGCTCACAATCGCTGATGCCGATCGCTTGCGGTACGGTGCTCCGGTGTCGTTTGTTGGCGCAGGATATCCCAACCGTGTCGCGCTGTTCGAGCGTCTGCCCATTCCCGACCTAAAGATCTGGGGCAATGACTGGCCGACAGAGTGGAACAGCCGTCTGCAGGAGAATGGCCGCCGGGTAACGTCTGAAGAGACCGCGCTAATTTACAACGCTTCCAAAATCAACCTGAATCTGCACAGTGCGGTCAATGACGAGCTTCTGATGCGCGGTGACTTCGTCAATCCGCGCACCTTTGAGATTGCCGCCTGCGGGGCGTTTCAACTCGTAAACGACCAAGCGCCATTGGCCGATCTGTTTGATGATAGCGAAGTTGCCGTGGTTCGTTCGCTTCAAGATCTTGTCAGCGCGCTTGAGCGCTTCTCCAAAGACGAGGGAATGCGTTCGGCGATGGCCGAGCGAGCTCGCCAACGTGTGTTGCGCGAGCATACTTATGTTCAGCGGATGCGAGCCGCGCTCGAGGCGTTGTTCCCAAATCATGGAACAGTGGATCGGTCGCCGCAAAAGGCTGCCCGTTCGACGGCACTTTACACCATGCGCGATCTGAAGGATGCGGCTTGGGGCGACGCGGATATGCAGGAATTTCTTTCGCAGTTTGCTGACAACGAGCGTGCGGCGCTTGATACGTTGGTTTCCAAACTTCCCAACGGAACGCGCTCGATGACACGTGCCGAGATGATCGTCCTTCTCATGAAGGAGTTTCGGCAGTGGGGAGTGGACAAAGGAGTCATTGTAGCGTGAAGCGGGCACTGGTCATCGCTATCACCCGGCTCGGCGATCTCATTCAAATCGAGCCGATGCTGCGCGCACTCAAAGCAGCCGGACGCGCCGAGCACATAACCTTGCTGGTGGAGAGATCCTTTGTCGATATCGCATCCGAACTGCCTTCAGCGGATGATCTGCAAGTTGTGGACTTCGCGAAGATTCTCGGTACCCTAAACGGCAGCTCGGGTGTGCTTCCAGTGGCCGACTATATGGCACTGTCACATGCAATCGTGCGTGAAAAGCACGCGACGCTTGTCAACGTTACGCACACTCGACCTTCGATGGTCCTCGCGGCGCTTGCGGGAGAAGATTCCATTGGCGTAACACTTGACCGGGACGGTCATCAAGTCGTGAACAACTCGTGGCTGCAGTATTTCTTCGCGACGAATTTGGCGAGGCCATGGTGCTCCTTCAATCTTGTTGATATCTACGTAAACGCCATTACGCCACAGACGAAGTTCGCTGATCGAAAGCCGCAGCTACTCGACTCGGCGCCCGGACAACGGGCTGTGCGGAGAGACTGGCAGGGTCTGAAAGTGCTGCTGCACGCGGGTGCGTCTCAATCGGATAAGCAATGGCCGGAGCAGTCGTTTGTTCATTTGGCCAAGGCGCTTCTGGACCGCGGCGCGAGCATCGCCCTAATCGGCGCGCGGCGTTTGGAGTCGAATCATCCATTCCCGACGCACGCTCGCTTGCAGGACCTGACGGGCCGAACGTCGGTGCGCGATGTGATTGAGCTATGCCGCCAAGCGGATGTTATGGTGTCCGCGGATTCCGGTCCGGTGCATATTGCGGCGGCGACGCGCTTGCCATTAGTTGTGATCGAGGGCGGATCGGCGCATGCCTTTGAGACGGCGCCCTATGATCTGAACGCGCTTGTACTGCAGCCCCATCTATCGGATGTCACCAAACGCATTCCGAGCAAGTCGGTGACGTCGGCGCCCGCGGAAGTCGTACCGGTTACGGCTGTGCTTGCCGCGCTTGAACTGCGGATGTTCGGCGAGCCCATCGCGTTGCCGACTCGCGAGTACACGATCTATGAAACGCGTGAAGATAGGAACGTTCCCGGGTTGATGCTTGCGCCGGTGGTCGGTACGCATCGCGCTTATGAATCATGGCAACGCAGACTGCGGCGTTTCTGGTCCCAGGCCATCGGCGGTGAAGCGTCGTTGAACGCCAGCGTTGAGGGCGAAATCGCTCGTCTATTTTCGGACTGCGCGCAGCAGGCGCAGCGCGTAAGCAGGGCGGCATCGTCTGTTGCGACGCTGCAAGCGCGCGCCAACGCTTTGTCCGCGGCTGAACGAAAACTACAAGAGCGACTCCTGCGCCAGCCCGCCCTGCATCACGTCGCGCAGTTCCTGCAAATCGCCCGTTCAAGCGTTCAGGGTGACGTGGCGCGGCAGGCCGATGCGTTGGCCGCGCTGTATTCCGCTTGCAGTATGGCGGCCGACGCGCTTGACAAAGCCAACAGTGAAATGATTAACATGACATATCGCAACACTCCATCCCTCGAGGGGGTAGCATGAAGATTCGCCTTAACGGTTTGGAACTATCGAAGGAAGCTACCGGTGACCTGCTGGTCGGTCAGGTGCTCGCCGAAGTTCAACAAGAGATTCATCTCGGCGGCAAAATTCTGTTAGCCGCAAGTATTGACGGAACGCCGGTTGAAAACGGCTTTCGCCGCAAACGCCAATTGGCAACGCCCGTGACCCGCGTCGCAACGCTGGACCTGATGGTGCAGGAATCTTCGGCAGTAACCGAACAAATCCTCAAGGATTCCCTGCAAATTCAACAACAAGTTGCGACCGAATTGCCGGAATTGGCAACCAGTTTTCGAATCGGCGACGAATGCAACGCCAATCAACGGCTGGCGGATACGCTGGATCGTGTGATGCTGTCGTTGAAGGGGGCCGCACTGGCCATGCAGAAGGGCAAAGAGCGTTCGACTTACTACGCCAGTTTCAATAAGGCCGGCACAGCCCTGATGCCCGTTCTTGATCGCGTGCTCGCGGCGCAGACGGCCGGTGACTATACCGCTCTGGCAGACGAGCTCGAATATCGCTTGCCTTCGGCTTTGCGCAACTGCCAGGACTGCATGGCCCAGATGGTAGCTAACCCGGTCAACTGCGGTGCGGAACGGACCCATGAAGCAAATTAAAGTTCTCCGTCGGGTATTCCGATAACCTGAGTGTAAGGAAAACGTATCAATCGGAGTACTTGAGATGAAACACGATGAGATCCTAACGGTGCCGCGTACTCGATCTGCCAGGGCCCCCAAACTCTATTCGATCGGACAGGTTCACGCCATCACCGGCATTCCCAAACCGACGATCCGCTACTGGGAGAAGGAGTTCGAAAGCTATCTTGAACCGGCCCGGACCACTGGCAACCAGCGACGCTATGACGACAAGGCGATCGCCGATCTGGAGAAGATCAACTATCTTGTGAAAGTCCAGGGTTACACCCTGGAAGGCGCCAAGCGCAAACTCGAACTGCTGCGCAAGGTTGACACGGAACGACCTGTCAGCAACGATCCCATGGCCGAATTGGCCCGCGCGATGTCCGACTATCTGTTAAAGAAACTGTCCCGCGATTAGCGGGGAAACCTAATATCTCGGGAGTAACATGAGCACTCGTATCAATCACAACCTTCTGTCGCTATCGGGCCAGCGCTCGGTCTGGACGGCGCAGAATGACCTCGACTCCGCGGTACAGCGGCTGTCCAGCGGTCTCCGTATCAACTACGCGTGGGATGACCCCACCGGACTCGGCATCAGCGAACGCCTGCGCTCCGCCATCGGCGGTATGGTCGAAGCTGAAAAGAACGCAAGCTACAACATCAACATGATGCAGACCGCTGAAGGCGCGCTGGCCGTCATTGATGAGAAGCTTATCCGGATGCGCGCCATCGCTATTCAGGCGGCCAACGGCGTGCTAACCACGCTTGACCGTCAAGTCGCGAACGTGGAGTTTCAGCAGCTCAAGAGCGAAATGGACCGAATTGCCCGCTCGGCAAACTATAACGGATTCTATCTGCTCGACGGCTCGCGCCAAGCTTCGACGCTCAGCACCGACCCGACGCTCGCCCTCGGCTACAACGCCGTGACCACATCCGCCGAAGCGTCTTCGATCAAGTTCCACATCGGCGAGAACAACGAGACGGGTCTGGATTTCTACTACATTAATATCGCCGGCATGACGGCATCGGATCTTGGTGTAGCAGGTTTGGATGTGTCGAATACCGCTACGGCGCAGAGCGCCATTGAATCGCTGATTGACGCGATCAATTCGAAGGACACCACCCGTACGTTCCTCGGCGCCATGGTCTCGCGGCTGCAGAACACGATTCTGAATCTCAAGATCCAGCGTGAAAATGCCACCGCTTCGGAATCCCAGATCCGCGATGCAGACTTCGCCGCCGAAATGTCCAACTTCACCCGCGCGCAAATCTTGATGCAGACCGGCGTCTCCATGCTGGGCCAGTCAAACCAGATCCCGAATATCGTCGCCCAATTGGTTGGCTAATGACGCATGATTGAAAAGACAGAACAGCCTATTACCTCTTCTCCAAACGGCGTAGATCTGCCTGAGCAATTCAGGCGGATCTCCGCCGCTCTATGGGAGGCGGTCGAACGCCGCGATACCGAGGCGGCGGGTGAACTGCTCGACCAGCGCCAGCAGCTGCTTGACAGCATGCTGAGCGCTGCGGCCCTGAGCCCGGAAGTCAAACGCGAGCTCAAAGCATTTCAAGCGAGCGATAAATACATGATCTGGCAACTCAGCGGCGAGCTTGAATTTCTCAGCCGCCGATTGAGCGGTATTGGCAAGCGCCGGGCGGCTTTCAGCGGCTATGGCCAAAGTCCCTCCGCAAAATCACACGTCCAACGGACCGGATAACGATGTGCGGCTCCGCAGCCATCCTACGGGATGAGCAATCCGTCGAACCGGCCGTTCGTGCCGCGCTGAAACTCTTGGAATCACGCGGCCCGGACGGTTCCGGAGTCATAATCAGTGGCAGCGGCGCACTCGGTCACTGCCGATTGTCGTTGCGCGATTTCGCAGGCGGAGCACAGCCGCTGCGCTTGGCTGATGGCCGCACTTTGGCGTTCGTCGGTGAAATCTACAATGACGAGAAACTGCGTCAACTACTGCAGCTAAACGGATGGACCCCAGCCAATCACAGTGATACGGAGATTCTCGCCGAGGCCGTGACCCGCTATGACAACGCTGCCTGGGAGCGCCTGGACGGGATGTTCGCGGTCATGCTCCTCTCCGCGGATGGCCGTGCCCTCGAAATTATCCGCGACCGCTTTGGCATTAAGCCTGCCTACTTCTCCGTCAGTGGTACCAGCGTTGCCGCCGCGAGCGAACCGGCGGCGGTTATAGAGCTAACGGGAAGACAAAGTGCCGCGCGCGCCGTAGTCCTGCATTTCTTGCAAACATCGCAGGTTGCGTCGAATGGCAGCACGGTTTGGCGAAACATCCAGCTCGCCCCGCCGGGCTCGACCACAACGCTTACGACCAACAGCATCCGGCAGGACACGTGGGCGCCGCGCATGCTCACTCACCATGAATCCGGTGATGACTCGGCCAACCCTGCAAAACTGCTCTATCTGCTGGGTGAAGCCGTCTATCGTCAAGCGCGGGCCGACTTTCCCATCGGCGTCTTTTTGTCCGGCGGCCTCGATAGCTCGCTTTTGGCCGCGCTCTACGCGCGCCAGAACGCTGCACCTATTCACACATTTGCCGTGGCCCTCGCGGGCGATACCGACGACCTACAGCACGCGCAGCGTGTGGCCGAGCAGATCGGCAGTACGCACCGCGCCGCGATCGTCTCAATAGAAGATTTCTTCACAGGCATGCGCGACCTCACTGTCCAGCGTGGTTTGCCTGTGTCATTGCCCAATGAAGTGCTTATCTACCGTCTGGCGCAGGTCGCCAGTCGCGAGGTCAAAGCCGTCCTCAGCGGGGAGGGGGCTGATGAACTGTTCAGCGGCTATCAACGACTGCTTGCGCGTCTCCGTCAATCCGCGCATCCGCAGGCGGACATGCCGTCCGCATTTCGCGCTGCCACCACGTGGTTCAGCGCCGATGATCTGCGCAACAGTTTGCGGAGTGTTGATGACCTCGAATCGCTGCAGTACACGGATCACGCCGCGCTGGGCGCACAGCTTGAGGGCGTGCCGCTTGAGCAGGCGCCGCGCGCCCTGCTGCTCGCGGATCACTTCCCCCACCTCTTAATGCGCTTGGATGGCGCGTCCATGGCCGGCTCGATTGAAGGGCGGGTCCCGTTCACCGATCCTGACGTCGTCCAGTTCGCCCTGTCACTAAGCGCACACGACCTGCGTCCACAGTTCGGACTCGAGAAACCGATCCTGCGAAAAGCCGGGGTGGGTCTGTTGAGTGAGAGCTGTTTGCGGAGGCCGAAACGCGCTTTCCATGCCTCGCTACCTCTGCTGTTCTCGTCCAGCGTGGGTCAGAGTGTCTTGAAGCGCGCGTTGCAACAGCCGCTGATCGCTCAACTATTCGATCAAGAATCACTCGAGCGGCTCTTGAACGAGGATTTTAGAAACCAAGTGTTTCATAGAACTTGGCTCATTTGTTCTTTGGGAATGTGGTGTGAACTCTGCCGGGTCAACGAGATTAATTGACCCTAACCTCAATACCGAGGGGAATTTAAGTTCAGGATTGGGTCGCCGATAATTCTGGTGAACCGCGCCCATAACGGGTGCCAATAATTCACTTTGAGCTTAACGGTAACTTTTCCAGACAAGCTCCCTCGGAGGAGGAAGGCATGAGTACACGTATCAACCACAACTTGTTGTCCCTGAGTGCACAACGCTCGGTGTGGGCATCACAGAACGACTTGGACCAGTCCGTACAGCGACTGTCGAGCGGTCTGCGCATCAACTACGCGTGGGACGATCCCACGGGTCTAGGCATTAGCGAGCGGCTTCGCTCTTCGATCACAGGTATGGTCGAAGCGGAGAAGAACGCCACGTATAATGTCAACATGCTGCAGACGGCCGAAGGCGCGCTGGCGGTCATTGACGAAAAATTGGTGCGTATGCGCGCCATCGCGGTGCAGGCTGCCAACGGTATCCTCACCACGCTGGATCGCCAGGTCGCCAACGTCGAGTTCCAGCAGCTGAAGTCGGAGGCCGATCGTATCGCGAAGGCCGCCAACTATAACGGGTACTACCTGCTCGACGGATCGCGGTCCGCCGCTACCGCCAGCACGGACACGACGCAGGCCCTCGGTTACAACGCCGTCTCGACGGCCGCCGATGGTTCGAGCATCAAGTTCCATATTGGCGAGAATAATGAAACCGGTATTGACTTCTATTACGTCAATCTCGGTGGCGTTACCGCCGAAGACCTGGGTATCACCGGGCTGAACGTTTCGGACACGGCGTCCGCGCAAAGCGCGATTGACACCCTGATCTCGGCGATCAACTCGAAGGATACCGAGCGCACGTTCATCGGTTCGATGGTCGAGCGCTTGCAGAACACGATTCTTAACCTGAAGATCTCGCGTGAAAACGCCACGGCTTCGGAATCGCAAATCCGCGACGCCGACTTCGCCGAGGAAATGTCTAACTTCACGCGCGCTCAGATCCTGATGCAGACGGGCGTCTCCATGCTCGGCACGGCCAATTCGCTGCCGAACATCGTCGCCCAGCTCGTCGGCTAATCGGAAGAAGTCTCCCCTTATCGTCTTGGTCAACCGCGCCCGTGAGCGCGGTTGACCGGACGGAGGCCCTTCCGTAACAGGAACTCCGTCCAGTACGATAAGGAGAAACAGTGTCACAGCCATCAACCACCGTTTCGGGATTGGTGTCCGGTATCGACTGGGACAGCACAATCCAGCAACTCATGCAGATCGAGAGGCGCCGACTGGCCCTCTACGAGGAACGCAAGAGCGACAACGAAACAAAGCTCAATCTGTGGGCGCAGATCCAAGGCAAGATCTCCGGGCTGCAAGGTGCAGCGCAGAATCTTGACAGACGATCCGAATTTGTGGTCAAATCGGCTTCCTCCTCCGATTCGTCCGTGGTCACGGTCCAAGCATCGTCAAGCGCCGCGCGCGGCTCGCATACCGTCGAAGTGCTTGCACTGGCGAAGGCTCACAGCATTGCGGCTCAAGGCTTCAATGACAAGAATAGCGTCGGCGTCGGTGATAGTGGTGGAGACCTGGTCATCCAAATCGGTGACGAGACCATCACAATCGCCGACGCCGATCTCTCTTCGGCCACCACGCTCGAACAGCTCAAAAACCTCATCAACAACTCGGGCGACAACGACAACCTGTTGACCGCTTCGATTCTCGATGATGGTTCCTCCAGCGGACGTTATCGGCTTGTCCTGACTGCCAACGATCCGGGGCTCGATCATCGCATTTCACTCTCGTCTAATCCGACGACGCTCAATTTCACGGGCAAGGTGATTGACGCCGCCGAAACCGGATCGGGGTGGAGCGGGACATCCACATTGACATCCGGCGGATCCTACAGCGGCACCGTCAACAAGAGCTTCGTCTTCACCGTCACGAACGGCGGCACAGTCGGCACTACCAACGGTATCCAACTGGCGTGGACGGACAGCGCCGGCAACTCCGGAACGCTGACCGTCAACAGCGGCGACGTGGGAACCCCCGTCACGGTCGCCAACGGCGTGACCATGACCTTTGGCGCGGGCACGCTGGTCACCGGCGACAGCTTCTCAACCGACGTGTTTGTCCCGACGCTGACCGATGCGCAGAATGCCAACGTGCGCATAGACGGCATCTACGTCTCGCAGTCGAGTAATACTATCGAGAACTTCCTCGACGGCGTGACGCTCAATCTGCTGGCCGCCGATGTCGGCAACGAGGTGACCGTAGCCGTGGACGACGACAAAGAAGCGATGAAGAACAAGATCCGCGGCTTTGTGGACGCCTACAATTCGGTCATGCAGGACATCTCGACATATTCCGCGTACGACGAGGAAAACGAGGCCGCGGCACCGCTCCTGGGCGACGGATTTCTGGCATCCATTCGAAGCGAACTGTCTGCTGTCGTCGCGCAGCAGGCCGCCGTTCTGCCCACGGATCAGGAGCTGACGCATCTCGCCGATGTCGGGATTCTTTCTTCCAGCCGCGGACTGTTGACAATTGACGAAGCTGATCTAAGCGCGGCCCTCGATGATCGTTTCGACGAGGTCGTGAACCTTTTCACGCAGTCATTTGAAGCAGGTGACAACAAGATCGGACTTGTCTCGAGCAATGAAGTCACGCGGGGCGGAAACTACTCGCTCGTCGTCAACTATGGCGCGAACGGCGTCCCGACCTCCGCAACGATAAACGGACAGGCCGCGACCATTGATGGCTTCCTGATTCGCGGCGCCGCCGACACGGCCGTAGAAGGATTAACTCTGAGTTTCACACCGCCGGGAACGGGCATCGCCGGCAGTGTCAATACATCGTTCCGCCTGGGCAAGGGCATCACCGAGCTTGTGGCCACCGCCGCGAGCGCCATCACCGACGAAGACACGGGCACAGTTCACTACGCGCAGCAGAATCTGGAAACGCAAAACGAGAATCTCGATCGCCAAATCGTTTCTTGGGAACGCCGTCTCAAGACGACCGAAGATCAACTGCGCCGTCAGTATTCTAATCTCGAAACGCTGCTCTCAAGAATGAGAAACCAAAGCAATTACCTTGCGGGAGTTCTGGGATAACATGAAAGTCGCTCCGAATTTTTCTACCTATCGCGTCATGGATGCGGCGTGCAGCACCCCGCAGTTAGTCCTCATGCTTTGCGATGGCGCCATTCGTTACACACGTGAAGCCGCCGACCATATGCATCACAACCGCTGGACCGAAAAGGGCCAGGCCATTGAGTCGGCGATCGAGTGCATCGGTGAGTTGCGCAAGACGCTTAACCTGAGCGAAAGTTCAGAAATCGTGCGCCAGCTCGATAACACCTACAGCTTCCTGTCCACCAAACTGACTATCGGAAACGCCAAGCGCGACATCTCCCAGTTGCATCAGGTCGCCGATGCCCTGGCCCAGATTCGCACCGGCTGGGCCGAGCTGTTCGAGCGCCTCAAGGCACAAGGCGCACTCCCCACGGCCGAATTTGCCGCGCTCGCCCGATAAGCCAGCGCCAGTGGCACAACAGTTGCTGAAATCTCTGCTATAACATTTCAACCCGGATCGCTGCCCATGAGAATTGAATCCCCAAGGCCATACGGACTTCCCAATTTGGGACCGGATGCCAAGGAAACCAACGCCGAAAAGGCCCCGAAACTCCCGGAACGTGCGGTCAATCTCGCCGGCGACCAGTTTGAACTGTCGTCAGAACAAAAGGTTACGCAGGCTGCGCTGGATACGGCCCGCTCCGCCGCCCGGCTGGAGCCCCTGACCCCGGAACGGTTGGCCGAAATTCGGGAACGGCTCGCGACTGGGCAATACCTGACACCCCGGGCGGCAGACCTGACTGCTGAGGGTCTGTTAGATTTTCATCAGTAACCGAATTGCCCTGACCGGCTCCCGCGAGATGCGCCAAGGAGCCGGATTTCCATGCTTCCCGGCTTGCTTTGTCAAAGTGCCTCTGGTCTGCCTGACCGAGGCACTTTTCGTGGTACGAATGTTGCCCAATTACAAGTGAATCAAAGTGTATTGACACGTTTGGATACGTCAACTTGTTGATCAACCCCCTACCTTCGCCGCATGTCCTGATCATTGACGATGACCAGGATGTCTCCAGCGTGCTCGGTGCGGCTCTCGAAGTCGTCGGTTGCACCGTGACGATTGAGACCAACTCGGCGCGGGCCGAAGATACGTGTCAGAGCGCCAACCCGGACCTCATTCTGGTGGACATGATGATGCCGGGTCGGAACGGCATTGACCTGATTCGACCGCTAAATGAAATCGCACCGGAGGCGATCATCTGCCTTATGACCGGCTTGGGCGATCCCGGTATCATGCAGAAGTCGCTAACACTCGGCGCCTGGAACGTGCTCTGCAAACCGTACTCGCTGTCGGATATCGCCGAGCTGATTGACCTGAGTCTGCGGCTGTCTGAATCCCTGCGCCACGAGGCCGGTGCCGGATATGTGTCCAACGAATTGCAGCTCGAGTTTCCCGGTGACCACAAACCGGTACCTGCGGATCTGGCGCGCTTAATCGCCGTGGCCGCAGAATCAACAGAAAACCGTGATGTGGCCTACCGCCGCTTGCCGCTCCTCGCCGCTGAATTGATGGACAATGCCGTCGAACATGGAACACACGGTGATCCTGCCGCCCGCTATGGCGTGACGCTCAACAGCGACGGCGGAGAAACCACTCTGAAAATCTGGGACAGTGGCAGCGGCTTCGACGGGAACACCGTCATGCGGCAATGCCGCTTCGCACCGCCCCACGGCAAGCTCAGCGGACTGCAATTGGCCGCGGCGCTCGCCGATAAGGTGTCCTTCGCTAAGAATCCTCGACGGTCACCGTCGTCTGGCATAATCGAATCGTCCAAGAGCAATGAGCTTGAATCGTCACCCCTGCGAGTCCCCAGTCCGCCCCGCGCCGGCGGACTGGCGACCGTGTTGATCGCCGTGCCGGATGAAGGCGTGCGGGCACTGATCAAACACACGCTCCACAGCGTTGAGGGCGTCGAAGCCCAATTCGCGGCCAATGGAAACGATGCGGTTCGCATGATCGAGACGCGCATGCCCGCCGTGGTCATCGCGGATGTAAATCTGCCCGACTTGGACGGGTTCCGCCTCTGCCGATTGCTGAAACTGCCGCTGCATAGCGGTACGGATCAGGTTCCCGTCGTTTTAGTCGGGACCTCGTATCGTGACGTTGTCGCCGAGCACGTCGCGCGCAAAGCGCAGGCCTACGCCTTCTTAAAACTGCCTGAAGAGATCGGTCTTCTGCCGCGTACCGTCGAGCTGGCGCTGCACAGGCTGCTTACCTCGCCCAAAGACCGCCAACTGCTGACGCACAAAGGCGATGTGCAAATGGTCACGGCTGACGACAGCTTAGGTCACACGCTGCTCACCGCGCTCGAATTGGACGGATGGCGCACCGAACGCGCGCGCTCAATGCAGGAAGCGACGACCGCCTGGCCAGCGCGCCTGCCGCAAGTGCTCTTCGTGGACGTTCCGCTGAGCGGACATACCGTGCTGCCGGATGTGCTGAGCGGTTCCGCCTACGACCGGCCTGTCGTGATCGCCATGCTGCACCGCGCTGAACCCGATGTCCTGTTGGAGCTGATGCAGCACGGTGTGGATGACTATCTGATCCTGCCCTGTGATCCTGCCCGCGTGGTCTCGGCATGCGGCGATGCGCGCGTGAAGTACAACTTCCGTAGCATGCATCAGGAATTTGAAACGCACCTGATTAAGCTAAAGTCGGTCAGCGACTATCTTGAGTTGGTCATCACGCATTCTCATGAAGCAATCTTCACCTGCGACCCGACCGGAGTCGTCAAACTGTGGAATAAAGGAGCCGAACGCGTCTACGGGTATGAAGCAGAGGAAATCATCGGCAAGAATGTGGATGACTACCTCGATCCGCCCGGATTCACCCGTAAGTCACCGAGCGTCGTGCGCCTCCTCCAACAGCGCGGTTCCATGACGGATCCCGAAGTTGAGCGGCAGCGCAAGAACGGCGAAGTCTTCCCGGTTTCCGCGACGTACACCCTGATCAAGGACGAGAGTGGCGAAGTCCTTGGCTTCTCGGTCATTGAACGCGATGTCACTCCGATCAAAGCGCTCGAAAACGAACGGATCAAGTCGGCCCGACTGCGCGCCATTACCCAAACCGCGGTGACCGCGAATGACCATATCAATACGCCGCTCGGCATCATTCTCGGCTACGCCCAATTCCTCGAATTGAAATTCGCCGCCGCCGATGCGCAGGACAAACAGGCTCTTGAAGTCATCCAACAGCAGGTGCACAAGATCAAGGGCATCATGAACAAATTGAAACTGATCTCGGACCCCATCGTGAAGAACTACTCCATTGAGGGGTGACCATGCTGGACCTGTCCAACTCACAACTCACAAGCGAATCTGCAAATTAGCCATAGAAATGCCGCGAGGTCTCAATGGAATCTCTGAAGAAAAAAGTTCTGGTGGTGGACGACGACGAAGTGATCCGCGATCTCCTGATCAACTTCTTGAAGTTCTCGGGCTACGAAGGCATCGGCGCGCCTAACGGCCAGAAAGCCCTGGAAATGATCATCGCCGATGCGCCCGACATGATCATCACCGACATTCATATGCCGCTGATGAACGGCTTCCAGCTCCTGCGCGCCGTCAAGCGCATTAACCCCGACTTGCCCGTGATCTTCATCACCGGCTTCGCCCACTTCCGCCGCTTCTTCGCGGACAAAACGGCTCGCGCTGACGGGTTCCTCGAAAAACCGTTCTCGCTCGAGGCCATAGACGGTCTGGTCAAGAAGTACCTGTAACAGCGGGACGCTTGACTTTCTTGGTCGGCTGGGCTATCTTGCTATCGCACTATGCTTGACCGAGAAATTCTAATTGTTGATGATGACGCCGCGGCCCGCGAGGCGTTGGCGACTGTGCTCTCCGAGCATGGCTTTGCCGTGCATCAGGCCGGCGATGGGGCGGCCGCTCTGGCGCTGCTGCACCGCCGCCGCGAAATCCGCGTCTTGCTGACCGATGTCCGCTTGCCCGGCATGGACGGCATCGAACTTCTGGCCAAGACCCGGCTGGCCGACCCCACGGTTCATGTGATTCTGGTCACCGCCTTCGCGCAACGCAACTTGGCGTTGCGCGCGTTGAAGCATGGAGCAGCCGACTTCCTGCCCAAACCGGTGGATTCGGCAACGCTCTTGAACGTGGTGGAACGCTGCTTCTACCGCTCCCGGCTCGATAAACTCGCGGCCATCGGGAAAGAGGCATTGGGTAAGCTGCGCAGCCGCGCCGTGCTCTGCTCAATGACGGAACAGTTCTGTCGGTGGCCCCCGACGTGGCCAAACTGTTGGGTGCGGGCCAGACGGTCATCACCGGGCAGAAGCTCTGGCAGGTGACCGGAATGCTCGAATTGCGCAAGCTGTTTGAACACGATCTCGGCGGACCTGTGGTGATCCCACGCGGCGAATTCTCGGTTCAGATTCAAAAACTGCCGCTGGATCCCGACGGACAGCAAGTTGTATTGCTCCTAACTGATATCTCCAGCCTGCGCCAGATCCAGCGCGACCTGCTCGCGGTCACTGAGGATATTGAAGCACGCGTCGCCGAACGGACGCGCTTTTTGTCCGAAGAAATTGAGTTTAGCGACCGCCTGTTGGATACGGCTGATGTGCTCATTGCCTATGTCAATCCCGACGGCCGACTTGAGCGCTGGAACGATTTCGCCGAGCAAGTCACCGGCATGCGCATGGAGGAGGCCGCCCAGCAGATCAGCGAGTACTATCGTGATCGCAACGCGCCGTTGGCGGAGGTATTTGATCCCGCGTGGGAGCATGAAGTGACCGCGCGAATTGCCCCCATCATGGGACCGGAGAATAGTTCGCGGTTGCTCACGTGGAGCGCCCGCCGTTTTCGCGAAGGACCCGGACGGCATGGCCGGTTAATCGTCGGCATGGACGTGACCGAGCAGAAACAGCTCGAATCCACTTTGCAGCACTACAATGCGTACCTCGAAGATATCGTGCGTCAACGGTCGCGGGAACTGAAAACGAAGAACGCGCAATTGATACACACCGCGCGCCTCGCGTCGCTCGGCGAAATGGTCGGCTCGATCGCGCATGAGATGAAACAGCCGCTAAATGTCATCGGCATTACGGCGGACTTGATCAAACTCCTGCGCAGAAATGGCAAGTTGACTGACGACCTGCTCGAGAACAATCTCGAAAGATTCGTGCAACGGTGGACCGTATGTCCACGACCATCAACCATCTGCGCGGGTTCACCCATGTAGACACCACGACGTTCAAGCGGCTGACGCTCGCCGACGTGGCCCAGGGCGCGATGACACTTGTCGGGGCGCAAATCGGCCAGGATGATATCGAGATTCGTGTCAACGTGCCGCCTGACGCCGCCACGTTCCGCGGCGACCGCAATCAAATCAGGCAGGTGCTGATTAATCTGCTGGTCAATGCCCGCGACGCCGTGCTCGATGCCGCGGCCTCGGGGCACAATGCTGCCGACCGGCGAGTGATTGACCTGCGCGCGGTGAGCACCAGCGACGACAAGTGGCTGGCGGTTGAAGTGGAAGATCGCGGCGGCGGAATGGCCGCTGAAGTCGTTCAGCACATCTTTGAACCGTTCTATACGACAAAGGCGCGTCGCGCGGCACAGGACTCGGTCTGTCCATCTGCCTGAACATTGTCCGTGCACATGGCGGTGATATTGAAGTCGAGTCTACACCCGGTATGGGCAGCGTCTTCCGACTGCTCCTGCCCGTAGACATGGAAGCCGAGCTAACACCGGAACGACGCTGAATACGGATGAATAGCTAAGTCGTTGCACAGGAGGTCTCGTGACTGCTCAACTCTCTTGGTTTGAACAATGGGATCGCGCGGTATTTGGCATGGTGAACCAGCTCTTCACGAGCTCGTTCTTCGATGCGATCATGCCTGCGCTTTCCGATATGCGATTGTGGATGATCCCGCTCGGCTTAGTGTGGGTCATCTTCTTCTTTCGCACCAAGCGCCGCGGCCGCATCGTTGCGCTTTGCTGTTTCCTCGTTGTGGCCGCCACCGATCAACTGGCTGCTACGGTCATCAAACCCGCCGTCCAGCGGATTCGACCGTGTAACGTCATTCCGCAGACGCATTACTATGACGAGGATAAGGAACGGTGGATCTACACGGACAAGTTCGCTTTGACAACGTACAAATCGTCCTTCAGCTTTCCGTCCAATCATGCCGCTAACATGGCCGGGCAGGCTATCTACTGGAGCTACTTCTATCCCCAGATTAGCCCCGTGCTGATCATTAGTGCGCTCGTCGTGGGTTATAGCCGTGTCTACCTCGGTTATCACTACCCGACTGACGTTGCGGCCGGGTATCTGCTGGGTATCTTCGTCGCGCTGCTGATTGCCTGGCCGATGCGCGTCTGGATTCTGCCCGATGAGTAGGCCGAATAACTGCTAACAAAAGCCCTGCTTCGCCATGAAGCAGGGCTTTCCTGACCAGAATATCTGTTTAGCGGAACATCGCCTTGATGGATCCCCACGTCTGCTGGACCGCCGAGAAATTTAGCGAAACTTCCAGCGACTGGGAGAAGGTGAAAGTGCCGTCGTCGTTCAAGAGCTTCAATCGGTAGAAAAACATCCGTTCGCGCTCAACATCCAGCGGACTCTCATCCGTATAGGCATACTCTGAGAACGATCCACGGGCGTCAATCTGGCCGACCGGAATGAAATTTGTGCCGTCTGCAGAGCGCTCGACGACGAACTTCTGGAAGTCAATCTCCTGCCCAGTGCGCCACTCCAGCCGGGCGTGATCACCCAGACTGTAGACGTTCCAAGGTCAACACCTCCACGCCCGCCCACGTGGCCGGGGCGAGGGCTGCCAAGACAATCAATGTTGCGAACCATCGCTTCAGCATGTGCATCCTTCGAGGCTTTTCGATTCGTCAATAATAACGAACCCACGGCTGAGTCAACCGCCGGGCCAATTCCTGATTGTCCAGCCCGGGCATGAAACATATCTATAACAATATAAAATAACAATTTGAAATTCTTGGCAGGTTTCGCTGGCTAGAACCCGAGGCATCGTACTACCTGTCGCAAACCCAGGGCCGAACAACCTGGCCACAAGCCTCGTGCTAACCAATAAGTTTACCCAGAATGAAGCCGATTACAATTCCGACGATAAGGACCACGGTCAATATGCGTGACTGAACGACTGGTTCCATGTCCCCGGCCCGCCAGAACCACCGACACAAAATAGCCTGCACCGTTGACCAGCCAGATGACCGGAATGGAGAGGGCTTTCACGAGAGAGGCCCAAGCCACGGAATCAGCGCCAACAATCCCAGAACGCCCGCAAAGGCTTGTGTCAGAAGTCCAACAAGCGTTGCCACGGCGGCGACCAAAGTCTTGTCCCAGCCGGCCAAAGGCCGACAATAGTGAACAACACCACGGCCCCGGAGGCCAATCAGCGTCCGGCGGTAAGTTGCCCAAAATATTGCAAAACTGGGGATGTACATGATTTCTGCGTAGTTCCGGCTGGTAGCATATTACCACTCCGGCAAGGGAATGTCAAGTCTCAAGTTCGGCTAACGGGGTTGTCTCCCCGAAACCTGAGGAAACAAGAGTTTGCGAGACGAATCTCGCGGATATGATTTGCCTAACCCTATAACTGTTTGTATATTACTTTTTCTATGCTGACTGTTCCTACCGTCGCGGCAACGCTGAGCCCGCCTGTCTACTTTGTCCTCGGACGCTCATTTGGGCGCAGAACCCAGAGCCAATCGCGACGCAGCAACTCACGCGCATGATCGAGCTGATTCACCATGTGCGCAGCGAGAGGGCGGCTCGCTCGTGATCAACGGTGACTTGTTCGATTTCTGGTACGAGTGGAAAACGGTCATCCCCAAGCGCTTCTTCCGCATTCTCCGGACCCTGCAGGAAGCTACGGAATCGGGAACCCCAGTCTATTTGCTGGCAGGGAATCACGATTTTCGCCTGCGCGGCTTTCTCGAACAGGAGATCGGCCTGCGGACCATTCAGGACGCCCTGACTTTGCAGATTGCCCGACAAAGCATCTTCGTGTTTCACGGCGACGGCGTTTTGCGTTCAGATTACGGCTATCGTCTGTTGAAACGCATCCTGCGCAATCGCTTGGCGCAACGGCTTTTCTGTGGCTGCATCCAGATCTCGGCATGTTGCTTGCGCGAGGTACCTCTAAACAGAGCCGCAATGCCACCAAAGGTAACCCGGCCGAAGACGCTGACTACATTGCCTTCGCTAAACACAAACTCGATAACGGCTTCCAAGGCGTCATCCTCGGACATGCACATCGTCCAATGCAGATTGAACACAATGGCGGAACCTACGTCAATCTGGGCGACTGGATTTACCACTACAGCTATGCCGTGCACGACGGTCAGACGCTGACGCTACGGCAGTGGCCGGAGCAGGGGTGGGCCGGTGAGCTCACCGCCAGCATCGCGCCGTGCTCTTTGGATTGCGCTTGCCGTTGGCGTCGGTTTGGTTATCGGATTGTGGGCCTATGTCGCCTATCTGCGTTCCGGTCTGCCGTCGGTGGAAGAGCTCGCGAATATTAATCCTGCGCTGGCCACCAAAATCCTCGATCGCAACGGGCAGGTTATCAAAGAGCTGTACACGCAGCGTCGCAGTTACGTGCCGCTAAAGACGTTCCGCCCGTTGTGCTTCAGGCTTTTCTGGCGACCGAGGATCACAAATTCTATGAGCATTGGGGCATGCGCCCGGTAGCGCTGGCGACGGCCGTGCTCAAGGCTGTGGTCACGCTGGATCTGCATCCGCGCGGCGCTTCCACAATCACGCAGCAGCTTGCCAAAAATCTCTACTTCGGACCGCAGCGAAAACTAACTCGCAAGCTGTGCGAGCTGCTGACCGCCATTGAAATCGAACGCTACTACTCCAAGGATGAAATCCTGGAGATGTATCTGACGCAGACCTATTTCGGTGCGGGCGCCTATGGCGTCGGCGCAGCGGCGGCCACATACTTCTCCAAGAGCGTTAATGAGCTCGGGGTGAACGAGGCGGCCACGCTGGCGGCGATCCCCAAATCACCCACGCGTTACAATCCGCTGCAGAATCCTCAGAATACGCTCGTGCGGCGAAATCTGGTGTTCAGCCGCATGGAGGCCGTAGGCTTTATCACAGAAGCCGAGCGCGACAGCTTGGAACAGACGCCTCTGCCGCTCCATCCGTCCTTGGAAAGCGCGTACGAAGGCATCGCGCCCTATTTCACGGAAAACGTCCGGCAGGAGCTGAATCAGCTCGGCAAACGCCACAATTTCGACCCCTATCAGGACGGACTGACCGTCTACACGACGCTCGACGCGCGCCTGCAAGCCTGCGCGGAACGCGCCGTGGCCAAAATACTGCCGGAGCTGCAGGATAAGGTCAGCGGAATCTACAATAACTCGCAATTGAAATTGCGGTTGAAAGAGCTCTATCCCGATTCGACGACGGCGAGCATCCGCAAACTCGCCAACAACAAGCGGCTCGCCGACTCCCTGGCGCAGTCCGAGATGCCCGTTGAGTTGGCCTTCGTGGCGCTTGACCCCAATAACGGCCACATCCTGGCCATGATTGGCGGCCACGATTTCGAAGTCACGAAATTCAATCGTGCAACCCAGGCCATCCGCCAGCCCGGTTCGAGCTTCAAACCGTTCGTCTACGCGTCGGCCATTGACAAGGGGTTGCCGGTCTCGGCGAAGATTTCCAATGAAGAACTCGTGGTCACACTCGAGAACGGAGATCTGTGGGCGCCCAAGAATTTCTCTGACGAGTACGGTGGCATGGTGGACCTGCGGCAGGCGCTGGCCAAGTCGTTAAACGTTGTTAGCGTGCGCCTGATCCGCGAGCACACCACTCCGCGCGACGTCGCTACCCTCGCGCGCAACTGCGGTATTACAACTAAGTTGGATCCTTACGATGCTCTGGCGCTCGGCGCGTCCGGTGTGATTCCCCTCGACATTGTCGGTGCCTATCAGGTGTTCTACACGCTGGGCGTCTGGTCCAAACCGATCGCCGTCACAGGGCTCGATGATCAATATGGCCAGACGATCGAACAGTTCCACAACGAACGCAAAGTCGTGATGTCCGAGCAGACGGCGTTCCTCGTGCAAAGCCTGATGCGCTCCGTGAGTGATCACGGCACGGCGGCGTCGCTGCGATCAAAATACGAGTTCCGCGAGCCCACCGCCGGCAAAACGGGGACGACCAACGACAATACCGACGCATGGTTCATCGGCTTCACACCCGACTTGCTGGCCGGTGTGTGGGTCGGACTCGATGACCCGTCCAAGTCGCTTGGGCGCGGGCAGGAAGGCGGCAAAGCCGCCCTGCCGATCTGGGCCGAGTTCATGAAAGCAGCCTACGAAACCATGCAGTATCCGCCAAGTGAATTTCAAGACGCCGCGCGGCGTGGTGACGGCCGAAATCTGCGTGGAATCCGGTGGACTGGCCACGTCAGGGTGCACCGACGTGCGCACTGAATTTTTCGCGCGCGGCAATGAATTGCCGGGTCCTGTTCGCTCCACGGTTCCTTCCGCTCACCGCGCGGACGTAAACAAAGCCTCTTTTAACGCCAATGATGAATATCCAAAAAACTGGGAGAATGACGCCATGAACAATCCAAACTGTGCGCAGCGCGGCGGCGTTGCGCTCTGGGCAACGATCGCCGTCGTCGTGATCGTGCTCGCGATGCTCGGCTTTCACTTCTTCTCGCGCATGGAACCCGCTGAAGTCCGATCGTTTCAGGAACTGGTGAATCGCGTCGAGAAGATCAATACACAAATCTCCGAACGCGAAGGTCAAATCTCCGACCTCGTCGGACGCTATAACAAGTCGCATCCGGGTAACGGATTGATACAACGGGCATGTCCGCGATGGGACTCACCGAGGAACAGTCGCGCCTCTTGGCCAACCGTGTCGCGCAGGAGCAGGACCTATCCTACCGCGGACTCCTGCAAGAGGTGATTGACGTTACCAAAGACCTCGATAAATTGCGCACCGAGTTAGGCGAGGTCCGCTCGCGTCTGCGGCCGCCAATCGTCGCGCAGAAGGGCGATACCCATTTGGCTATCAGTCTGAAGTTCCTGACCGACGAAATCGGTATGAACGAAACCGACGCCTTGGCGCTGATTGAAAAAGAGGCGCTCGTCCCCGAACTGCTGCCCGGTTTTGAAGTCTGGAACTACTATGGCGAAGGCGTCTTCGGGACGTTTGTCACGCAAGGTCAGGCGCGGATTACGCCCAATGAACTCACGCGGGCAACAAAGCGCAAGATTGACGCGGAGCGCCAAACGCTGATTCAAGAACGGAATCAGAAACAATCGGAAGTGGACGACCTGGAAGCGCGTAAGTCCGAATTGCAGCAGCAGATTCGCTCGCTTGAAGAGGAACGCACCGCGATGATGGACCAGGTCACCAAAATGGCGGCTAACAATGACAGCCTGTCGCGCGAACTCAATTCGCTGAAATACCACGTCGGCACCTTTCGCGATCTCGAACGCGTCGGTGCGATTCGCAAACCGACCCTCGGTAAGTGGAACACCGGCGATATTGAAGCCGTCGCCCACACCGGTTCTCTTGACCTGCGCCGCGATACCCGGATCGTCGTCAACGCCGCTTCGCTGGGTTTGAGCAAGGTTGAGAAGATCCTCGTCTTCCCGCGCTACTTCGACGAAGACAAAGACTATCGCGTAGAGCTCTCGCCCGATCGAAGCACCGCCACCGTGGTGCTTGAAAAACCCTCGAAGTTCAATCTTTCGCGCCTCGTCATTGCCGTCGGTTAAGCTGAGGATCGTCCATAGACTAACGAGAAGAGACCGCTGCGCGCGGTCTCTTTCGTTTAGCCAAACAGTCCGTGCCCGGATCGCCGCTGCCGCCACCACAGGTATATTGCTACCAGCGTGAACAGGACATTCGGGGCCCACATTGCCGCGGCCGGACTCACTGTGCCGCGGTCCGCCAGGTCTTCACCGGCGATCAAAACACCCAGTAGATCAGGAAGAAGGCCATACTATAGCCCGCCGAGACGCCGATGCCGCTGCGGGCGCACCAGTTGGCCTAACAGGCCGCCGAGCGCCGCGAAGATCAGGCATGCGGCCGGGATCGAGAATTTCTTGTGGATTTCGACTTTGTAACCGCAAGATATTCTTCGCATTCTTCTCGACGTCGTTGGCGCGATAGTTCGCGATGCGTTCGCGCAATTGGGCGACGTCCATCTCGCGGTCGCCGCGCCATTCACTTGTCGTCCGCCGCAGCGACATGTCCGCCGCGTGAATTCGGAAGACTGCGCTCTGAAACTCGATGCGGTGATGTTCACCAGGCCGAGATCGATCTGAACGCAGAATCTCGCCATTCTGAAGCGTAAACTCGAAGCCCTCAAACCACTCTTCGTATTTCAGCTTGCCGGAGTCCGCGATGACCGTCCCGCCAAACCGGGGATCGTCGTCCTGATAGACCATCACGTCGTGAATCACTGAGGTCTCATTGTCAACATCGCGGGCATAAAGCACGTGCCCCGGAATGTCCGAGAGAAACACGCCCGGCTCCAGCACCATCGCAGGTTTGAGGCGCTTGATATCCGATTGCAGCTGCCGGGAACGGTAGTTAAGGTCCGGCAAGATATTATTGTTGAAGTGCGCCAGCCCCGCCGCCGAGAGTAACCCAAATAGCACGGCCGGAGTGATCATCTGCCAGGGCCCCACCCAGGACGAGCGCAACGCCGTCACCTCGTTATCTGAGGACAGCCGCCCATACGCCGATAGCACGGCCACCAGCACTGCCATCGGAACGGCCAGCGCCAGCATCCAAGCCAAATTCAGCCCAAAAAACTCAACCACCGTCCAGACCGGCAGACCCTTGCCCACGATCCGGCCCAGCATGGTGAACACCAGATTGAGGGCAAACAGAAAGACGATCAGCGACAGGCTGAAGAAAAAGGGCGGGATGAACTCCCGGGTAAGGTAGCGGAAGAGAGTCATGGTCAACCAGTTTCCTGCCGCAAGTTAATAAAATTGAACAACATTTCCCACACCTACCCGCTTGCTTTTTTCCCCGAAATGGGATATACTCTCTGTTTCGGGGACGGACGGCCCTCCGCCCGGGAGGACTAGACCTAATTGGTAAGGCAGCGGTCTTGAAAACCGCCGGGCGAAAGCCCTTGGGAGTTCGGAGTCTCCCGTCCTCCGCAAGATTTTGTTTTTGCGTGTTACGTAGCGCGCGACCCCGGAGAGGTGGCCGAGTGGCTTAAGGCGGCGGTTTGCTAAACCGTTGTATGGGGTAAACCCGTACCGGGGGTTCGAATCCCCCCTTCTCCGCAAAGTAAGTCCGAGGGACTTATGGACAGAATTGACAAGACAGCAATCCGCAAACTGAAGGTCGGCGAGTAAGATGAAGACAAGCTGAACTTAGGTATTGGTTGTCGAAGACGCCGGATGAACGCGTTGAAGCCGTGGAAATCCTCAGGAGACAGTGCTAGGGAAATCTACCAAGACTTCAAAGAGTTTGTCGCCGGATTAATCGAGCACTAAGTTGAGTATTTGATTGTCGGTGCCCACGCCCTTTATATTGGTCGCAGTCAGTTCATCGCCAACAAACTCGCTACCGGTAGACATAGAGACCTCGCCGACTTCGAAAGTATCACGAAAAAGTAGGGGCGAAGCCTCTCGCGAACTGACTTTTCCCCTACCGTCCGGCCGTGACTTAGGGGATTTTTGTTAACAATACTACCAATGAACAACATTACCGATTCAACCGCTCAACGCACGCGCCGCCGCGCCGCCATCCGCATGTGGATCGCCGGCGTGCTGATGCTGGCTGCGCTGATCGTCGGGGTGTTGTCCTGGCTGCGCGAAGAGTCCGCCGTGCTGATCGTCCCATCGTCACCCGCCGGCGGCGAAGTTCTATTGAATTTCCGCCCGAGCGGCGCCAAGACCAACGCGTACATTTCTGACTTGCCCGCCGACTCCGTTATCGTCTCATTGCGCCGCGACGGCTTTCGCCCCGTTCCGCCGGAACAGCATATTCGCTTGCAGGCAGGCGACACTACGCGTTTGGCGTTCTTCATGCGCCCGATCGAACGCGGTGACTCGCGCGAATTGCCGCGCGCGAATGGCCTGCCGTATAAGTGGCAATGGAAGTACGTCGCCGTCAACTCCGACCCACCCGGCGCCGAAGTGGTTATTGACGACGTGCATACCGGTCTGATGACGCCGGCCAATTTTGTGTTTGACCGCGGTCTGCATCACCTGCAAGCGCACTGGCCCAATGGCGCGAAGTCCTTCAAGAATGTCGTGATTGAACCGTCGTCCACGCAGCCGGACATTCTGTTCCGTCCAGCCACCTATATAAGGCCGGAAGAATAATGCGTCGCGAAATTACCCGCATCGAACCGCGCAGCGCCATCCGCGTTGGCTTTTTCATCGGGATGCTTTTCGGCATCCTGTTCGGGCTGTATAGCGCCGTTCTGCTCAAGGGCATGGGCGATGCCGGCATGCAACTCTTCGGCGCCGCCGACGCCGCGCAGTTGAAGTCGTTGACCGGCGTCTCGACGTTCCTGCTCGCACTGTTCATGGGGTTGATGGGCGCGCTGTTCTATTCGCTCATCAGCGGCCTGTGCGCCGTGGTGTACAATCTCGCCGCGCGCTGGTTCGGCGGCATTGAATATCAGGTGCAGGAGATTGAAGACACGCTGCCCAACGCATCCGGAGAAATGAATGACTGATACCCGCGTCCGCTTCGCTCCGAGCCCGACCGGCTATTTGCACGTCGGCGGCGCACGCACGGCCATCTTCAATTGGCTCTATGCCCGGAGCGTCGGGGGGAGCTTCCTCGTCCGCATCGAAGACACCGACCCCGTGCGCTCGCGCGGTGAATTGGCCCAGGTGATTCTCGACGGCCTGGCATGGCTGGGTTTGCACTCGGATGAAGAGATCGTCTACCAGTCCGACCGCAAAGAGCGCTTCGTCGCCGTCGCGCACGAATTGGTCGAGCGGGGTCGTGCCTACTACGATTTCACGACGATCGAAGATCTTGAAGCGGCCCGCGCGGCCTCGCAGGCGCGGGGCGAAGCGTCGTTCCGCTTCAAGGCGGATCTCGCTAAAGTCCGTGCCGCGGCACCGGACCTGTTCGCCAGCGGCAAGCCTTACGCCGTGCGTTTTGCCGCACCTGAGGAAGATATCGGATGGGACGATCTCGTGCATGGGCCCGTCAATTATCGTGGCGAAGAGCTTGAAGATTTCGTTCTCTTGCGGTCGGACGGCTCGCCGACCTATCACCTATCCGTCGTCTGCGATGACCACGACATGCGCATCTCCCACGTGCTGCGCGGCGACGACCACATCTCCAACACGCCCAAACAAATCGCGCTCTATCGCGCGATGGACTGGGATGTGCCGCGTTTTGGACACGTGCCGTTGATTCTCGGTCAAGACAAGAAACGGCTGTCGAAACGTACCGGCGCCACATCCGTCGGCGAGTTTCAGGAGAAAGGTTTCCTGCCGCAGGCCTTGTTCAACTTCCTCACGCTGCTCGGCTGGTCACCCGGCAAGGGCGACCGCGAAATTTTCACACGCGATGAACTTGTGCAGTTGTTTACGACTGACGGCATTCAACCAAAGTCCGCTGTGTTCGATGAAGCCAAACTGGAGTGGGTGAACGGCGAGCATCTGCGTCTACTCAGTGACGATGACGCCGTGCAATACATGCTCGATCACGCACAAGATTCGTCGGCCACATCCGAGCAGGTGCGTGCCGCCTGGCCGCTGATCCGCGAGCGCGTGCGCATGCCGCATGACGTGTTCGCCGAGCAGGCCTATCTTTTCGCCGACCCGCAGGAGTACGACCCCAAAGGAGTCGAAAAACACTTGGCCGATCCCGCGATTCTGTCGCACCTGCAATCGTATACCACGGCACTTGCGAGTGCCGAGTTTGAAGCCGCCGCCCTTGAAGCAAATTTGCGCGAATGCGCGGACGCGGCATCCATCAAAGCGGGCCAGTTGATTCACCCGATCAGGCTGGGGCTGACGGGCCGCACGGTGAGCCCGTCGCTCTTTGACATGATGGCCGTGCTGGGCAAAGAGACTGTCGTGCGCCGCCTGAACCGGCTGCTCCGGCAATTCCATACCGCGTGACGCTGCTCGATCGCTATATCGTCTCCGCGTTCGCGCGGAGTTTTTTCTTTGCGATGCTCGCCGCCGCCATCGTCTTCGTCACGATTGACCTCGTCGAACACCTGGATAAATTCGTGGACGCCGGCGTTGGTTTCAAGCTCGTTGCGCGCTACTACGCGCTTTATGTTCCGTTCATAGTCTACCTGACCATTCCAGTCGGAGTGCTCTTGGCGACACTCTTCACGATCGGCGGCTTCGTCTATCGCAACGAGCTGACGGCTATGCAGGCGTCCGGCGTCAGCCTCTGGCGCATCCTGTCCATTCTGTTGCTCGTCGCGGTGCCGCTGTCCGCTTCGGTTTGGTACCTCGGCGAAAACATCGTCCCCGGGTATAATTTCGAGCGCAAAGAACTCTATCGCGTCCACGTACGCAAGGGCAAAGGTTCGGTCTCGTCACGCCAGGGCCGCATCTATTTGCAGACCTCGCCGACCGAATTTCTGCGTATGGAGAGCTACGACCCGAGCCGTGCGACCGGCTACCGGGTGCAACTGCAAACGATTCACGACGGACGGGTCATCTCCCGCGTCGAGGCCGACAGTGTTCGCTATATCCTCAGCGGATGGGTGTTCACACCCGCTACGGTCACGGAGTTCAACGAACGCGACGTCGTCATGACGCACCGCGATTCGCTCGTGCGTACCGATTTTCAGTTTACGCCCGACGATCTCATTCGCCTCAATATCGAACCCGAAGAGATGAGCTATCGGGATATTCAAAGTCTCGTCGGCCGTCTGCACGCCGCCGGTATTCGCGCGGTGCGCTGGTCGGTGGACCTTGCATTCAAGTTCTCGCAGCCTTTTGCCACGTTCATCATCGTCCTGTTTGGCGTCCCCTTCGCGGCCTTCCGAAGGCGCGGCGGCTTGGTCTTAGGCTTCGGTCTGTCACTCTTGGTTTGCTTTGTCTATTTCGGTTTCCAGCAGGTCGGCAAAATCCTCGGCTACGGCGGCGCGCTGTCCCCGCTATGGGCCGCGTGGATCGGTAACGTCGTCTTCGGCATCTTCGGGATGTACCTCGTCTGGCGCGCTCCGAAATAGCAATATGAATTGGAAGAATGAGAAGAGGCCGCGCACACTGCGCGGCCTCGTTCATTTTGTGCAAGACCCGGGACTACCAGTGCAACGCATGGCTGAATCCCAATGAAATTCCGCGCGCCGAATCGAACAAACCTCCGTGCCACGAACAGCCCACATCGAACGAGTAGCGCGCCGTGTGCAAACCGCCGCCTATCGCGACCCGCGTGCCCAATGGTCCGCCGGCTCCAAAGCCCGCGCGCACAAGCCACGGTCCGCGCACGCTGTATTCGCCGCCCAGCATCGCTTCCGTGCCTCGTTTGCCCTGCGCGGAATCGTCGAACCTGGCGCGCAGCGTGCTGACAAAGAGCATCCGCGGCGTATAGGCAAAACGTCCCGACAGTTCAATCGTCGCCGGCAATTTTGACTCGATGCTCCCGCCTGTGAGCACGCTTGTCGAGGACTTGAAGGCGCGCTCGACATAATCGTCATCGTCAAGTGAATCCACGATCAAACCGGCCGAGTCAATCTCAAATGCCTCAAGGGTCGCCTCGTCCACAACCCATGTCACGCTGCTGCCGATCTGCCGCAGCGCGGCGCCAACCGACCAACGATCGTCTATCTCGGCCAGCAACCCCAAGTCGAAACCGATGCCGTCACCGTGCTCGGCATGCACGCGCTGAACCGCGCCGTAACCCGTGATTAGCGAATCCGTGGCCAGAAATTCGCCCGATGCATCGGTGATCTTGTCATACAATGTGCCAAGGTAAAAATGAAACCCGATGCCACCGTAGAGCCCTTTGACATACTCTTGTTCAAACCGATAGCCCACGGCCATCCCCGCGTCGAACAGCGTGTATTGCTCGCCGCCCAGATCGTTGAGCTTGTAACCGCGATTGAGCTGATTGCCGTAGAGCGCCAATTCAAAAGCTCGCGATCGGCCGTGACATTCACGGCCGTCTGTTCAGAGAACTGCAGCGCCGCCTGCCGATAGACGATGCCCGCGATTGGCGCCGAAGCCATGCCCGAAACTTCGAGCCCGTCGGCCGGAATACGATCCATAATCTCGCGCTTGTCCTGCGCCGTCAGATAGTGATCGCGCGCGATCTGATCGTTCCAGTAGTTGACGCTGAACGCATTGTTCATCGCGCCCGCCGAGATGCGGGGCAAGTCCAGCCGCCACTTCTGCCGCGACGACCGCGCGAGCTGCGCGGCATTGCCGACCAGCACATCGCTGGATTGTTCGTAAACGTCCGCCGCACCGCCGAAACCTAATGACCGGCCTGCGGGAGCTTGAGCTGCGCCGATCTGTACGGTAAGCAGGAGTAGAATTAACATTCTCATTCGATGTCTCCCGGCCGCACTGTATAGACGAGCCGCGCGAACGGCTGCACCGAAATATAGTCGCTGCCGACTACGTTCAGAGTATCGCCGATGGCCGACGACGCTTCGATTTGCGTACGCACGTAGAACCCATCGGATTTGAAATACTCAAGCCAGCGCGGCGTTAGGTCCACCGTGAACTCAAATTCTTCGGCTTCAGTGGCGCGGCCGTTGCTGACGGGCGGGCTCGGGATATCAATCTCGAACAGCGTGTCCACATCCGCGCCGGCGTTGGACTGGAGCTTGAGACTGTCGTAGTCCGCCACGAGAAAACAGCGCGCGCCAAGGGGCAGATGATTCCAAACGCGAATCGTCGCGGTGCCGCTCGAAATGTCGTCAAGATCGCGCGGCGAAACGCGCTCAACTTCGCCCACCGGTTCAAGCGTATCGGTCAGGACGACCGAGAGTGCCGCCCGCAATTCGAGCGCCAGCGCGACGGTCGAGTTGCTGTACAGCGAGACCTCGCCGGACAATGTCGAATGACCGTGCGCCGACAAGAGGTCGGGGTAGCTGGCCAGAAGATTCGCCAATCCGGGAATCGTTGCGAACGTATCTTCCGTCAGCGGCAAGTTCTCAATATGGACTTCCGACTGGCCTACCGCCATACCGGCTAACCATGTGCTGGCGTCAATCGTTGCGTCAATCGAACCGCCGATCCCCTGATCCACGTGAACCCGAGCTTCGACTTGCAAGGGCCGAACAACTTCCCAACCTTGCGGCGGGCGATCTATTGTAATCGAGAGCGAGTCAAAGTCAAGCTCCAGATCGTTCAAGGTGCCCGAAAAGAACTCGACCGGCAATTGCTCCACCGTGATCGCACCGAAAACGCGCTCGCCCTCGCCTTGAAACACGCGCCGGTCAGCGCTCGCGGGCGTGTGCGAAATTAGCTCGCCTCGCAGCGTTTGATCGGTCTCGCCATCGGGTCGGATGCGGAATTGCGCCATTGAAATGACGACCACTTCCGAATCACCCGGCTGCAAGAATCGCGTGACCTTCAGGGTATCATTGAGGCGGCTTACAAGATTCGGCAGGCGCAGCGTCACCGTATCGGCAAACTGTGTCTGGTTGCCTAAAGTAATCGTCAGATTGCCCGCCGCAATCACCGCGAGGTCAATCACATGCTGCTGGTTAATCGCAAGTGCGCTGTCCCGCGTAACCGTCTGCTCCGGTACGATGCCATAAAACTGCCGAGCCGTCACCGTGTCAATCGTCGCGGTGACCGCGATGCGGTCGGTCGAATCCACGGTGATCTGGCTTCCGCCAACGCCCGTGGCGAAGAGGTTCAGCGCGAAGACGCCGTATTGCACCACACCTTCTAATGAGGCGCTGGCAACGAACTGCTGCTCGGCGCTCAATCCACTGATGCTGGCGACCACACGTCCGCCCGCGCGAAGCTCAACGTCCTGGATGGCGTAAGGCAAGCGATTCGTGACAATGATGGCAATCGTTCCTGTGTCAATTTCCAGACTGTCGTAACCAAACGGGAGGGGGAGGGCTATCGTTGCGCGAAGATCGTGTTCAGGCAGGTCTTGCGTCGTCCCATGCAGTGCGGCAATCGTTGGGTTCAGCATGCCCAGTGAATACGCCAGCAGCGTGTCGTAGTCCAACGGAGCTTCTATCGCGGTCAGGAAGCGTTCGATCCTGAGGTCAATCGGTTCGACATACAAGCTGTCTTCCAGACCTGACGACAATTCGGCCCACGCGCTGAAATAGAGCGTGCTGTCGGCTGCCATGCCCACGCCTGAACCTGCGGCGCGCAACACGCTGTCCGGATCAGCTAACTCCCACATGCCATAGGTGCGCACGCCAAACGGAACGTTGAGATCAACATCCCACCACAATTCGCCCGGCTCCTGCGGAAGTTCACATCCCGCTACAAATGTCAACAGCCACAAACACAAAAGACGGAGCACCCTCCGTCTTTTGTGCGTACTATCCTTGTACAAAAGCATCAGGTGCCCATCTCCCAGGCGGCGAGATATTTCTTCTGCTCAGCGGTCAGCTTGTCAATCTTGATGCCCATGGTCTTGAGCTTCAAGGTTGAAATGTAATCTTCAATGGACTTGGGCACATCGTGCACGTCCACCGTCAGCTTCTTGGCATGCTTGATCGCGTGCTCGGTCGTCAGCGCTTGCGTCGCGAAGCTCATGTCCATCACCGAGGCCGGGTGACCATGCGCCGCGCCCAAATTCACCAAACGGCCTTCTGCGATCACGTTGACCTGCGAACCGCCCTTCAGTGTGTAGCGATCCACGAACGGAACGACGTTCTTCTCAACGCGTGTCGCCATGTCCGCCAGGCCCTTGAGATCCAGTTCGATGTCAAAGTGGCCGCTATTGCACACAAACGCGCCGCTCTGCATCTTCGCGAAATGTTCCGGACGAATAACGTGCATGTTGCCCGTCACCGTGCAGAAGATATCGCCGATCTTGGCCGCTTCGGCCATCGTCATCACGCGGAAACCGTCCATGCGCGCTTCGAGCGCGCGAATCGGGTTGATTTCTGTCACGACCACTTCCGCGCCGTGGCCCTTGGCACGCATGGCGAAGCCCTTGCCGCACCAGCCGTAACCGGCCACAACCACCACGCGACCCGCAATCAAACCGTCCGTCGCGCGGATGATGCCGTCCAGTGTGGACTGGCCCGTGCCGTAACGGTTGTCAAACAGGTGCTTGGTGTCGGCGTTGTTCACGGCATACACCGGGAAGCGCAGCTTGCCGTCGTTGTGCAGCGCTTTCAGACGCACCACGCCGGTCGTCGTCTCTTCCAGCGACGCAACAATCTGCTCGCCGAACTCGATGTGACTCGTATGCAGACCGTGCACAAGGTCCGCGCCATCGTCCATCGTGATGGACGGATTGTGGCGCATCGCCGCGTCCAGATGCTGGTAGTAGGTCTTGTTGTCCTCGCCCTTAATCGCGTAGGTGCGAATACCGAAATCCTTGACCAACGACGCCGCGACGTCGTCCTGCGTGGACAGCGGATTGCTTGCCACCAGAACCAGATCCGCGCCGCCAGCCTTCAGCGTGCGCGCCAGATTGGCCGTCTCCGCCGTCACGTGCAAACACGCCGACATGCGATGACCCTTGAGCGGCTTTTCTTTCTCGAACCGTGCGCGAATCTCGGCCAGCACCGGCATATCGCGGTCGGCCCACAAAATTCGATTCTTGCCCTTGCCCGCCAAGCTCTCGTCGGCCACGTGATGGCTCATCGCCGGCGCCGCGCCCTTCTTAGCCTTCGTTGCTGTTGAAGCCATGTACCCTTGCTTCCCTTATTATGCTAATGAATTCACTCTGTCCGTCTTTTCCCACGTAAAGGTCTCTTCGGAACGGCCGAAATGACCATAGGCCGCCGTCTTGCGGTAGATCGGACGGCGCAAATCGAGCGCCGTGATAATCCCGCGCACCGAAAGATCAAAGTTCTTGCGAATCTTCGCCTCGATCTCTTCGTCCGGCGCCTTGCCCGTGCCATACGTGTTCACCATCAACGACACCGGCTGCGCTACGCCAATTGCGTAGGCCACCTGGATCATGCAGCGCTCGGCCAAGCCCGCCGCCACCACGTTCTTGGCGATCCAGCGCGCCGCGTACGCACCGCTGCGGTCTACCTTGGTCGGATCCTTGCCCGAAAATGCGCCGCCGCCGTGCGGAGCCCAGCCGCCATAAGTGTCCACGATGATCTTGCGACCCGTCAAACCCGCGTCGCCCTGCGGTCCGCCGACCACGAACCGGCCCGACGGATTAATGTAAATCTTGCAATCACTCGCCAGCTTGTAGTTGCCCAGCACCGTCGGCAGAAGGTCGCGCTTCAAATCGGCTTCAATCGTCTTCTGATCCGCGCTGGGATCATGCTGCGTGGAGACGACGATCGCCGTGATCTCCGTCGGCTTGTTGTCCACATAGCGAACCGATACCTGTGACTTGGCGTCCGGGCGCAGATAGCCAAGCTTTCCCGCGCGGCGCATCTTCGCCAATTCCAACATCAGCTTGTGCGACAGCACGATCGGCAACGGCATCATCTCCGGCGTCTCCGTCGTCGCATAGCCGAACATCATACCCTGATCGCCCGCGCCGTCGGCGTCAACGGCCTGCGAAATGTCCGGGCTCTGCTTGTCAATCGTCGTTATCACCGCGCAGGTCTCGTAGTCGAAACCATAGGCGGCGTTCGTGTAACCGATCTCTTTGATGACGCTGCGCACAAGCGCCGGAATATCAACGTACGTGTGCGTGGTGATCTCGCCGCCTACCAGCGCCATACCCGTCGTCACGAACGTCTCGCAGGCCACGCGCGCCATCGAGTCGTCCTTCAACATCGCGTCCAGAACCGCGTCCGATATCTGATCGGCAATCTTATCGGGATGCCCCTCGCTGACCGATTCGCTGGAAAAGACAAACGTGCTCATGAATGGATTAACCGCTCCGTCGTGAAGTGAAAATGATGCCTAAAGCTCTTCGCTCTCGCGCCCGCCTTCGATGATCGCGCTCGAGTCGCCCAAATTGTAACGATGAAAACTGCCCTTGACCGTGGCGCCATTGCCCACCAGCGAGCCCGCCACCAACGCGTCCTCGACCAGCGCCCCGTCTCCCAGTATCGCATCCCGTACCATCGCATTACGCACCCGTGCGCCCGCGCCGATTGTCGCGTGCGGCCCCACGATGGCCAGCTCCAGTACGGCGTCCGGGTGAATGAACACCGGCGGGATTATCACCGTCCCGGGAGTCGCCGTGGCGCCATTGCCGCTGCCCGAATCCAGCAGGTGCCGGTTCGTCGTCAAGAGCGTCTCAGGCTTCCCGCAGTCAAACCAATTGTCCACAAAAAACGTGGAGATCGGCACATCCTGCTCGATCATTAACTGCAAAGCGTCCGTCAACTGAAACTCGCCGCGCGTTGTCAGATTGCGTTCAAATAACATCTCAATCGCGCGCTTCAACGCCGGAGCCTGACGAATCAGGTAAATTCCCACGATGACCAGATTGGAACGCGGGTTCTCCGGCTTTTCAACCAGCCGCGTCACCATCTGTTCGCGCGTCTCAACAACGCCGAAGCGCCGCGGATCTTCGACAGTCTTCACGCCTATCGCCGATGTCCCGCTCTCGCGCATCACCTTCTGCAAATCAAACTCAAAGATCGTGTCGCCCAGTATGACCAGGACTTCCTGATCGTCAGGCGCCAAACCTAAATGCACCGCGTGCGCCAAGCCCTTCGCCTCATGCTGAACAACAAACTCCGCCGGAACGGAGTAGTTTTCGCGCACGTAGCGCTCGATCAAATCACCCATTGCACCTACGACCAGCGTTACCTGGTCAATACCAGACGCAATCAGGTGATCCAGGATGTGTCCAAGGATGGGTTTCCCGGCCACATTGAGGAGGACTTTGGGCCGGGTATAGGTGTGCGGACGAAGGCGGGAGCCCACGCCTGCGACAGGAATGATAGCTTTCACAATGCGCGGCTCGCGATTCTTAAAGTCTTGTAATCTACGGATTTCCCGCGATAGAATCAAGACCCGCTGAGCAAATTCTTAAGAGCCGTAATCTTCGGGATTTCCATCGGATCCTCTGCCCGCAGCACCGCAAGGAAGATGGTCACTGCATCCAGAAACAGCATCATCCGCACGCCCTGCGCCAGCCGGCCGCGAGTCGTCGGGAATAGCACCGAAGGATCAATCCGCATGCTCTGCACGCCCAGCGAAGCCAGCAGTTGCTCCAAGGCCATACGTGGATCGGCAATCGCGTTTCGCTTGGCCCATTTGCCGATGAACAACACAAACACCGGCGGCAGCACCTGCGACATATGCGCAAATGACTCCACCTCGTTGTGCATCAATTCCGGCAACTCCGACGCCCGCGCCCAGACCTTGCTGTTCTCCGCTAATTGCGCACGAAAGCGAAACGCCAGCGCGGGATCAACCATGCCATCGCACGTGTAAATAACCGGCGTGCGATCCACAAGCTTCATGGCCAAAGCCAACGCCGGATTCGCCGCAGGATTGAGGCCGCCGTAAACCACAGCGTCAGCGCGCAGTTCGGCCAACGGCCAATTGTCCAACGACGGATCATGAAAACCGTACACCTTCTTGAATAGACGATGCACGGCGCCAAGCGAGAACCCCACCGCCGCGCGCGGCGGATAGCCTCCGGGTAATTTCAAGTGCGGAATGTTCTGCGCGCTAGCGTATTGTTCGATCTCGCCCGCGCTCGACATTGCCAGCCATACCTGCGGCGTCGGCACTTCCTTTAGAGCATACACCGATTCCACAGTATTGCCCGAATAGCTGCAGACCAAGCGGGGAAGGGCGGAAGCGCACTCCCAGCGCCGCACGAAAATCCGCGCATCCAGCCCCGGCGGCTCCAAACCAAAGGCCTGCAACAGGTCGCCCGCCACCGCGCTGCCGCCTAACCCGCACCAATCCAAAAGCGGCTCCGCGCTCAAACTGTTCTGCGCGAGAAACTGGTCTGCCAGCGCCGCGCCCGCTTGCAGTTGTTCGGCAAGCTCCAGCGTCTTGCCCAGCATATCCGTCGGGTCAAGCTGCGCCAGTCGCTGCGCAGTTAAGTTAATCGAGGGCATGATTGCTCCGCCATGTGCTCAATGCGTAGAAAATATTAACTGAACCAGATCGGTAAATCCGCGAAACGCTTCTTCAATTCACCCCGCAGGAAGCTCTGCACCTCCTGCGATGTGTCCATCTTCAGCGCTTTGCGCGCGATCCGCTTGCACTCTTCATAGGTCATGCTGCGGATGATCTTCTTGATCTCGGGAATCATGGAGGCCGTCATCGAAAGCTCTTCAAGTCCCAGTCCGACCAGCAACGGCGCCGCAGCCGGGCTGCCGCCTAACTCACCGCAAATCCCCACGTGAACACCGTGCTTGGCTCCCGCCTTCACCGTCATCTCGATCAGGCGCAGCACGCCCGGATGATAACTTCGGTAGTAGGCCGCCACCTGCTCATTGGCGCGATCCGTTGCGACGGTATACTGCACCAGATCATTCGTCCCAATCGAAAAGAAGTCGCACTCCTCGGCCAACCGGTCCGCAATAATCGCCGCCGACGGAATCTCCACCATAATCCCCACCAGCATATTCGGATCATGCGCCAGCTTCCGCTGATTCAACTCCTGTTTCGCCTCCTGCAGCACCGCCAGCGACTCGCGCAGCTCCTCGAATCCCGACACAAACGGGAACATCACCCGCACGTTGCCGCGCGCCGAAGCCCGCAGAATCGCCCTAAGCTGCACCTTGAACAGATCCCGCCGCGACAGCGACACGCGAATGGCGCGATAACCCAAGAACGGATTCTTCTCGTCGCGAATATTAATGCCTGCATGATACTTGTCGCCGCCCAGGTCGAACGTCCGGATTACTACCGGATGCGGCGCCATGATCTCGGCTGCCTTGTCATACACCTCAAACTGTTCGTCTTCCGTCGGCGTCGTTTCGCGAGTGAGAAACAGGAACTCGCTGCGAAACAGACCGACGCCCGTCCCACCGTGCGCATGCACGGATTCCGCTTCACGCGGCAGTTCGATGTTCCCCCACAGCTTGATCTCGCGGCCGTCAAGCGTCACTGCGGGCTGAAACTTGATATCCTCCAGCAAACGCTGAAAACCGCGATAGCGTTCCCGCTTCTCTTCATATTCAACCTGCGAATCGGGCGTCGGATGTAGAATCACCTTGCCGCTGTTGCCGTTGATGATGATCGAGTCGCCGTCCTGCACCTTGCCCGACACATCGCCGATGCCGACAATCGTTGGAATATCCATGCTCCGCGCTAAGATTGCCGTGTGCGACGTCAGCCCGCCAACATCCGTGGCAATACCGTGGACCAGTTCGCGATCCAGATTCAACGCCTGCGTCGGCGACAAATCCTCCGCCACCAGAATTACCTGGTGCGTCGGGTGATCCGGGATAATATCTCCATCGCCGCGCAGAAATCGTAACAGGCGCGTGCGCACGTCGCGCAAATCCGTCGCCCGTTCGCGGAAAACCTCGCCTTGCGAACGGCTGATGACTTCAATCATCTGCGCAAACGAATCGAAGATGATGTACTCGGCGTCGAACTGCTCGCGCGTAATCCGCCCACGCACCTGATCCAAAAATACTTCGTCCGCCAAAATCAGCAGATGCGCGTCGAAAATTTTACCGACCGCTACGCCCGCTACGTCAAGCGCCCGGTCGCGCGAGCGCTCAATCGCGTGGCGCGTCTCCTCAATCGAGCGGTCAAAGCGCCCCAACTCCTGCGGAATTTCCGAAGGCGCCAGTTTGCGCGGAAGCACTTCGGGTTCATCATACACCATGCGGTGCACGATGCCAATCGCGATTCCCGGTGACGCCGGAATTCCGCGCAGAATCTGCTCCCTCTTGTCGGCACTCACGGCTTAGTCCTCATAGAACTTGTTCTCGAACAGTTTGATCAGTTCGTCAATCAACTGCTGCTCATCGTCGCCAATCGCCTCCAGCACCAGCGTGCTCCCGCGCGCCGCCGCCAGCATCATCACGCCCATGATGCTCTTCCCGTTCACACGCATGCCGTCCTTGAGCAGATATACATCCGCTTGATACTTCGAGGCTATCTTGGTCAACTGCGCGGCCGGACGTATATGCAGTCCCAGCCGGTTCAACAGGGTGACTTCTTTCTGGATCACGGCAGGAGGGAGGTTGAAGTACTCACGAGTGTTATTGCTATCGAACCTAAAAGGGCCACGAATCCCGCGGTCAACGTGCTCATCCGGGAGTACGCCGCCACCAGCATGACCAGAAATCCCACGCCAAACTGCAAACCGCTCGGCACGCCATGCGGCAGGATGCGGCCAAACGACGAGCCGATCACCAGCAGGGCAGCCGCAATCCCTATCACCCGCAATCCACGGCGCACGCGCGGCAGAGCAGGGTGGAGGGCCAACTCCGTGACGCGTTCGCCCAACCGGAAGCCGTGCCCGAATCCCCAAACCCGAAAATACCAAAGCGAGCAATTGTACAACACCAGCATGATCGGCACGGCCCACAGCCACACCGTCTCCGCAAAATTGCCCGGCAGCAGCAGCAGCGCGACACATAGCGACAAGAGTGCGGGCTTCCAGCGTTCCCAAATGAAACTGTCGCCAATCGCACCAAGCGGAGTCGAAATCTGGCGTTTCCAGTCCGCTATCTGAATCACGTCCTCGTCCGTAACCCCTGCGCGCAGCCGCTTGGTGAGCGCGCCCAGCGCGATACTCGAGAAGGCCGGATGCCCGTTGATGAAACTCGCCGCAGCGCGCGTCTTCGACGCATTGGTCTGACGCAATTCCGGTTTCAAAGACAGCAAATAGCCCGGCCCCTGCATCGTCTTGTAGTTCAAGAACAGTTGCAGCGCCAGCGAACGCAACAAAATCGCCGATGTACGCGGAGTCTGCTCATTCATGGCAACAGAACTCCCAACACTGCGCCGCCAACGATGGCCCACGGCCAATCCTTGCGGGACACCAATTGCAACAGCGCCGCTGCCGCACCGACGCCCAACATACTGGGCCACATTCCCGCACACAGCACGTCCGTTGCTTGTACAACATTGGCGCCCGGCCCCAGCGCATAAAACTCGCCAAAGTAGAGCCGCAGCAACACGTGTCCCGTGCCCACGCCCAGCGCCGTGAAAGCCGCTCCGGCCAGCACGTGCACGCCCAGCGCCGTTAGCACCCACGCAGCGCCCGATTTCCCCAGCGCCGAATCACTCACGTAGCGTTCCGCCACGCCGTTCATGGTCCTGCGTACTATCGGTGCAAGTTCACGGCCCAGATGCGCAAACACGAGACCCAGCGACATGGCGATCAGTAGGACAATCCACGCTGGCTCGCCGGTTACTTCCGAGGGCGCCACACTCGCCGCCACAGCCGTGGCGATGATGGCGCCTAAACTGCCTTCACAAAATTTCGCCGCGCCGATCTGCAAATTGGCCAACCAGATCAACTCAAACAGCACGCCAAAGAACAGCCCAACCTCCGGGCGGTCCACCAGCAATCCGTACAGAACGCACGCCACAATCGGTTGGCCCAGCAGTGTCTGCCCGATCACCGACGTATCCAAATAGACCACCGCGCCTGCGAGGGCCGGGAACCACATGGCTTAGAACTTTCGCTCGATCATAAAAAGTGCCCAATCTGCCAGCCAATCACGATACTGCGTCTGCGGCAGCGGTTCAAGATACTGCATGCCGCGTTCGATGTGTGCGCGCGCCCGTTGCGCCGTTTCCTCGATGCCGCCCAGTTCTATGAACAGCTTGGTCACTTCGTCAATCTGATCATGCGGAGCGTGCAAGTTACCCAAGGTCGAGTCAATCAACTTGCGCTGACGCTCGCTGGCTCGCAACCATGACTCGCGCGCGATAATGGTGCGCTTGCCTTCACGGATGTCCGCGCCCACCGGCTTGCCCAGCAGCTTCTCGTCGCCGATTATCCCCAGAATGTCATCCTGCAATTGAAACGCCGCGCCGCACGCACTGGTAAATTGTTCAAGCGTGCGCACCAGCGGGTGCTTGAGGTCAGGCGTATTCAGACCAATCGCCGCGCCCGAAGCTCCCGCAAATTCATACAACGCGCCCGTCTTCTTCCACAGCATGTCCTCAATCTGCTCGCTCGTCAGATTGCCGATGGGTTCCTTGGAGTACTGCACGTCCAGCACTTCGCCCTCGACTAACGTACACAGTACCCGCGTATCGAGCTCGTTGATTAGCGTCAGCGTCACGTCGGCGGAAATCCCGAACTTCCGCGTGAGTTCGGTCATCAAGCTAATTCCCCAGCCGTGCTGCACGTCGCCCGTCAGCACCGCGATGGATATCCCATAGTGGGCGGCGTCACCGTTGTTCCCAAAGCGGGCGATGGTTGAGGGCTTCTTGGCGAACCGCTCATGCACGGTCGGCGAGCCGCGCCGCAGCGGGTCTCGGTCAATAATATCGTCATGCACCAGCGTCCACGTATGGAAAATCTCCACCGCCGCCGCCGCACTGATCGCCTTCCGCTCGTCGCCGCCCACTGCGCCGCAGCAGAACAGCATTACAGCAGGCCGCAAGCGCTTGCCACCCGACTCAAAGTAGCACGTCACGGCCTCCCGGATATCTTCCGGCGAGAACAAATCCACATAGCGCGGCGATAGCACATAGTCCTGCACCCACGCTACCCGCTCCTCAATCGCACCAAACAGCCGGTCTGACACCCGCATCTCCGAAGTAGTTACGTCATTCTATAAAAAAACAAAGGCTTGGGAACAACCCAAGCCTATATAATACGCTAAAATCCAATAACTTGCAACCTTTTTCTCGATCTTGGCCTCCTTCGCCCGCCTCGGGCCGAGCGGCGCCCGGTTCGCCCAAAACAAGCGCGGCGACTCAGGGAGTCGCCGCGGCTTCTAAACATCAGCAATCTGGTGACCGACTCTACCGCAACGACTTCCCCACGGCCAGCTCGAGTGCAATCAGGCTCGACTGGTACTCAAGTTCCTTGGATAAGTGGTCGGTCTCCGCGCGTTCATAGGTGACCTGCGCATCCCGCAGCGACAGTGCCGACGTCGCTCCAAGACGATAACGTTCGCGCTCAAGTTCCAGCGTCCGGTTCGCCAACTCGCGGTTGCGGTTGGTCGTCTGCATCTGGTCAAAGGCCGTCGCTAAGTTACGATAGGCCTCGCGCACGCCGCGATCCACCGACAGCTTCAACTCCCGTTCAGTCTCCTCCGCACGCCGCAAATCCACCCGCTTCGAGGCTACGTCGAATTCGCGCGCGAAACCGTCGAACAGGTTCCAACTCAAACTTGCATAATACGTCGTGTTGCGGTTGCGCGGACTAAGCGTGAAAGCCTGGTCTGCGCCCGACTGCTCGCTCGCGGCGCGCTGTGCTCCAACCCCGATGCGCGGCAAATACCCGCCTTTGGCATACTGCACATTGTCCTTGGCCTGCTTCACCCGCAGCATGGCGATCTCAAGGTCCGTGCGATTCCGCCAAGCCTGCTCCAGCAGGTTATCAACTTCGAACTGATACGGAGTCAACCCGCCGCCGCTCTCCAGCGGGAACCGGCTGCGCAAATCAATACCCAGCGTCTGGTTTAACTCCTCGCGCCGCTTCTCCAATTCGCGCTCTGAACTGGCAATCGTATTCTCCGCCGTGCCCAGTTCGATTTCCGCCTGCAACACGTCAAGCTCCGTCACGGCGCCGACTTCGTATCGCGCCTTAGCCAGATCAAAGGCATCCTTGCGCTGGTCGCGCAGTCGCTTGTTTAGCGCTACGACCTTCTCCAGTGTCAAGACGCCCACGGTCTGCTGGGCCAGAGTGCGCGTCAGAGTCTTATGCGCCTCTTCGACGGATAGCGTGTTGATCTTCTTCTGGGACTGCGCGATGCGATACAGGAATACCCGCTGACCGCCCTCAAACAACGACAGGTTGGCATTCAATGACCACGAATTCGAACGAGACTTGCCCTCGTTCGGCTGTTGTGTCACCGTGATCGTGTCCAGCACCAGATTCCCCTGATCGTCCGGTACGATCACGACGTCTTCAAACGTCACGGGCAGCGACGAAACACTCCCGTCCGGATTGACAAACGTGCGATTCTCGAACTGTGATTCCGAGAAATTCATCCCCAAGGAGACCGACGGCAAAAACCGACCGATCGCCGCCAGGTCACCGATGCGGTTGAGCTTCAGATTCAGTTTCGACAGCCGCACCTGTGGATTGTTCTCCAATCCGATCCGCACCAGCGAATCCAGCGAAAGCGGCGTCGTACTGTTGATCAGCGGCCCCTCGGCACGCGCCATCCCCGACATAATACCCCAAACCACGACCCACCAAATGGCCTTCTGCACGCCTAATTCTCCAGGTACTGAGCTTTGATTTCCAGTAGATACGCGAGCACTGCGTCGTGCTCATTGGCGACCCGACCGTCGAGAATCGCCTCCTCAAGGGCCGTCTTAATCTTTCCGACTAACGGACCGGGTGAGAGGTTGCAAATCTGCATGATCTCCTCGCCGCGGACCGGACTTTGAAATGCCCGAAGCTGATCCCCCTCAATTACCTCCGCAATACGCGTCGTGAGCTGCTCAAAGTGGTTGAGGTAGCGCTTGACTTTCTTGGGGTTAGCCGATGTAATATCGGCCTTACACAAGAGCATCAAATCGCCCAAATCCTCCCCGGCATCCACAATCAACCGCCGCACCGCCGAATCCGTGACCTCCTCCCGGGTCAGATTGATCGGGCGCATATGCAAGGCCGTCATCTTCATCAACTTGGCCGCCGTCTTCTCGGGCAGCTTCAGCCGCCGACTGATCGGCTTGAGCATGCGACTGCCAACATCCTCGTGCCCGTGAAAAGTCCAGCCTAAGTCCGGGAAAAACCGTTTGGTGCGCGGTTTGGCAATGTCGTGCACCAGCGCGGCCAGCCGCATGACCGGGTCCTCCGTAAGCTCGGCCAACTTGTCCACTACCAGCAGCGTATGGTCGAACACGTCCTTGTGGTGGTGCTGCCCAATCTGTTCGACCCCCGCAAGCTCCGCAATCTCCTTGAACACCAGCCGCATCACCCCTGTTTCCTGCATCAGCCGCAGACCAATCGAGGGCTTGCGTGCCGACATCAGTTTCAGCAGCTCGTCGGTGATACGCTCCTGACTGACAATATCGAGGCGGGATGCCATGGTCCGGCATGCAGCGAGCGTCGCCGGATCGAGCTGAAACTCCAACTGTGCGGCAAACCGCAGCGCCCGCATGATCCGCAGTGGATCTTCCGAGAACGTCTGTTCCGGCTCCTTCGGCGTGCGCAGAAGTTTGCGTTGCAGATCACCCATGCCGTCGTAGTGATCCACAAGTTCGCCGTAGCGTACGTCGTTTAAGCACGCCGCCAGCGCATTCACCGTGAAATCCCGCCGCGCCAGGTCATCGTCGAGCGCGCCTTCCCACACCTTGGGCTTGCGCGACTGCGATTCGTACGACTCCGCGCGCGCCGTCACAAAATCCAACTGAAAACCGCGATAGGGCACCATCGCCGTGCCAAAGCGTTCAAACAGCACCGGATTCCGAGCACCCAGGGAATCGGCAACAATTCGCGCAAAGGCGACCGCATCGCCGATGACTGTGAAGTCAATATCCTTGACTTTTTTGCCTAAAAGCCGGTCGCGCACGAAGCCGCCAACTGCGTAGAGTTCTATACCCTGCGCATCGGCCAATCTCCCAAGCCGTTCAAGCACTGCCGACTCACCGCGCTTCAGAACCCGTTTGTTCGTTGTCCGCGAGGTCATTGGCGCCGCTCCAACCGATCGCTCAGCACTTGCAGCGTCGCTGTGCGCCGCTCCCGCGCATATGGCGTCGTCGGGACAGCCAAGCCCAGCTCAGCATAGGAGCGCGCTGCCGTCGAATCACCCAGCATGTCCGAGCATTCCATCAAACTACGGTAGAGTCCGATCACTTCGTATCCGTTTTGATTCTCAAGTTGCCTATAGGAATTGAGCAGAATCGTCGCCGTGCCCCGCGCTGCGTCCCACTGTTCCGTGCGCTTCTCTAAGGCCAGCTTGGGCATCAGAAATGTCCGACTTTCGGGGAATCGCGCCAGCCCCGCCCGCACCATGCTGTCGGCCGTCGCCCAGTTCTTCTCATCCAACGCCAGCCAAACCATGGCGCTCATCGCCGGGAAGCGGGAAAACGCCGACCTCTGCATGCCGGTCACCAGATCATTCCATCCCGCTCGTTTCGACGGCACACCGGGCAGCCAGCGCAGAAATCCCAAATTACTCGCCGCCGCATAACGATAGGCCCCGCGGCCAACGTAGGCATCATAAAAGCCCGTGTCGAGTTTGATCGCGTGGTCGAAATGCCGCCGCGATGTCATCAGCCGGACGACACCCTCGACCGTCTTGCCCTGCCTGTGCCGCGTTAGCCCCGAAACCGAGTAGGCCGAGCCGGTCAGGAACTCGCGCTCTGCTGCTGAACTGTCTGGCGCGCGCCGTTCCCAGGCACCGCATAATTCCAAACACCGTTCGACGCGCCGCTCAAGTTCGCCTGTGCCTGTCGTGTCTTCATAATCGCAAAGCTGTGCGTAGATCACGCTCGCCCATGCATACTCGACGGCAGGATGCCCCGGCCAATCCTCGGCAAGAACCGCACAGAGCGACTCTGCCTCCGCATAATGCTGGCCCAGCAGGGTGTCAAACAGCGCAACGTATGCGCTCAACGGCGACGCGCTGAAACGCTCCGCTGGTTCGCATTCGGCACGGTCTAACACACCGAAGAGGCAAACAGCAGCCAAGATAATTCGGGTCCGATACGGAATCAATGGGCTATTCACAAAGATTTCAATAGCTTTGACAGCCTGAAGTTACGACTATTCCAACAAAAAGCAAATCCACGATACATCTGCAAAGTGTAACAATCCCTTCGCACGTGTGGAGTTACGGCCGCAAATTTACTATATTTTAGGGATTTCTTGGGATGCGAACGAAAAGGATGAATGTGTTGCGGATGACGCTGTTGCGACGACTCGGGATGACACTCTCCCTGGCCTGCTGGTCTCTTGCCGCGCCGTGGGTGCTCGCGGGGCCGGTGGCTCCGGGCGAGCTGTTCCTGGTCGTGCTGCGGACCGATTCCGCTTCGATTCCCAGCCTCCGCGCCCAGTCCGGGCGCGGCCTCTCCGTCCGCAGCACCCATAAGTTGGCCCTCGATGCCGCTCGGGACTATGCCGCCCAATCGCAACCTAAGTTGCTGTCCCGCCTGGCAGATCTCGAAGCGACCGGCAAGCTCAATATCGAGCGTCGTTTCTGGGTCGCTAATGTTATCGCCGTTCGCTGCAGGGCGGACCTTTTGCCGTTGCTCGAATCTTGGCCCGAGGTGCTGCGCGTCGTCCCCAACGGCATGATCGCCACTCTGCCCTCCGTCGAGCCGATCCGAGAAGACCAAGGCCGCGATCCCTTGGATGATATCGGCGCGTCTGCCGCCCTTACCGAAATCCGGGCGCCCGAGGCCTGGGCACTTGGACTTACGGGCGTGGGTGTGTTATTGGCCAATTTTGACTCCGGTGTCAACGGGTCCCATCCCGGCCTGTCGCCCCGCTGGCGCGGCAATCAAGGCTACCCAGCCGCGCAATGCTGGTTTGACCTGGTCGAACCGATAACCCAAACCCCCGGCGACAACGACGGGCACGGAACACTCACGATGGGGCTCCAGTGCGGCATGTTCAACGGGGACACCGTCGGAGTCGCGTGGAACGCCCAATTCATCTCTGCGGCAGTCGCTGAAGGCGGACTGACCTTGATGAACGCCCTTGAGGCGTTCGAATGGGTCATAGATCCCGATGGCAACCCAGCGACCTTCGAGGACATGCCCCGCGTGCTCTCGAATTCGTGGGGATCGAGCGGTGGCCAAGACCTCTGCAACTCCGTGTTGCTTCCGGCCCTCGACCTGTGCGAGGCCGCAGGCATGGCCATCGTCTGGTCGGCCGGCAACGAAGGCCCGGCGTCAGGCACGCTGCGCAGCCCAGCCGTCCGAGCCGATAATCCCGTCTCGGGGTTCGCGGTTGGAGGATGGGACGGCACACTGGACTCGGTGTGGATTTCATCGAGCCGTGGGCCGACGCCGTGCACTGCAGATTCTATCTTACGCATCAAACCCGAACTGGTTGCGCCATCCCGCGACGTTCGGTCTACCTACCTTGGAACTGGTTTCGCGACCAGTAGCGGCACCTCCTTTTCCGCGCCGCTCGCCGCTGGAACATTGGCCCTGATGATCGAGGCCAATCCGCTCTTGCCGCCGGACTCGCTGCTGGAACTCCTGATGCTAACGGCGGTGGACGTCGCCGAGCCGGGACTCGATAACAACTCCGGCTACGGTCGGGTAGATGCCCTCATGGCCTGCCAGGCCGCATTGACTGGATTAGGCTGGGTGCGGGGTTCCGTTCGCGATCCCTTTGGAGCGCCCCTCGCCGCAAGCCTCCAGCTCGTGGATCATCCGCACCGTACTCAAACCGATGCGCTGGGCGAATTTGCGCTCGCCCATCCGGCCTGGACGCCGATTACCCTGCAAGTCGTTGCCACCGGCTATCAGCCGCAGACGATCGTGACCTCAGTCTCGCCGCAGGGAACAACCTACCTTGACCTCGTTCTCCAGCCAACCCAGCAGGGAATTCTCACCGGCAATGTCATTGACTGCCGCGGACTGCCCGCCAACGGGGCCTTTGTCTCGCTCCTTGGGGAGATGATCTCCCCGACGTTGACCGATGCCAACGGACGTTTCCTGCTGACGCTTAATCCCGGCACGTATGTCGTGGCCTGCTCGAGTGCGACGTGTGACCAAACCACAATCCCCGACGTGCAGATCATAGCCGGCGCGATCACTGATATCGAGATCATTTTGCCGCTCAATCCGGCTTTTCTGTGCTCGGATGCCGATCCGTTCGGTTACTACATGTGCGATAACAATGATCCCGGCGGTCCTACCACGACCTACTTGTCCGTAGATCCCGCACTCGGCGGTCGCGGCGTAATTCACAATCTGGCCGACGATGGCACCACTTCCTTGGCGCTCCCGTTCCCAGTGCGCTTCTACGGCACAGATTATCAGCGGCTCTATGTCAATACCAACGGTATTCTGAGCTTCTTGCGCTCCGCTACCGCGTTTAACAATCTGGCCCTGCCCTATAATCTCACGCCCGCGCTCTTCCCCTTCTGGGATGACCTTAGCGATAACCTCGGCGGCAATATTCTGTCCGACTATGATCCCGCCCAAGGGACCTACACTGTCGAGTGGGCCAATGTCCCTTATTACGTTAACGTTCCGCCCCCGCTCGACAGCCTGAGTTTTCAAGTCGTCTTCTACGACCCCGCGGTTCGCCCCTCCACCAGCGGAAACTCCGTGATTGAGTTCCGCTACGGAAACGTGCCGCTCAATAGCGGCGCAACGATTGGCATTGACCGCGCCGCGGGCGGCGGTTTTGTGCGCTATGGTTACAACGGCCAATGGGAGACGCACGCGGTACCCGTCGGCCAGAACGTCACCGTGCGCGTGGCGGATGATGCACCACAAGCCGGCGTCCCGTCGCTGTCCATCGAGCCCGGCTATCTCGACCTTGCGCTCGCTCCCGGTCAGTCGCTGGATACCGTCATCTTCGTGCGCAATCTCGGCAGCGCTCCGCTCGCCTATTCGGCGCATACGTCGCCGCCCGCCTCACAACACGTTATCTATCCGTTGATTGAGCCAACGCCCCTCGACTGGCCGAAGGGCATGGGCCCTGCCCGAGTCGAAGGTCACGATGCGCCGCTGCTCAACTGGACGCCCGATACCAACGGCTATGCGTGGGGCAACTCGCGCACCGATACTTCGATTCACTACAGTTTCTTTGACATCAGCGGAATCGGCAACAATCTCGAGTTGACTCGCGATGATACGATCTCATTGCCCCGTCCGCTGCCGTTCGCGTTTCCACTCTACGATCGTGTGTTCACGACCTACGGTGCCTGCACAAACGGCTTTCTCAGCTTCTGGTCCCAGGCGCGCAACTACGTCAACGATCCACTCGCACTGGCGCGCGATCCCTATTTTACTCTTGCGCCATTCTGGACAGACCTCTATCCTGCGTCCGGCGGTCAGGTTTGGGAGTACTATGATTTCACCAATGACCGCTTCATCGTGCAGTGGAATGACATCGTACCCTACGGCTTCCTGCCGTGGGAGACGCTGACCTTTCAGTCCGTCCTGTATCGCAACGGAAACGTGGACTTCGTCTACGAGCACATGTACGCGCATGCGCAACTGAGAACTGTCGGTATAAAAGGCGGATTTCCCGACGATTTTCTGCAACTGTCTTACAACGGTCTACTGGTGGACAGCCTGATGACCTTGCGCATCGTACGCGCTGACACCGCCGCCGCGTCGCTGCAAATTCTCGCGGGACATCAAGGCGTGGTTGCGCCCTCGGCAACTGCAGCCGTCGAACTGCGCATTACCAACAACTCCGCCGAGCAAGGTCTGCTGCAACTGCCGTTCTATCTTGAGTCTTCGGCGCCCGACGGCGGTGGCGTCGAATTGCAGGTTTCCATGCAAGCCGGGATTCCGTTTGATCCGCAAACTGTCTTGCGGTTTACAAACGACGAACTCAAATTCTATTGGCGGCGGCATCCCTCCGACAGCTATGCTCTGTGGAATGCCCTGCCCGGCGACACCCTGTTTACACCTGTAATCCCGGCGCTTTCAGACACTCACGTCACAATCACGCTGCCGACCGATGCCGTGCGCTTTTTCGTTGTCACCCTCGCCGGTGCTCCCGCGCCCGTCTACCAAACCGGAATCGCCGGACAGCCCAACTCAAAGATTCTCGCCACACCCTTGCGCTGATTTGCTTCCATGAGGTCCCGTATGTACGCCCTGTTTGTTGCTTTCTTGTTCTGTGCTTTGGCTTCGGTATCTCTCGCCGATGTCGTGCATCATTCTCTGCTTCGGGTCTACGGCAAAACCGAGGCCCACGAGAAGGCCTTGCTCCGCGACGACCGCTTCGACGTGCTGCCGCCCGATGATCAACCGGGCCAACTCATCGCTGCGCTTCCCGAAGATTTTGCCCGCCTGAGCGCCGACGACTACCACTGGGACCTTATCCACCAGGACCTTGAAGAATACTACGCGCGCCGCGCCCGCGATGGCGGTGCGCTTGACCTGATGGGCGGTTTCAAAACACACAGTGAAATCCTCGCCGCGATGGATACGATCCACGCCAATCATCCCGGAATTACCACGGCGCGCTTCGTCGTCGGCACCACTATCGAGGGCCGCGACATCCACGCCATCAAAATCAGTGATAACCCCGATGTGGATGAAAACGAGATTGAGCTGCTCTATAACTCGCTGATTCATGCCCGTGAGCCCGGGGCCATGGAAGTGCTTTTTCTTTTCATGGAAACGCTGACTGAACAGTACGGTGTGGACGCCGCAGTCACCGATCTGGTGGATAACCGTGAGTTCTACTTCATCCCGTGCATGAACGTGGACGGCTATCTCTACAACCAACAGACCAATCCTAACGGCGGCGGCATGTGGCGTAAGAATCGCCGCAGCAACGCCGACGGCAGCGTGGGCGTGGACCTCAATCGTAATTGGGGCTACAATTGGGGATACGACAACAACGGCTCGTCACCCACACCTTCGTCGCTGACCTACCGCGGCACCGGCCCGTTTTCCGAACCCGAGACGGCGAGTATCCGCGACTTCATTAATTCACGCGAGTTCATCGTCGCGATGAACTATCATACGTACTCGAACCTCATTCTCTATCCGTGGGGAGTGTCGTCATGGCAGGGCGGTTTCACGCCAGAGGACGGCACCTTCCAGCTGATGGCGGATTCAATGCAATTCCTGATCGAACAGGTCAATGGCGCCACCTATACGATCGGTCCGCCGTGGCAAATCCTCTACGATGTCAACGGCGATTGCAACGATTGGTGCTACGGCGAGCAAACAAGCAAAGGCCGTATCTTCAGTTTTACAACCGAAGTCGGCGGTGATTTCGACGGCTTCTGGCCCGAGCCGAATCGCATTCAACCGCTCGCCGAAGAAAATCTCCCCGCGAATTTCTTCGTTGCGCGCTACGCGCAGTTCCTTGTCCCGCCGGATTTTCAAGTTCGCCGCGTGACCCAATGGCAAACAGAACAGAATGGAAATGGCGACGGCACGGTGGATCCCGGTGAACAGGTTGCGCTGGAAATCTATCTGCGCAACACGGGCTTTCAAGACCTCACTGGAATAACGGGTACGTTCACTACGACTACACCAAACGTGTCCGTCATCGCGGGAACGGCGTCATGGGGGAGTTTGGCGCATCAAGACTCCGCCGCCAACAGTTCGGCGCTGGTCCTCGCCGTCGGCGCGGGCTTCAACGCACCCGGAGCAGTCGTGGGCAATCTGCATGTCACGTCCACCGAAGGGCTCGACACTAATTTCGCGATCACAGCCGTCGTTGGCAGACCGGTGTTCTTCGACAATCTGGAAGGTGGTGGTGCGGGTTGGACGCATACGGGTGATCAGGACCAGTGGCATGTCTCTGCACGTCGCGCGGAGTCGCCCACACACTCGTGGTATTGCGGCCTTGAGGCTGCCGGGCAGTATAGCTCGAACCAAAACGCCGTGCTGATTTCACCACCGATCCTGCTCGGTAATAACTCAGTCTTAACTTTCTCGCACTTCTATCAACTCGAATCCGGCGCGGACTTCGGATTTGTAGAAATTGATGCGGGAAATGGCGCACAAATGGTCGCAGGTCCCTATTCTGGTGCTACCGGAACGTGGCAGACGGTTAGCGTGCCGCTTTCGCAGTTCGCGGCAGGCAGTACCATTCATGTGCGCTTCCGCCAGACCAGTGACGGTTCCCTGGTTCAAGAAGGCTGGTACCTGGATGACATCTTCATCGGTCCGTCGCCTGAAATTGCCATTGAACCTACGGCCATCGCCGCTGACGTTGATACGTTCGGCACGTCCAATGAACCGCTCACCGTCTCAAACAACGGTGGTTCCGACCTTGTCTACTCGGTGGTCTTCCAGCAGCCGCAAGACAGCACAGATCGCGGCGGACCGGATGCCGCCGGCTACATCTGGCAGGATTCGCAGGACGAATGTCCGCCTGTCTATTCGTGGCTGCCCATCAGTACCCTCGGCACCCAGCTAACGTGGCTGGATGGCGAAGGGGACCAAACGCGCGGACCGTTCACGCTGCCGTTCAGTTTCCCGTTCTACGGCCAAATGTACTCGCAGATGTTTGTAAGCGGCAACGGCTGGATCAGCTTCACCGATGAGTTCAATGAACTTGCCATCAATGAACGGCTGCCATCCGTTAATGCCGCGGCTGCCGCCATCTTCGCATGGTGGGACGATCTCAAACCCCAACTCGCCGGAACAAACGTCCGCTATTGGGACAACGGCAGCGATTCCGCAGCCGTGCACTTCGAAAACGTCCGCGCTGGAACTACGCCTAATCAGGGAACGTACAACTTCCAAATCCTGTTGACCGCGCGTGGAGAAGCCCGCGTCATGTACGGAAACATGGGTACGATCCGGTTGGCCAGTGCCACGGTAGGCATTCAAAATCCGGATAAGAACATTGGTCTCACGGTGCTCCACAATCAAACCGGCGTGGCGAATTTCGAGGCCCGCCGCTTTGCGCTTGGACCGCGCTGGGTTTCCGTATTGCCGCTGAATGGTGTGATTGCCCCGGGCGAACGGGACACGCTGTTCCTGAGTCTTCTGGGCCGCGAGCTATGCGGCGATCCCAGCTCCGCAACATTGTTGATTCGATCTAATGACGTCAACACACCGGAGCTCACCGTGCCGATCACCGCCACTCCCGCCGCGGCATTGGCGGCGCCGACCGCCTTTACGGTCTACCCGGACGGCAACGACCTCGTCTTTCAATGGAACGCCGTCCCCGGTGCTTCGCGCTATTATGTCGAGTACCTTTTCGAGATGGGCGGATTGCCAACAATTGTCGGTATGCCGACTACTAATTCGTTCACGCACGTGAATGCTCTGAATCTCAGCACGGGCTTCTACCAAGTTCGCGCGTTGCCGTAAGGAGTTCTCTTGTCCATGCTTCCGCGGAGCGTCGGGCGTTGTGCCCTATTGCTCCTCCTCGTGCTTGCTGTCGCCTCCGTGGCCGCGACGCGCCGTCCGGCCTATGCGCCGCATGCGATGATTGCATCCGCTGATTCACACGCCACACGTGCCGGTCTGCGCATTCTCGAGCAAGGCGGCAACGCCGTAGATGCAGCTTGTGCCGTGGCGATGGCCCTCGGCGTCACCGAAGGCTATTCGAGCGGCATCGGCGGCGGCTGCTTCATCCTGCTGCACATGGCAGATGGACGTGAAGTCGCGATTGACGGACGCGAGGTTGCACCCGCCAAGTCGTCGCGGTTGATGTTCGTCCCGAAGAAATCCGGCGATCGAACAGACCTTTCGCTATATTCACCCCTCGCCGCAGGCGTGCCGGGTGAAGTGGCGGCCTTTGACTTGGCTGTGCGTGACTACGGCACGATGCCGTTTGCTGAATTACTCGAACCGGCGCGCGCACTGGCTGACACCGGGTTTACGGTAGATGACTATTACGCATCGGTCATCACCGCCTACGCCAAAGAACTGTCCGCCGATCCCGGCTCGCGATCGGTCTATTTTGATGCGCAGGGCAAACCGCTCGCTTCCGGTGCCCGCCTGATTCAATCGGATCTGGCCGCGACCTTTGCGCGGATGCAGGCCGATGGCGCGCGCGATTTCTATGCCGGCGAGACGGCCCGCAGGATCGCCGAGTTCATGCGCGGCAACGGCGGCATTATCTCACCGGCCGATCTCGCGTCCTACACGCCGCTGGCGCTGGAACCCGTGCGCGGGAACTATCGCGGTTACGACGTCATCTCGATGCCGCCGCCCAGCTCCGGTGGAATCCATCTCATTCAGATTTTGAATCTGCTTGAAGATTTTCCGCTCAACTATCTCGGTGCCGGTTCGTCTGAGTCGCTGCATCTGTTGGCCGAGTGTATGAATCTGGCCTTTGCTGACCGCGTCGAATTCTTAGGCGACCCGGCGTTCACGCCTGTTCCCACGGCCGCATTGACCCACAAAGCCTATGCCGACACGTTGCGCAAGAAAATCTCCCGCACGCGCCATCTGTCTGAACCGGAACCCGGTGACCCGTGGGAGTTCCTCTCACACATTGATCATCACACCACCCACTTCTGTGTGGTGGATGAAATGGGCAACGCCGCCTCCGTTACGGCCACGGTCAACACACCCTTTGCCACTTGTATCACCGTCCCCGGTACGGGCATCCTGCTTAACAACGAAATGGACGATTTCGTGACTGAACCCGGCAAACCGAATTTTTTCGGGCTCGTCGGCAAGGCAGTAAATGAAATTGAGCCGGGCAAGAAGCCGCTGTCGTCCATGTCCCCGACGATTCTCTTGCGCGACGGGCGGCCATACTTACTCGTTGGTGGCGCCGGAGGACCGCGCATCATCACCGCGTCCGTACTCGCGATTGTCAACGCCGTGGACTACGGTATGAACATTCAGGCCGCCATTGACTACCCGCGCTTGCACCAGCAATGGAAGCCCAACCGCGTGTTCATCGAACCTGATTTCCCCGTGGATGTCCGCATCGGCCTCGAACAGCGCGGCCACACTGTCGAAGTCGGCTCGCCGCGTTCGCGCGTGCAGGCCTTACAAGCAGATACACTCCGCGGCGGCTGGTTCGGTGCCGCCGATAGCCGCGGCATTGGCGCCGCCATGGGACACTGAACGGTATACCCCACGGATGAACGGATTAATTTTGGACTTGTTGACAATCTGGCAAGTCCTCCGTATCTTGGGACATGGTAACCAATAAGACCATTCCGCTCGACATCGGCCAGCGGCTGCATGAAGCGCGCCGAGCCGCCGATATGTCGCAGGACACCCTGTCCAAAGCCGTACGCGTGAATCGCTCGTACCTCTCGCTGGTGGAAAACGGCCGCTCGTCGCCAACCATCGAATTCCTTGAAAAGGTCGCGTCCGGACTGAATTTGCGTGTCGAAGAGCTCATTCTGGGCCCTGAGGCCTTCCGCTACCTCAGCCTGTCACCGCGCCACGGCTATCTCTACAAGGGGTTGGTCGAACTGCTTGAAGATCAAGAACAGATGCTGCTGATGAACCCGTCCGCCGAAGAGGTCGAAATCCTCAAGGCCATTCAACTGCATCCTGATCATAGTCCGACCAAACGCTTCTTCGTGGATGCCCTGCTCGACCTGCGCCGGACGCGCTCGTGAGTACAAATCCGTTTCCGGAATCTAATCCCATGCAGCAGCAAACCTTCTGGCAAGACGACATCTTTGTCGTCAAACTATCCGGCAAAATGATGGGTGGTATGGGCACCGCCGGCTTTCATGACGACGTCAAACTTGCCGCCAGCGAAGGCTGCCGCCGCGTCGCGATTGACATGGAGGAAGTGGACTGGCTCAATAGCTGGGGCGTCGGTCTGCTCGTCTCGGCCTTCACGACGCTGCGCAACTGCGGCGGTCAGATGATCCTCGCCGGCTGCGGACCCAAGGTCATGGCCGTGCTGCGCATGACACATTTCGATTCCGTCTTTGTTTTCGAAAACGACGTGAACGCGGCTTTGCAAACACTGGCCGCCCCGTCCGACTGATTCTTTCATCTATTTTCTCATATCACCTCGCGCACCCCAAGGAGCAATCGTTTCCATGAAGTTGAAGTCCTCAGAACTAAACGGCGTCTTTCTCGTCGAACTTTCCGGCAAGATCATGGGCGGCCCCGAGTCCGCACAGTTCCATGATGCCATCAAGCATGCCATCAGCTCAAGTCACAAGAAAGTCGTCATTGACCTCGGCGCCGTCGAATGGATGAACAGCTCGGGCATTGGCCTGCTGGTCTCCGCCTACACCACGTTGAAGAACGCCGGAACCGAAATGAAACTCGCACGCACGACCGAAAAAATTCAGTCGCTGCTCATCATCACCAAGCTCAACTCGGTGTTCGATAGTCACGATACCGTAGATGCGGCCGTCAAGAGCTTCAACTGATCTTGGCCGATCCACTTGCCACTGACTTCGCTCCCGCTCCCGTGAGTGACGGACCACGCCGCACGGTGCGCGCCCTGTCGCTCCTTGAGGAGTTGGAGCGGCAGGCGCAAGCGTATCTGCGGGATCTCGGCGGCGGTAAACTGCAAGCCGAGCGGCAGCGTAAACTCGTCGAATTGCTGAATTCCATCGGCGCCGCGAAGGAAAACCTGCGCGTGCAGTCCGAGTTCGAACGCGAACGGCAGGAGAATGCCATTCTCCAGGAAGTCAGCCTCAGACTGTCCAGCGCCGCCGACATCCGCGAAGTCCTCCGCGCGATCCTTGAATCACTGCGGCAGGTCGTCGAGTTTGATGCGGCGGGCATCTTCGTTTACAATCGCGAACTGCAGCAGATTGAAGTGGACATGCTCGCCGGCTATGGCGGGGCCCAAAAACGCCGCGTCTATACCAAATTCCAGGAAGGCGTCAAACACGGCGAAGGCGTCGTGGCCACTGTTGTCTTCTCTGGAAAACCGATTTACGTCCCTGACGTGCTCAACGATTCGCGGTACGTCGAGGTCCGACCCACCACACGCTCCGAACTCGCCGTGCCCATCTTGGTGCGGGACGAGATCATCGGAGCCTTCAATCTCGAATCAGACCGGCTGGACGCCTTCAGCGACCGCGACCTGCGGCTCTTGATGGCCTTCGCCAGTCATGCCGGAGCCGCTCTCGAACGCGCACGCGCAGACCGCCAGCGACAGCACACCCAGCGGATCGGCGAGGAGCTCTCGCTGGCCCGTCGCATTCACGCTGGTTTCTTGCCCAAGACCTTTCCCGACTTCGCGCCCTTCGATCTCGGCGGCATGAACTTCCCCTCGAGCGAGGTCGGTGGTGATTACTACGACTTCGTGCCGATTACCCAAACGGATCTCGGCGTCATCATGAGTGATGTCGCCGGACACGGCGTGGCCGCAGCGCTGCTGATGGCCAATTTCCGCGCCTGCATTCGCATCGAAGCACGCGCACACTACGCTATTCCCACGATACTTCAGCGCGTCAACGAGTTTCTGGTGGAGACCATCCCGCCGGACAGTTTCGTGACCGCATTTTACGGTGTGTTAAACCGCGAACATCGCTTGCTCACCTACAGCAACGCCGGCCACAACCCGCCGTTGCTCGTCCGCGAGGGCGCGCCCTTCGAGCTGCTGACCGAGGGGGGGCCCATCCTTGGCGTGCTGCCCGACGCACGCTACGAACAGGCGCGAATCGAACTTCGTCCGGGGGACATACTCGTTTTCTACACCGACGGCGTCACCGAAGCACGGACCAACGCCGGCGAAGAATTTGGAGTCGAACGACTGGCTGATCTGACGAATCGCTACCGGAATATTCCCGCGAATGAATTGGCCCGCCGCATCAGTCACGATGTTCTGTCGTATCATGCGTCGGATTTGACTATGGATGATCTCACTATTTCCGTGGTGAAGTATGACGGCACCGAATCGCACTGAAATCCTGAATATCCCCTCTTCGGTGGATCAAATTGAAAAGGTGGACGAGTTCGTCGAGTCCATCGCCACCGGCATGGGCTTCACGCAAGACGCGCTCGCCGATATTGGAATCTGCGTCACGGAACTGGTCATGAATGCCATCGTTCATGCTCATAAAGAGCAGGCTGACATACCGGTCGAAATCGTTGTCGAACAACGCGGCGACGGCCTTGCGGTGCGCGTCCGCGACTACGGCCCCGGTTTCGATACCGCCAAAGTCCCCGATCCCACTTCCCCCGAACATATCTTTGAAGACCACGGACGGGGCATTCTCATCGTCCGCGCCATGATGGACGATGTGACCTGTACCCGGCTCGCGGACGGCATGGCCATTGAGGTCTTCAAACGTCTCAATCACTCGGCATGAGAATCGCGATCTATCCCGGCACGTTCGATCCCATTACCTATGGGCATCTCGATGTTATTGATCGCGCCGCCGCGCTGTTTGATCAGGTCATTGTCACATTGGCTGTGCATTCGCAGAAAACACCGCTTTTCACTACCGATGAGCGCAAGGCCCTGATCGAGGAAGCCACCGCGAAATTCCCCGGAGTCTCCGTGGATACGTGCGAAGGCCTAATTGTCGAATTCGCCGAAAAACGCGGCGCGATTGCCATCATCCGCGGCCTCCGCGCCGTCTCCGATTTCGACTACGAGTTTCAAATCGCCTTGGCTAACCGCGTGCTCGCCCCCAACGTCGCCACCGTTTTCCTGCTGCCCGGCGAGCAGTACACGTACTTGAACAGCTCGATCGTGCGCGAAGTCTCGCGCTTAGGCGGCTCCGTGGATAGCTTTGTTCCGCCCCATGTCGCGCGAGCATTGTTGGCAAAACACTCCTCGCGTAAAACATGAACCCCGCGTCGCGTCATTCGGCGACAAACCAGCGCGGCCTCTGACTACCGTGGATTCTCTGATGCGCCCGCACGGGCGCTTTGTGTTTTGGTACCCGTTTCTCGCCGCCGTCGTTGGTTTTATTGTGTGCCGTGCAGCGTTGCTCGAACCGATCTTTTTCAACATTGACGAGGCCGAATACGCCGTTGCTGCGCAAGCGTTGCCGCACGGCTTATGGCCTGGAGCGGAGCTGGTCGGTTCCACCAAACCTCCGGCCATCGTCTATCTCTATGCGGCCATCTTCGCCGTCTTCGGCGAGAGCCTGTTGGCCGTGCAGTGCATCGGCCTCGCGCTGTGGATCGCCATGCTCTACCTGACCATGCGAATCGGCGCTGGACTGTTGCCGGATCTGCCCGCGTGGCTGGTGGCCGTCGCCTTCTTTCTCTTTGCCAATTCTTTCGGCCATCCGCGCGACATGCAGGCGCTCAATGTCGAGTTGCCCGGTACTGTGTGCGTCGCGTTAGGCTTCTGGCTCTTGATCCGCGGCGAGAACAAAGCCCGCTTCTGTTATGCCGGAGTGCTGCTTGGTCTGGCCAGCATGTTCCGCCAGAGTTTCGCACTCTATCTCTTTGCCTTCCTCGTATTCGTGCCGCAACCGCGGCGCAGCGGCGCCCTGCAAATTGTCATCGGCGTCGCAGTGCCATGGATTCTCCTGTTCACGGCTTATGCCGGAACGGGACGACTCACAGCCGCGCTCGATTCTTGGTTTCGCTATCCGTTTGTATATGCCGGAGACACCGGTCTCGCGGGCTTCGTCGAGGCCGCGTGGTACAACACGCTCGACCTTGTGAAACAGGGCTTCGTCATCTGGCTGCTGTTGCCCGTCGGACTGCTTGTCTTGTGGAAACGCCGCGCCTGGACGATCTTGCTCCTGTTGCTGTGCGCCGCTGCGACCATCGCCGTTGGTTCGCGTTTCTCACCGCATTACTACATTCAGGCATTGCCGTTCTTGGCGCTGGCATCGGCCCTGGCCGCGGGCGTCCTGTTCGTTCTAGGTCCGCGTTGGAGTCTGTTCATGCGCACGGCCCTGACAATCGGCTGTGCGCTGGCGCTCTTGCATTTTCCGTTCTGGCGCTTCTGGGATGACCTTGCGCCGCCGAACGGACTGTCGCCGGAAACCCTCGACGGCAACGCACTCGAACAGGAATTGGCAGGCTTCGCCGCCGGGCAAACTTCATCCGCCGATCGTATCTTCGTATGGGGGTACTGTCCGCAAATCTACTTCCACGCGCAGCGCCTGCCCGCCGTGCGCGATTATCTCTGTCACTATGTCACCGGCTACTCGGCCGCGACTTCCAACCCTCGTCCTTACGCGCGGGCCGATGCCGAGGCGATGCTCATCGCTGATCTCGCGCAGCACAAACCCGCGCTCATATTCGATATTTCCGCCGTCGAATTCTATCCGTATTCCTTCCACAGTTATCCTATCACTCGCTACGCCGATCTGACCGCGTTCATCCGGGCCAACTACCAGCCCGTAGCGCAAGTCGGCTCCACCGCGATCTATGCGGCGCAGCATTCATCGTCTTCTAACTGATCCGAACTCTCATGCGATTTCCAGCCGAACCCTTCCGGATTAAAGTTGTCGAAAAAATCCGCCGCACTACCCGTGACGAACGCGTCGAACTACTCCAGCGCGCCGGGCTGAACGTCTTCCTTCTGCCCGCCGATTCAATTTACGTTGACCTGCTTACCGACAGCGGTACCGGTGCCATGAGCGATCAGCAGTGGGCCGGGCTTATGATCGGCGACGAGAGCTATGCGGGCTCCAAGAGCTTCTTCAAGTTCGAAGCCGCCGTCCGCGATATCACGGGCTTCCCGTTCGTCATTCCCACACATCAAGGCCGCGTTGCCGAAAACCTGCTGTTCTCCACAATCTGCGAGACCGGCAAGACCGTCATCTCCAACACGCACTTCGACACGACCCGCGCCAACGTCGAGATGAACCGCGCCGTCGCGCTCGACTTGCCTGTCAAGGAGGCGCTTGATCCGCAGCTTGGTGTGCTGTGGAAAGGCAACATGGACGTCGCCAAGCTTGAAGCGAAATTGAAGGCCGACCGCGATCACATCCCAATGGTCGTGATGACCGTCACCAACAACTCCACCGGTGGTCAACCAGTCTCGATGGAAAATGTTCGCGCTGCCTCACGCCTCTGCAAACAATACGGCGTGCCGTTCTTCATTGACTGCGCGCGCTTCGCTGAAAACTGCTGGTTCATCCACGAATTCGAACCCGGCTACAAAGGCAAGAGCATAATCGAAATTGCGCGCGAATTGTTCAGCCATGCCGACGGCTGCTGGATGTCCGCCAAAAAGGACGCGCTTGTCAATATCGGCGGTTTCATCGCTATGAACGATGTCGAACTTTCGCGCAAATTGCAGCAAAAACTCATTTTGATCGAAGGCTTCCCGACGTATGGTGGCCTGGCGGGCCGCGACCTCGAAGCCGTCGCCATCGGACTCTACGAGGGCATGGAACTCGATTACCTGCACTATCGAACGGCGCAAGTGCGCTATCTCGGCGACATGCTCTGGGATGCCGGTGTGGCCATCGTTCGACCAGTCGGCGGTCACGCCGTTTTTATTGACGCGAAAGCCTTCTGCGATCATATTCCACCTGAGCATTTCCCCGGCGTCGCCTTGACATGCTCGCTCTATCGCGAAGCCGGTATTCGCGGCGTGGAAATCGGTTCGTTGATGTTTGGTCACGCCGATCCTAAGACCGGCAAACACGTCGCTCCGTCGCTTGAACTCGTGCGACTCGCCATTCCACGCCGCGTCTATACCACCGCGCACATGACCTACGTCGCCGAGTCCATCACTGAACTCTTCAAGAATCGTCACAGTATCAAGCCCATGCGCCTGACCTACGAAGCGCCCGTGCTTCGACACTTCACAGCGCACTTGGAAGAGATTGAATAAGTTCACCCGCGTTGTCGTCATCACCGGCTGCTCGAGCGGCATCGGCCGCGCCGCCGCCTTTCATTTTGCTCGTCACGGCTGGGCCGTCGTCGGCACTGTGCGCGAACAGTTTCAGCTCTATTCACTTTCCGCCGAATTGCATCAAGCTTCGCTGCACACATCGCTGGTCCTGTGCGACGTTACGCGCGAGGACGACGTCGTGCAGTTGGTCAGTCACGCAATCGAGCGCTTCGGCAGGGTGGACGTCTTGATCAACAACGCCGGATTCGCGCGCAGCGGCTGCCTTGAACTTGTGACGATGGACGAAGCGCGTGCGCAGGTTGAAGTGAACACGCTCGCGCCAATTCGCCTGACGCAATTGCTGTTGCCGCACTGGCGCAAACAGGGCGGAGGCCGCATCATCAATATCTCGTCGGTCGCCGGGCGCGTCACGCTGCCGTGGAACGGCTGGTACTCCGCGTCGAAATTCGCGCTGGAAGCGCTCACCGATGCGCTGCGTCTTGAACTGCGTCCATTCAAAATTGACGTCGTCTCCGTGCTCGCCGGACCCGTGTTGACAAAATTCGTGTCTAACGTCAAATTGACCGAGCCGCCCACCGACGCGCCAGAAATCTATCGGCGCATTCACGACTTCGCACAGATTCGCCGGGCCGCCCCCCGACCCGGTGCGTGGACCGCCGAGCGTTGCGCCGCACTTCTGTATGAAATCGCAACTGTCACCCGTCCGCGTACGCGCTACGTTACGGGGGCCAAGGCACAAATGGCCATCCTGCTGCGCAAACTGTTACCCGACAGGCTCTGGGATCGTCTGCTCCTGCGCGCCTACGGCGTGTCTTCATTGCTCACTAAACGCACTGCATGATTAAAGCTGTCTTTTTCGACTTCGACGGTACACTGATTGACTCGATGCCCGCGCACGTTATCGCGTGGGAGCAAATCCTCGGCGAGGTCGGGATTCGTCTCGACGATCTCTATTTCCAATTGCACGAGGGCGAAAAGGCCGAGGACACTGTCGCCCGCTTGCTCGCCGAGCATAACGTTCACTACTCGCACGCGCAGCAGGCCGAGCTGATCGAGCGCAAACGAGCGCTCTACCGCTCCAACGCGTCCGCTGGACTAATCCCTGAGGCAGCTGAACTGGTTCGTGAACTGAATCATCGCGGTATCGCCTGCGACATCGTCACCGGCTCGATCCGCAGTAACATGGACGCCGTGCTGTCGGCCGAAGAGTTCGCGCTCTTTCGTTCAATCTTTACGCCCGCGGAATATGGTCGCGGCAAGCCCGCGCCGGATCCCTACTTGAAGGCGCTCGAACAGAGCGGCCTGGCGGCCCACGAGTGCCTCGCGCTTGAAAATGCGCCGCTTGGCGTACAATCGGCGAAAGCCGCAGGCCTGCGCACCGTCGCCGTTACGACAACGTTGCCCCCCAGCTATCTGAGCGAAGCGGATCATGTGATTCATCGCTTCGCCGATTTTCTTCATCTATTGGAACCTTGAGGTATCCGATGAGCCCCCTCCGTACCTGTAGCATTGAACGCCACTTCATCGAGCAACAGCAGCTTCATCCTGAAGCCACCGGCGAACTGACGCGCCTAATGCATCAGTTGGCCTTCGCCGCCAAGCAGATCACAAAGGAAGTGCGCAGCGCCGGATTGTCTGACATTCTTGGCGTGGCCGGGCACACCAACGTGCAAGGCGAAGTCGTTCAAAAACTCGACGAAATCACCAACGATGTCATCTATCGCGCCATGGATCACGCCGGCGTGCTCTGCTGCATGGCCTCCGAGGAACGCGCCGATATGATCCCGATTCCAGCCGAATTTGAGTACGGGAAATACACGCTGGCCTTCGACCCGCTCGACGGCAGCTCGAATATTGACGCCAACATCAATGTCGGCACTATTTTCGCTATTCACCGGCGCTCGTCTCCCGACGGCACTCCCGGCACGGTTGAAGATCTTCTGCAGCCCGGCCGCGAACTCGTCGTGGCGGGCTATATCGTCTACGGCAGCTCCACCATGATGGTCTACACCACCGGCCACGGCGTGAATGGCTTCACACTGGAACCATCCATCGGCGAATTCCTGCTGTCACATCCGGATATGCGCATTCCGCAGCACGGGAAGTACTTCAGCATCAACATGGGCAACTATCATTACTGGAGCGAGGGAGTCCGCAAATACATAGACCATATCATCGCGCCGAACAACCAGCATGGCACGCCCTATTCGTCGCGTTACATCGGTTCCATGATCGCTGACGTCCACCGCACGCTGCTCTATGGCGGCCTGTTCATGTATCCGCTCGACTACAAAGACCCGCAAAAACCCAAGTCAAAGCTGCGCCTGCTTTATGAAGCCTCGCCCATGTCTATGGTCATTGAACAGGCCGGCGGTGCGTCGTCCGACGGAAGCCAGTCCATTCTTGACGTAATCCCCAGAGGATTGCATGACCGCGTGCAACTCTTCGTCGGTTCGCGTGACAATCTTGCGGAGCTCTTGTCCTTCCTCGAGAAATACGACGGTTGATCGCACGCATCACTCGCACAAAATAAACGAGGCCCGGGTAATCCGGGCCTCGTTCGATTGTCAGCACAGGGCCTGACCTTTAATCTTTGCTAATGTCGCCAACCGCGTCCGGTTTGGTCCCGATCTTCAATAACGAAATCGCACCGATCAACAGACCGCCGCACCAGTAGGGTGCCGACAGACCGACAAACTGAAACAGTGCCGTACCGCTGGGCGGACCGAACACTCGTCCCAGCGCGCCAATGGACTGCGCCGTGCCCATCGTCAAACCTTGCTTGTCCGGCGGCGCGGTCTTGGAGATGAGCGAGTTGATTGTCGGATTCATCACCGCGGAGCCCATCGCCAGAAGCGGGGTGACCAAAACCAATTGCAGCACCGTTCGTACCTGACCCGTCGCAATCAAACCGATTGCCATTAGTACCAATCCCGTGCGCGCCAGCGTGACCTCGCCGAAGCGTCGCACAAGTTTGCCCATCAGTGCGCCCTGAATAATCGCCGAGATCACTCCAACCTCGGCCAAAATCCAGCCGACATGCACCGCGTCAAGCCCCAAACGATGCTCGCCGAACAACGCGAAGGTGCCCTCCATTTGCGAGAAGGCGAATACCTGCATGAAAAAGATGAAGATCAGCACGGCCATGTAGGGTATCGAAAGAACTTCGCGCAAAGCGCCGGTCGAGAGCAGGCCGCGATGCGATGTTCCGCCGCGATCAGAGTGCGTTTCAGGCAGCTTCCAAAACGCCCATACGAAATTGATGGTGGACAATCCTGCTGCGACCAGCGCCGGAAACCCATAACCGAATTGCGTGAGCACACCGCCTACGGCCGGACCGAAAATGAAACCCATCCCGAACGCCGCGCCAATCAACCCCATCCCTTTAGCGCGATCCTCCGGTGAGGTCGTATCGGCAATATACGCCTGCGCCGTCGGCAGCGTCGCACTGGAAAGAATCCCGGCGAGAATCCGCGCCGCAAACAGCATCGGGAGCGTAGTCGCCAAACCAAACATCAGAAATGCCGCCGCCGATCCCGCTAACCCGGTCAGCATAACGGGCCGCCGCCCGACCCGGTCCGATAGCCTTCCCCACAGCGGTGCAAAAAGAAAATGCATCGCTGAATACGTTGCCGAGAAAATGCCTATCGTTACGAAACTCGCACCAAAACTCTCCGCGTAAAACGGCAACGCCGGTATGATCAGCCCGAAACCGAGCAGATCAATAAATATCGTCAGGAACAGAATGGCGAGTTTCGAGTTCATAGTCGTATCGGCGAGAAGAGAATCTGTCAATATACGGAAGTCTCACCCCATAGTAAACGTGCGACTCTCCGCATTCCCCCGCCACATGCAGTTTGTACACGCCGTCGGCCCGTAACGGCCGATTTGTACGACGCTTGACAACCTCTTTATAGTTTTGTATTTTGGCTGTTTAGCCGCGAGAGTGGCGGAATTGGCAGACGCGCCAGATTTAGGTTCTGGTATCCGAGAGGGTGTGGGGGTTCGAGTCCCCCCTTTCGCACAAGCTATCGGTCGGAGGAAATTTTGGAATTAATTGTTGAAAATAAGCGACTTAGCGAGGTCCAAGCCGAGCTAATCGTGGCCGTCCCGGCCGAGTATATGACCGCCGAAGTCGAGCGCAAGCTGGCCAGCGTGGCAGCCCATGCGGACGTCCCCGGTTTCCGACGCGGCAAAATACCGCGAAATATCCTGCTCCAAAAGTACGGCCCGGCCATCACAGAGGACACTGTTCAGACCGTCTTACAAGAGGCCTACCGCACCGCTTTGGAGCAAGAAAAGCTCTTCCCGGTCACCCCGGGCGAAATGAGCGAAATCAACTTCGAGCCCGGCCAGCCCTTGACCTTCAAGGTCATCGTCGAGCTTCTACCGGACATCACGGTACCTGAATTGTCCGAAATTTCCGTCGAGTTGAAGGACCCGCAGGCGGATGACGAGGACATTAACACGGCGCTCGACTCGCTCCGCGAAGGCCAGGCCGTGCTGGTTCCGTCTGACGACCCCGTGGACCAGCACTCCGTCGTGACCTTCGATCTGCAGGAGCTCGATGACTCCGGCGTGCCCATGATTGGCCGCTCCCAGAAGGGCGTGACCGTGGACATGAGCCGCCAGTCGCTTGGCGAGGAGTTTGCATCAAAAATGACCGGACTGACCAACGATCAGACGACCACCGTCACGTTCCACCGTGGTGAGGGCCAGTCCTTGCGCACCCAAATTACCATTCGCAATGTCCAGCGCAAGGAGCTGCCCGAAGTGGACGACCAATTCGTCCAGTCGGTCAACCCGAATCTTACATCCCTTGATGATTTGCGCTCCGACCTGCGCCGCTACATCGAGTCGCGCGCCGGACACGCCGCGCGCCAGCAGATGTTCCGGACACTGGCCGATGAGCTCCTGCGGCGCTCTGAGTTCCAAGTGCCGCCGCGTATGCTGGACAACTACCTTGACCGGATGGCCGATGAAGCCGTGCACAACAGCAAGGGCCATCACGACGATCATGCCATGGCGGAGTTCCGTGAAAAGTACCGCGCGTCCGCGATCTGGACGTTGCGCTGGTACCTTATGCGCAACCGCCTGATTCAACTGTTTGATCTGCGCGCCACCGAAGACGACGTCAACGAAGAACTCGCGCGCTTGGCGACGCTCGAAGATGAAATGCTCGATGACTTCCGCAAACGGTTGACGCCTGATCAGATCCAACAGGTGCACGACGATATTCAGGAACGCAAAGTCTTCGACTATCTTGAAGCACAGGTGCAGCTCCAGAAGACTCCGATCTCGCTCGCCGAGTTTGAAGGCCGTACGGAGCCGTCCAAAATCATCACCGTCTAATCATCATGTTCGAAATAGGAGACCATACGTCCATGGCATTAGTCCCCATGGTTGTCGAGCAGACGGGTCGCGGCGAACGCGCCTTCGACATCTATTCCCGCCTGCTCAAGGAACGCATCATCATCGTCAGTACTCCCATTGACGATCATATCGCCAGTCTCGTGGTGGCGCAGTTGATCTTCCTCGCGGCGGAAGACCCCGAAAAGGACATTAGCCTGTATATCAACAGCCCCGGCGGCGTCGTCACCGCGGGCCTTGCGATTTATGATACGATGCAGCATGTGAAGCCCGATGTCGCCACGATCTGCATCGGCCAGGCCGCTTCGATGGGCGCCTTCCTGCTGGCCGCCGGCGCCAAAGGCAAACGCAGCATTCTCCCCAACGCACGTGTTATGATCCATCAACCTATGGGCGGCGCGCAAGGGCAGGCATCCGATATTGACATCATGGCCAAGGAAATCCTGAAGTTGCGCTCCCGGCTGAATGAGATGCTCGCCAATCATACGGGCCGGCCGCTCGACAAGATTGAACTGGACACCGACCGTAACTACTTCATGTCCGCCGAAGAAGCCAAGGAATACGGCATCGTGGACGAGATTATCTATCCGCGCGGCCACGGCAATAAGTAAAGGAGCTGCGCTGTGACGGATCCCCGTCTGGAGCAAGTCTGTTCGTTCTGCGGCCGCTCGGAAAATCAGGTCGCCACGCTGATCAAGCATCAGGACGGTATCGCCATTTGTGACGTGTGTGTCGAACACGCCCATCAGATTGTTGCGATGTCGCGCGCCGGACGCAAGTCCATCAACCTCTCCGAGTTTCCCACGCCGCGCGAAATGAAGCGCAAGCTCGACGAGTACATCATCGGCCAGGACGATGCCAAACGGAAAATCTCGGTCGCCGTCTACAATCACTATAAGCGGATCGCCGGTGCCGAACAGACGTCCGACGTCGAAATCGAAAAGTCCAATATTCTGCTGATTGGACCGACCGGAACGGGCAAGACTTTGCTCGCGCAGACCATGGCGCGTTTCCTGCACGTCCCGTTCGCCATTGCTGATGCCACCACGCTGACGGAAGCGGGCTATGTCGGTGAAGACGTCGAGAATGTCTTGGTGCGCCTGCTGCAAAATTCCGACTATGATGTCGCCCGCGCTGAGATGGGCATCATCTATATTGACGAAATTGACAAGATCGCCCGCAAAGATCCGAACATGTCCATTACCCGCGATGTGTCCGGCGAAGGCGTCCAGCAGGCGTTGCTGAAAATTCTCGAAGGCACGGTCGCAAATCTGCCTCCGCAGGGCGGCCGGAAACATCCCGAGCAGAAGTTCATTCAAATGAACACCAAGAACATTATGTTCATCTGCGGCGGCGCCTTCGAAGGTCTCGAAAAGATCGTCAAGAGCCGCGTTGCCAAATACCCGATCGGCTTCGGAGCGCGCAATATTCCTGATGCCGCTGAAGACGGCGAATACGTCCTCAAGCGCGTCAGCTTCGAAGATCTGAATTCCTACGGATTGATCCCTGAACTCATCGGACGCCTCCCCGTGGTGTCGGTGCTCGAACCGCTCTCCGATGAAGCCATGATGAGGATCATGGTCGAGCCGCGCAATGCGCTCGTCAAGCAATATTCACGTCTGTTCGAAATGGAAGGCGTCAAGCTCACCTTTGAACAGGATGCACTGCTGGCGATCATCCGCGAAGCCCGGCGCCGCAAGACTGGCGCGCGTGCCCTCCGTGCCATTGCCGAAGAAGCGCTCATGGAGGCCTTCTTCGAAGTACCCAGCCGCAAAGACGTTGGTGAAGTTATCATCGGAGCCGATACCGTGCTCGAAAAGAAACCCGCGCGTTTCGTCGAGTTGAAAAAGAAGAGCGCTTAGCCCTTCCCGCCCGGACCGTTCCTGCTCGGCGTGACGACCCACCAAAGTTGTCACGCCGTTTTTTTATGCGTACCCCCATCACTATCTCACTCATCCTGCTCACGCTGTGCCTTGTGCACGCGTGGGCCGACGCGCCCGCTCCGCCGCCCCGTGAGCAGCTCCGCGATTCCGTGGCCGTGCGCTGGGAGGAGGGAGCCGAGCTCACGCGTTGGCTGGCTTCCGCGAGATGGGACCACATCGCCGCCGCACGAATGAGGACCGCATTGAAAGCGGATTGGACCACTGCGCTCTCGCGCGGCCTAAGCACTGATGGCCGCTTGCGCCATGATGTGCGTTGGTCTGGTGCGCTCGCGCGTGCCCTGAATTCCTCATGGTCACTCTGGGGCGGCGCAACTGGTCAGCACTATGTGGACCGCCCGCGTGCTACCACCAGTGTCGCCCAGGGAAATCGCTCACATCTTCTGCGCCTCGGAGCCGGACCTGCCGTGCGCTGGTCCGACGAACTGCGCTCGACGCACAGCCTCGGCATGGTCGCAGATTCGCGCGTGGAACGCACCGAGTCCGGTCTGGCAACCTGGCACACCGGCGAGTATGCGCTGAACTCCGCGCCGGAAGTCAGGCACCGGTTTGAAGCGCTGCTCGACTACGAATCGCCCGGCGCGCGCAGCGGTAGCGCCGCTGAATTGCAGTATGCTCTGAATCAGGAGTACGAAGCCGCGCGCAATAGCGCCGACGTTTCCTTCAATTGGACCCGCCGTGACGTCTTGACCGCCATTAACGCGCCGTCGCAATTGCGTGAAGAGACCGCGCTCCGCATCGCCGATGCCATCGAATATGAACTGGGAACGGGAGCCGCACTTCGCGGTCACGGCGATGTTCGCTATTTCGACACCAAGCTCGATGATCGGCGCGGAAACAACTCCCGGCTTGAAGAACTCGAATCCGGTATCGAATCAGAGTTTGAGCTGCGCCGCCGCCGCAGCAGCGCGACGCTGTCACTCGCCGTGCGCGGTGTGTCACAGAATGTACGCGGCGAGATTCTCACGGGACGCAAGACCGTGCTGGCCGCCGACGGACGTACAAAGGTACACACTTTCGATGTGCGCCTGCATTCGGCCTTCAGCAAGTACACGCTGGACACCCGCTCAGACGAGAATTTTGACGACCGCGACGAACTCGCGTGGCGCTTCGACGGCGGCCTCAGCGCCCCGGTCAATCGCGCCTTGAAGATTCAAATTCAGGCGTTGGCCGACTTAAACCATTTGGTTTACATCTTCAGCAGCAACAGTGCGAATAACCGCTGGACGCGCCTGTTCCTGCTTACCACGCGATTCGTTCATACGCCGGACCGCAACATCCTGCATGCTCCCGAGTTCCGCATCAGCGCCAACTATCAAGCGTACGACTTTGAGTTGAATCCGCGCCAAGTTCGATCTACGGTCTTTCGCCGCATTACGCTGGGCGACAGTGTGGCCGTGCGCGCCGAACGCTGGGTCTTCGCATTGCGAGCCGAAGTCGCTCGGGAAGAACTGGGTCGTCTCTACTGGGACGACTTCGCTGAAGAACGTAGTGACCGCACGGACGTCTTGAATGCCGCCTTCATCTCCACGCGCGAGTTCTCGCCCGGCGCCAACATCTCCGCCGGAGCCGTCTATGGCGTGCGGCGCGGTGACCGCTTCGAATTTGGTGGCGCGCCATTGCGCGTGCAGGACATCGTCTCGTGGGGCCCGCTTGCGCGCGTCAATTGGAATAGCGCAGAGTGGTTTTTCACCGGTGGTATGCAATGGGTCTTGCAGTCTGAACTCGGTCGCGCGGACCGCGATTTTCTCTCAGGTACGATTACAGCGGGGCGCACATGGTGACTCAACAGCACGGCGAGTTCGTATACGTCGGTGATGCACGGATCTCTGACGGCAGGATCACCTTGTCCGCCGATGAACAGCATCATCTTCTGCGCGTCCGCCGGGCGCGCAACGGCGACGAAGTCATGGCCACCGATGGGCATGGCACCGTTTATCGCGCGACGGTCGTAGATCAGTTTCTCGAGATTCGGGAAACACTACCCGAATTCTGCGAGTCAGCCCTGCAGCTTCACGTTATCTGCGGTTGTCTGCAAGGTGACTCAGCGCGCGAGGCCGTTGCTTCCGCGGTGCAGCTTGGCGCCCGGTCGCTGACGTGGATCCGCATGCGCCGCAGCCAGGAATCCTTCAGCGACTCCAAGCTCGACAAGCTTCGACGCGTCGCCGTGCAGTCCACCAAACAGGCAGGACGCGCCCGGCTAATCGAGCAAACTCTGGCAACGACAATGCAAGACGCATGGAGTGGGGAAGTCGCCAAGCTGTGGGTCGCTCATCCGTCGGACAATCCAACCGACCACGAACCCTACGTGGATCGCTCCTCGCGTCATATCCTGATCATCGGCCCGGAAGGCGGGTTCGACGCCCACGAACTCGGAATGCTCTTCGACGCCGGCGCGACTCCCCTCCCGCTTGGAGCCTGCCGCTTGCGCAGTGAGGTCGCCCTCGCCGCGGGCCTGGTGCATCTGCGTTCACGCGCCGGCGAGCTGTAGTGACATCGCGGTACCGCAAATAAGAGAGGCCGAACATCGCTGTTCGGCCTCTTACTTTGCCCCCCCGCCGGTGATTCGCTCGGCGATCTCTTTCAAGATCTGCCCCGAATCATAATAGCCCTCACGGATCCGTCGTTTGACGCGGTTCAGCAGCGCTCCGTTCAAGACCCTGTTCTCAGGTACGAACGTCTGCTGTGCCGTTACGCGTTGAATCGAGTTGTCTCGTCGTGCTTCTTCGTGCTGTTCGCTCATACGTCGCTTGGGCCTCCCATAAAAGTATCGGCCTAAACGACTCGAACTTGACGAACTATGATGGACTGGTCATCTGCTGTGGCGCGGACCCAGCACGCGAATTAATTGCTTCAGCAGACCCGTGTCAATCTCTTCATACATCTTGTCGCGCATGAGAGTTAACGCTTCGATCCCGCGCAGCGCCGGCTTGTACACTCGGTGCGAAGTCAGCGCATCGTAGATGTCCACAAGCGTGCAGATGCGGGTCTCCAGAGATATTCTCTCAGGAGGAAGCCTCCGCGGATAGCCGCGGCCGTTGAGCTTCTCGTGATGCGAGTGGATGATGTCCATGGCCATATCCGTGACTTCCGGGTGCGGCCGCATCAGCGACACGCCATGTTCAGGATGCATCTCCACTTCACGCATCTCCGACGTGGACAGAACCCCCGCCTTGCGCAAAATCTGCGATGGCACTCGACACTTGCCCACGTCGTGAAGCAGATAGCCCATCGCAGCATCCTTCACGTGCGTCTCCGGCCCGTGGATCTCTAACAAAAGCGCCGTGCCCAGTGTTGCAACATGCACGGCGTGCGAATACAGCGAATAGTCGAGCGCAAACGTCCCGGCCATCGCGCGCAGCAGATCACGATCCGCCGCTAACGCCTCGACCGTGTGCTCAACCATCGTGCGATTCGTCTTGATCAGAACCGGAGACTCCGGCCGCGAGAATGTCGCCTGAACCAGCGCCGTCGTCGTCTGATACAAGACCTGCGACTTCTGCTCCGGCGTCGCGTCGTCGGCCCGCAGCACGTCGCCCACGGTGCGGTCCACGAATGTGAAGTACTGCCCGGCGTCGTCGTCCGCAACGTACAGGAACTTGACGCCGCGATCAATCAGCTCCTTACGCTTCTGCTCGCTCAGGTCAAGATCAGCCGACTTGTAAAGCACATAGCGCTGACCCGTCCGCGTCGGCACGCCGAGGTAAAGGTCAAAATGCGCGCCCTTGCCCGCGTGCAGAGTGGCCAGCGGAGCAGGGTGGTAGATCCGGTGGTCTACCTGCGGTTCAATGATGCTGTTACTTGACGACACGTTTGCTCGTAGAGATGACCCTTGTTCCAGCGCAAAGCCCGTGCCCTCAGAAAAAACACCCGAAGCCATGACGGCTTCGGGTGAATTATTGTGAGAGCGCCGGGATTCGAACCCGGGACCATCGCCTTAAAAGGGCGGTGCTCTACCTGCTGAGCTACGCTCTCAAGCCAGAGTCGTGCATTTTGCACGGCACCGGCAATCTGTCCTAGACTGACAACATGATCGTCTGCTCGCGCGACGCGCCAACCGACGCGATTGAAACGGGCACACCCGTGAATTGCTCAATGTACTGCAAGTACTCTTGAGCCGCCTTGGGAAAATCCTGCCAACTCTGCACACCGTTCAAACTCTCCGTCCAGCCCGGCAGCTCTTCATACACGGGACGGCAGGTGGACAATATCCGGCTATCCGACGGAAAGTTCTTATAAGTGCGCTGGCCGTCTTCATAGGCCACGCACACCTTGATCTTGTCCATCCCCGTCAAAATATCGAGCTTTGTCACCGCCCAGGAATCAAGGCTGTTCACCCGCGCCGCAAAGCGCGCTGCAACACCGTCGAACCAGCCGCAACGCCGCGGACGACCGGTCGTCGCACCGTACTCGTCGCCCTTCTCGCGCAGCTTCTGTTGTTCGTCTCCGTCCGTAATCTCAGTGGGGAAGGGGCCTTCACCGACCCTCGTTGTGTACGCCTTGATAATGCCGATGACGTTGTCAATCCGCCGGGGACCGATGCCCAGTCCGGCACAAGCGCCGCCGGCCGTGGGATTCGACGACGTCACGTACGGATACGTGCCCATATCCACATCCAGGAGCGTCCCCTGTGCGCCTTCCAGAATCACATTCTTACCCGCGCGAATCGCTTCGTCCAGAAGTACCGACACGTCCTTGACGTAAGGATCAATCTTCTGGTCGAACGCGACGTATTCTTCAACGATTGTCTCCACGTCGAGCTCGGCCGCTGAGTATACCTTTGACAGCAAACGGTTCTTCTCTTCGACGTTTGCCCGGATCTTCTGGCGCAGCGAATCCCGGTCGAGCAAGTCCACGATGCGAATGCCCACCCGCGCTACCTTGTCTACGTACGCCGGACCGATGCCCCGCCCGGTCGTCCCGATCTTCACCCGCTCGCCCTGCGATTCGTGCAGACTGTCGAGCAATTTGTGATACGGCATGATCAAGTGCGCCTGCTGGCTCACAAACAGCCGTCCGTCGAGATTAATCCCCGCCGCTTCAAGCTGAGCGATCTCATTCAGCAGCGCCGCCGGATCAACCACTACGCCGCCGCCAATCACGCAAACCGTGTTCGGCCGCAGAATGCCCGCCGGCAACAGATGCAGGACGAACTTTCGTCCGCCTTCAATGATCGTATGACCCGCATTCGCGCCGCCCTGATAACGGCACACCACATCGGCGCGCTCGCTCAGGTAGTCCACGATCTTGCCCTTGCCTTCGTCGCCCCATTGGGCGCCCAATACCGCTGTGACCACGGGTAGCTTCCTTAAACAAAAACGGCCCCGCTCGCGCGGGGCCGCGAGAACCGAAAATCGCGTTACTTTTTCTTGCCTTTAAGAATCGCCTTCTCTGCCCACTCCACGACTACCGGCGCCGACACGAATACCGTCGCGTAAGCCGAGGCGATGACGCCTACGAGCATGACAAAGCTGAAACCACGCAGCACTTCTCCACCGAAGATGTACAACACCAGCGTCGAAAGAAACACCGTCACCGACGTGATCACCGAGCGCGAGAGCGTATCGTTGATTGAACGGTCCATGACATCCGCCAAACTCATGTCCTTGAGCTTCTTCATGTTCTCGCGAATTCGGTCGAACACGACGATTGTGTCATTGATAGAGTAGCCGATCAGCGTCAGAAACGCGGCCAATACCGACAACGACAGCTCGTAGTCCATGAACACCACAAACGCGAGCGTCACGCCGACGTTGTGAACAAGCGCGATAATGCCGCCAATCGCAAATTCAAAACGGAAGCGCCAGGAAATATAGGCCAGCAGCAGAATGATCGCCACAACGGCGGATATCGCCGCTGAATTGCGCAATTCCCGGCCCACACGCGGACCCACGAGCGCAATCTCACGGATCTCCACGGAGTTGCCCGGGAAAGCCCCGCTCAGCTTCTCCTGAATCTGCTTCTGCGTCGCGGTCGGATCTTCCGCGACCTTCATGCGAATCAGAATGTCCGGCTTGGTGCCCAGACCGCCAATGGTCTTGACTTCACCCACGGCAATGTCACCCAGTGCCGCTCGCACCTGACCGTCCGTCACGGCCTGAGCGAATCGCACCGTCATGTCCATGCCGCCGCGGAAGTCCACCGACCAGTTGGGACCGCGTACAACCATCATTACCAAGCCGGCCAGGATTATCACGGCCGAAATGGTCAGAGTCCGCCAGCGGTGCTGCACGAACTTATAATTGGCATTTGCAAAAAACTGAGGCATCAGACGCTCAAGGTCTTAAGTTGGCGACCCGTTGTGTACAGGTCGTACACCAAGCGAGTCAGGAACACGGACGTGAACATGTTGATCAAGATACCAACCGTCAAGGTCAAGGCAAATCCCTTGATCGCGCCCGTACCGTAAATCAGAAGCACCACGCCGGCAATCGCCGTCGTCGTATTCGAGTCAATAATCGTCAATAGCGCGCGGTCAAATCCCGTATCAATCGCCGCCCGCACCGACTTGCCTGCCCGCAACTCTTCGCGAATACGCTCGAAGATCAGCACGTTAGCGTCCACCGCCATACCAATCGTCAAAATGATACCCGCGATACCCGGCATCGTCAGCGTAAACTGGAAGAGTGCCAGTGCGCCCATGAGCAGGAACACGTTGAAAATCATCGCTAGGTCGGCGATCAGGCCCGAGGCGCGGTAGTACCACACCATGAAGAAGATGACCGCCAGAAACGAGATGATCAAACACAGCTTGCCTGCTTCGACCGAATCCTGACCGAGCGACGGTCCCACCGTGCGCTCTTCAGCCACATTAACCGACGCCGGCAGCGCGCCTGCGCGCAGCACAATGGCGATGTCACGAGCTTCTTCCACGTCATCAAGGCCGGTGATCACAGCCGAACCGCCCGAAATCTTCTCTTGCAGGTTCGGAGCCATGTACACCTTGTCGTCGAGCACGATACCCAGTCGTTGGCCAACGTTCGCACCAGTTACCCGCGAAAAGACGCGACCGCCTTCGCGTGTGAACTCGATTTGCACAACCGGCTTGCCTGCCTGCGCCGGATCGTAGCCCGAGCCCATCGTCGAACGCGCGTCCGCCAGCTTCTCGCCGGTCAATTCCGCCCGCGCCTTCACGATATAGAGCCGCCAGTATTCCTTCAGATCAGTGCCCATCTTCTCTGAACGGGCCGACCACTTGAAGGCCAGATCACGCGGAATGAAACGCTGATTCTCAATCGCCGTCAAATAACGGGTCACCTTGCCGCGATTTTCCACCGGCACCAGAATGTCCCCTGTGCCTCCGACTAACAGCGACAACAACGGGTTCGCACCCGAACCGGTCGTGTCACCCAGAGTCGTGTCCGGTGTCGTGAACATGTCGTCGGCGGTCTGCGTGCTGTCAGCCGTTGAATCTGCGCCCAACGAGTCCGGTGTTGCCGCAACCGTTTCGGCGGTGTCGCCTGACATACGGCGGCGAATGCCCTCATCCAAGGCCAGCAGCACCTGCTGCGAACGCTCGGATTCGGCCAGCAACTGGAATTCCAGCAACGCCGTACGGCCTACCAATTCACGCGCGCGTACCGGATCCTTGACGCCGGGAAGCTCCAGCGCGATGCGCCGCGTACCCAGCTTGCTGATCGAAGGCTCAGACACGCCGAACTGGTCCACGCGGTTGCGCAAAATCTCCAAACTGCGGTCCACCGCGTCATCCGCAGTCGTACGCAGTTCTGAGATAATGTCGCCGTCCGATTGACCGGCATCGCCCCAGTAGCGGTTCAGTGAGATGTTGCGACTCGCGGCTACCGATTGCAGTTCGCTGAACACGTCCGCATCCGGTTGCTTCGCAATCGGAGCCAACTGAGCGATCAACGCCTCGTACTGGTCGTCCTTGGCCTTCGCGCTGTTTTGCAGCAGCTCCAGCAGGTCAACTTCCAGCACGAGATACATGCCGCCCTGCAAGTCAAGACCGCGCTTGATCGCCAACGAGCGATTGGCCTGCAACGACTTCGAGAAATCGCCCCGCAGGTATTCAATCTGTTCCGTTGCGGACGCCTTGTCCATCTCCCCGATCGAGGACAGCTGAACCTCGCCCACCAGGTCAACATCGTCGCGGTAGATATCCGTCACCAAACGCGACAGAGGGATCCCCGACGTATTGCTCAACTGGGTCAGCAATTCGGTTTCCTGATCCGAGAGCTGCTCGTAGCGCAAGGTCGGATACAGGAGGTACCCGCCCAGCACCAGCAACAGCGTCACAACGATAATTCTAAATCGATGTTCTTTCATAAGTTACCAGAAGGCAAACCCGGTGTGAGAAGTTCGCAAAGACCTCTAATATACAATGTTCCGGCCTATTTGTCAAGCTGAAGAAGTGCATCTTTCTTCAGTAATTCCAGCGTCTTAATATACCGTTCCGGCGGCTCCACGGCAAAACTGAGCGCCTCGTTCGTCACAGGATGGACAAACCCGAGCGTTCGCGCATGCAGCATGAAATGCTCGACGTCTTCCAATACTGTGCTGTAAAACTTCGCCCGCGTACCGCCGAAATTGCCCAGCCGCTTCGTGCGACCGCCGTACGCCGTATCGCCAAAGACCGGATGACCAATGTGCTCAACATGCACGCGAATCTGATGCGTGCGCCCGGTTCCCAGCTTCAACTTCAGGTAGGCCGTATCAACGTAGTTCTCGAGCACCTGATACGTCGTAATCGCTTCCTTGCCTGTCCGCTTCGAGACTGCGTAGCGCTTGCGATCACCGGGATGACGGTCAAGCAGCGTTTCGATCGTGCCCTCATCATGCCGGAATCGTCCCCACACCAGCGCGCGATACTCACGCTCGACCGACCGCTTGGCAAATTGATCGGTCAACTTGCGGTGGACCTTGTCATCCTTGGCCACGACCAGCAAACCCGATGTTCCCTTGTCCAGCCGGTGCACGATCCCGGGCCGCATGTTATCTTCACCGGTCTCGCGACCGAGATGATGCAACAGCGCGTTCACCAGCGTCCCGCTGAGATTCCCGTGCGCCGGATGCGTTACCATCCCCGCGGGCTTATTCACAACAAGCAGAAAGTCATCCTCATAATGCAGGTCGAGCGGAATCGCCTCCGCCACAATATCCACCGGATCTTGCGGACGAAAATGAACCTCAACCTCGTCGCCACCGGACACACGCCATGATTTGCGCACAGATTGCCCGTTGACAAACACCAGCCCGGCCTCGATCAGGCCGTGCACTCTATTGCGGGAGATCGCTGGAAGGGCTTGGGTGAGAAAGCGGTCCAGCCGCAGCGGTTTCTGTGCCGCTGCTGCTTGAAGTCGAAAGGGAGGAGGAGTCGAGTCGTTCACCTGAAGTGGTAGAGAGAGGGGCGTGCTGCTTCATGAACAATGTCTGCCATAACAACAGCACGATGCCGACCGTCACGCACGAGTCCGCGATATTGAACACGGGCCAGCGCTGCATGATGAAATCGGGAAAATCCGCGTCGAAAAAATCCGTCACCGACCGGAACAACACCCGGTCAATAGAATTGCCCACCGCGCCGCACCAGAATAGAAAGACCGGCCACATGAGCCGATCGCGGTCGCGAACCAATTTGTATAAGTAGATTGCCAACCCAACCGCCGCGGTTGCGCCAAATAGCATCAACACCAACGGCGGAAACGGCTCCAGTCCGAAGGCCACACCGGGATTCTGCACATACGTTAACCGTAGCAGCTCGCCGAGTACAGGAATAGATTCCCCCAGCACAAAACTCGCGCGCACCCAGGCCTTGGTCCACTGATCCAGCCCGACCAACATCGCAAAACCCAGCATCCACGGCCAATACGCCGGCCGCATGGCACCGCTCATCGTCATTCGATGTTGTTTTTGGCCTCTTCCAACCGACGTTTGGCCTCAATGCTCAGCTTCGCATGCGGAATCGCTTCCAGCCGACGAAATTCAATCGGCGCGCCCGTGTCCATACAATACCCATACGTGCCGTTGTCTATCCGCTCAACCGCCTGTTCCAACAGCGTCAGCATCTTGCCCTCACGGCTGGCAAACAGAAAGGCCTTCTCGCGTTCCTGCGCATCCGTCCCCTGATCCGCCATGTGATAGCTGTAGGTCGAAGAGTCCCCCGAATACGTGTCTGACGTCTGTTCCATGGAACTCTCGCGCAGGTAGCCCAGCTCGCGCAAGATTTCCTTGCGCCGCTCCACGATCAGGTGGCGGAAATACTCCTTCCACTCCGGTGCGTAAAGCGTCGGCTTCGGACCGTCCGGCCACGGATGCGTTGGCTTCTCGGTCGCTTCGGTTCTCTTCTTGTTGTTCTCGTTCGCCATGGTGTTGTCCTGCTTCTCAGACCTGTGTCATTTCCGTCGCCGTTTCCGAGCGCTGCGCCACCGTCAAGCCAAATGCGTGGTCGCCCGCCTTCTGATCGCCCCCGCCGTGCGCTATCAACAACTCCGTGCACAGCGTCTCGCGGCAAATATACTCCTCGAATTGCTTAACCGCCGCCGCCAGTTCCCCAGCATCAGTGGAAAGCTCGATCGCGATTCGATCCGTGATTTCAAATCCCGCGTCCTTGCGCGCGCTCTGCACTGCATGCACCACCTCGCGCGCCAATCCTTCCGCCACCAAATCCGGCGTCATATGCGTATCCAGCGCGATCGTCATGTGGCCGTCGGATTGCACTGCGAATCCCGCAAGCTCCTCGCGCCGCACCAGCACGTCCTCCGCCGCAAGCTCCATGTCCAGCACGCGCACGCTGCCGCTTTGTTCCATCTGCGCCAATTGCGCCGGGCTGAGCAATTCAATCGCCGCCGCAAACTCCTTCATGCGCCCGCCGACCTTCTTGCCCAATAGCTTGAAATTCGCCTTGGCGGACAAGCTCACCAAGCCGTCGTCGCTCCCGTGAATCTCAATCTGCTTGACATTGATCTCATCGGCCACCAGACCCAAATACGGCTCAAGTTCCGCCGCCGCACCCGCTTCCGGAACGACCCACGTCATCCGCGCCAGCGGCTGCCGAACTTTCAACTTGCGCTCTTCGCGCAGCGCCCGTGCCAGCGACACCGCCTCCTGCACCCGCGCCATCTGCCGCTCGAGATTCCGATCCCGCTGGGCAGAATCCGCCGCCGGGTATTGCGCCAAATGCACGCTTTCCGCCGCACTAGCGTCTAAGCCGCGTACCAGGTTCTGATAAATGTGCTCGCATAGGAACGGCAAGAACGGGGCCAACAACCTTACCAATCCCTCCAGCACGTCATAGAGTGTCGCATAGGCCGCATGCTTGTCCGCGTCGCTTTCCGATTTCCAGAATCTGCGGCGAGAGCGACGAATGTACCAGTTGGTCAATTCGTCGAGGAAACTCAGAATCGCCTGTGCCGCACGACCCACATCATATTGATCAAGATTGGTCGTGACCTCCTCAATCAGGCGGTTGTACTCCGATACGATCCAGCGGTCAAGCTCCGTCCGCTCGACCTTCGCCTTCGACGGCGTCCAGCCGTCAATCACGGCATACGTCGTGAAAAAGCTGTAGCTGTTCCACAGCGGCAGAATCACCGAACGCACTGCTTCGCGAATTTCTTCTTCGCCGAAGCGCTTGGCCAGCCACGGATTCGTCGCAAAGAAAATCCAGCGCACCGGATCGGCGCCGAATTTCTCAAACAGCACCATCGGATCCACGACATTCCCAAGCGACTTCGACATCTTTAAACCCTTCGAGTCGAGCACCAGTTCCGTGCAGATCACATTCTTGTAGCTCGACCAATTCCCCGGATTGCCCCAGAACTTCTTCGCGTCTGCGTCGTTGTCCCGCTCAGCCTCTTGCAGTTTGGCTTTGGCAACCAAACACGAGCAAGCCAATAGAGTGTAGAACCAGCCGCGGGTTTGATCCTGACCTTCGCTAATGAAGTCGGCCGGATACTGCGACATGAACAGCTTGTCCGAACCCTCCGCCGCCGGATAGCCGAATTGCCCCCACGGCATCAACCCGGCGTTAAACCAACTGTCAAGCACGAAATTCTCTCGCCGCAGCTCGCGTCCGTCCGCCGTCCGCAAGATAATCTTGTCTATTGCCGGTTTATGAGGGTCACTGGAAAGTGACCAACCTTGCGCTGACGCTAACTTCTCCAGTTCCGCGAGGCTTTCAACACAAACCGACTCGCTGCCATCTTCCGTCTGCCAAACCGGCAGCGGAGAACCCCAGTAACGTTCGCGCGTAACATTCCAATCCTGCACATTCTCGAGCCAATTGCCGAACCGGCCGTCGCGCACGTGATCAGGTTTCCAGCCAATGTGCTGATTGGCTTCAAGCATCATCTCTTTGAGCGCCGTCGTGCGAATGAACCAGGCCGGGCGCGGGAAGTACATCAGCGGCGTCTTCGTCCGATAGTCGAACGGATAGGTGTGGGTGTACTTCTCTTTGCCTAACAGCAGCCCTTTGGCCTGCAGGTACTTGAGAATGTCCACATCGAGCCCCTCTTCACGGAACTCGCGCCCCGCAAACGGCTTCGCATGCTCACCCACCAGACCATTCGCATCCACCGTCAAGACCACCGGAATTTCCATCTTGCGCAAGATCCGGAAGTCGTCTTCACCGTAATTCGCCAGATGCACCAAGCCCGTGCCGTCTTCCGTCGTGACATAGTCATCGCATACGACCGAGCACGCGCGCGTCCCTGGCTGCTTGAGCCAATCAAAGAGCGGCTCATAGCGCAGTCCTGCGAGCTCCTTGCCGAGCTTCGTGCCCACGACACGGTATTCGCCGAGCATCGGCTTCAAGGCTTCGAGCCGCGCCGTCGCGATAATCAGCTTTTTGCCCGTTTCGGCCCGTTCGACAATAGAATACTCAATCTCGGGGCCGCAGGCGACCGCCAGATTCGAAAGCAGCGTCCACGGTGTGGTCGTCCATGCTGTCAAATAGAGATTCGCTTCGCCAATGACCTTGAACTTCACATAGAGCGTGAGGTCGGTAACATCCTGATAGCCTTGCGCGACCTCGAAATTCGACAGCGTCGTTCCCGTGCGCGGACTGTAGGCCATCACGCGGTAATCCTTATAGAGGTAGCGCGGCGATTGCCCCAAGCGCAACGCCTTTTCTCGCGCCTCGCCTTCAAGCTCCAAATTCCAGGCCTGCTTCAGCGTCCACCAATCCGACTGAATATAGTACGGTTCATAGGTCGCATAGGCATTTTCCAAATCGAGAAACCGCCCGATCCGCCGAATCGCCACTTCCCATTCCTGCTTGAACCGAAACACCGTTTTGCGGCAATAATCCACATACTCGGCTTCACCATACTTAGCGACGTCGAGTTTCGAGGTGAAACCCAGTTCCTTGTCCGCCGTCAACTCAATCGGCAGCCCGTGCGTATCCCAACCCGCCTTGCGCAGCACGCGGAAGCCCTGCATCGTCTTATAGCGCGGCCACAAATCCTTCAACGCGCTCTGCATCATATGCCCGATATGCGGCAGCCCGTTCGTCCCCGGAGGACCGTCGAAAAACACAAAATCCCGCCCGCCCGCGCGCTCCGAAATGGAACGCTCGAAAATCTTCCGCTCTTCCCAGAACTTCAGAATCTCGTGGTCAACAGCCGGCAAATGCAGTTTTTCGGATACGGGTTTTAACATAGTAGACTTACAATCTCTCAATCAACCCCGTCATAATCTTGGTCATCTTCGGTTCGGCTTCGGCGGCGTTTTTCAGGATGTGCTCGATTGAAGCAACCTTCAGACAGTCGGCAAAGCCTTCGTCCGTAATAATGGACATGCCGAAGACTTCCATGCCGCCGTGATTAGCCACTATCACTTCCGGCACCGTGCTCATGCCTACCACATCCGCACCCATCGTGCGCAGCATCCGATACTCCGCGCGTGTTTCCAGATTCGGGCCGGCCACAGCAACATACGTCCCGCGCTGCACCTTAATGCCCATCTCCATGGCGGCCTGTTCCGCGATTCCAATCAGCCGCCGCGAATACGGTTCGCTCATGTCGGGAAAGCGCGGGCCGAGCTTGTCTTCATTTGGCCCGATCAGCGGATTATCGCCCAACATATTGATATGATCATCCATGATCATCAGATCGCCCGCACGATACAGCGGATTGATACAGCCGCACGCGTTCGACACGAGCATCGCGCGACAGCCGAGCGCCTTCATCACGCGCACCGGATAGGTGATCTCCTGCATCGTATAGCCTTCATAATAATGAAAGCGCCCCTGCATGGCCATCACCTGCTTGCCGCCCAGCATACCGAAATGCAAATTCCCGTGGTGCGTCTCGACCGTGGACTGCACGAAGTGCGGCACGTCACCGTACTCAATCGTCACATCTACCTTGATCTCCCGGGCCAGTCCGCCCAGACCCGTGCCCAGAATAATCCCGACTTCGGGCTTGGCCTTGAGCTTCGGCGTCAACGCGGCAAGCGTTTCATCCAGTTGCTTGAGAATCTGACTCATGTCTATCGTTCGGGCTTTCGTTCTCGATCATTTTCAACATCTCGCCATGCGACTCGTGTAAATAGCGCAGCCGCTTGACGAAAGACTCCCGTTCAAGCACCAACTCGCGCAGTTGTTCGCGAGCCGTGCTCACCTGCCGCTGGCCGTCCAGCAAAATCTTCTCGGCCTCAACCCGGGCTTCGGCCAATATTGTCTCACGCTCCCGCTCGGCTTGGGCGCGGGCGTCGGTCATCCCCTGTTGCGTCGCCACGACGGTGTCGCGCAGCGTCTTTTCCAGTTCCCGAAACGCGGACAACTGCTTCTCCGCCGTGCGGACCGCCTCTTCGGCCTCGGCCAGCCGCACCTGCAGTTGCCCAAGCTCCGCTGCCACCGTCTCGAGGAACACCCGCACTTCCGTCACATTATAACCGCGCAGCGACCGTGTAAACTCGTGCCGCGAAATCTCGACCGGATTCAGACTCACGCTGTTCGTGCTCCCCAGAGGATTGTACCTAACCGAATCTCAGTCGCGCCTTCTTCTATCGCCCAATCAAAATCACCGCTCATCCCCATCGAGAGCACCGGGAGGCGCGCGCCGCCAAAATCCCGCTCCAACCGGTCCCGCAAATCCCGCAGGTCAGCAAAACTCTGCCGAATCTCCCGTTCACCGTCGGTTAGCGGGCCAATGGTCATAAGTCCAAAAAAATCAATATTTTCAAGTCTCAGCACCCGTTCCGCCAACCAAGAGGCGCGAAGAGGGTCAATTCCGGACTTTTGTGCCTCATGAGAGGTATTGACCTGAAGCAGCACCCGAACTCGCCGACCCGCCTGTCCCGCCGCCCGCGCCACCGTTTCCGCCAAGTCTTCGCTATCTACCGTGTCGAGGCAGTCAAACAGTTCGACCGCCTTTTTCACCTTGTTCGATTGCAAATGGCCAATAAGGTGCAGCCGCCGCGCATTCGCTATGGAGACTAACTCGCCATTTCCATATTTTACAATTGCTTCCTGAACTTTATTTTCCCCCAAATCCCCAAGGTTCAGGGCACGCGCTTTGCTCAATACTCCCTGTGGGTGGCCCTTTGTGACCCCCACCACGGTAATCTCCTCGACCGACCGCCCCGACCGCGAACAGGCGGAGGCGATGCGCTCCAGAACTCGGGCGTAGGCTGCAACATGGTCAGAGGACATTCCCAAAGGCTCGCGTTTTGGTCGAGCCTAAAATATAGGGGATTGAGTCCGAACCTGCAAGCAACTCTGCCCCAGTCGAGGAGCATCTCGGGCGACCTTCCCGAAATTCCCGATAGACGGTAACTTATCCACAAATCGGCGCGTTTTTTTGTGAGTCTTTGGGTTGATTTTCCACTTGAACTTCATTACATTCAATAGCTCAAACTGGGTCAGTCCCGAATGGCGATCGGACACTGCCCAGCCTCACTCGACGGGTTCGGAAGAGCTGCGGCTTCCACCCCAACTGCGACACCCTCTAACACGGATGAATGCATGACGCGTGGACGCTTAGCTCTGCTGGCTGTATTGGCCGCACTTTACCTGTTGATGGGCTGCTCCGCCAGCCGACAACTCTCCAGCCAATCCGGTCGCACTGAATTCCAAGAGCGAATCAGCCAGCCTGACCAGCTTACGGACCGCGAACAGTGGAGCCTCGCCCGCAAAGCCTACGCGTACGCCCAGCGCGCCGAGCAACGCGGTCAGACCGAAGACGCCGCCTTCTACTACGAAACATCGCTTGAATTGCTCGGTGATTTGGATCTGGCTTCAATTGACGTCGAAATGCACCGCGTCGCCAGTTTCAACCGCCGCGTCCTCGATAGCTACGACCTGTTCGTTTCCAACACGAAATCTCTGCCCGCATCGTCGGGGCTGACCGCCGTCATTGAAGCCGGCGAGGTCCAGCACGACGGAGAAGACGAAGAGGACGACGCGCCCGACGAGATTGAAGTCGTCGCACCCGCGCCGGTCGAGCAGCCGTTTGCCGAGACCGAAGTCGTGTCCGTCAAACCGATGCTGCCGCCCGTTCCGATGGAAATCAACAGCAAGGTCCGCAACCAGATACACTTCTTCCAGACCAAGGGCAATAAGGTCATGAACCGCTGGATGGAGCGCGCCGCTGTGGTCTTCCCGCGGATGCGCCCAATCCTGCGCGAAGAAGGTATCCCGCAGGAGATGCTCTATCTTTCGATGATCGAGTCCGGCCTCAATATGCAGGCCTACTCATATGCACACGCCTCCGGCCTCTGGCAGTTCATTCCCGGCACCGCGCGCAACTACGGCTTGCATGTGGATCGTGCCTATGACGAACGCCGTCATGTTGAAATGGCCACCCGCGCCGCCTGTGCCTACTTGCGCACGCTTTACGAAATGTTCGGCGACTGGTATTTGGCCATGGCCGCCTACAATTGCGGCGAAGGCCGAATTGCCAAAGAGATCAAGCGCTGCAAGACCACCGACTATTGGGAAATGCACCGCCTGCCGCGCCAGACCAAGGGCTATGTCCCAACCTATCTGGCTGCCCGAACCATCTGCGAAAATCCGACTCGCTACGGCTTCCCGCCCTTGCCGCCGGAACGTCCTTTCGAATGCGAGCGCATCTTTGTGCCGGGCGGATACAAGATTGACGATATTGCCCGGGCGGCCGGACATGATCCGCAGGCCGTGCGGGAGCTGAATCCTGAGTTCTTGAAAGGCGTCATCCCCGACCGCGGTCAAGAGATGCTGGTCCGCCTGCCGGGATCCGCGTCCGAGTCGTTCTCAGAAGAACTCGCCAACCTGCCGAAGACGGTGATCGCGCCGACCAGCGTGCACCGCGTCCGCAAGGGCGATACCCTGAACAAGATCGCCAGCAAGTACGGCACGAGCGTCAATGCGATTCTCGGCATGCCTGAAAACAAGCGCGTCAAGGCGCGTTCGTTGCGCGTCGGTCAGGAAATAGTTATTCCGGTCACCGAAGTCCGCTACGCTGAACAGGCGCCGGCGAAGACCGTCAAAGAAACCGCCGCTGAACGGAGTGCTGAGTCCGCCGCCGTCTCCGAGACGGTCACCGACCGCATCACCTACACGGTCCACCGCGGCGAATCGCTCGGCAGCATTTCCGGCCGCTTGGGTGTGTCGGTAGATCAGATCTGCCGTGAAAACGGCATCAGCAATCCCAACAAGATCCAGCCTGGCCAAAAGCTCACCGTCACCGTCAAGGGTGAGCAGCAGGTCATGCAAGTGGCTCAGGCCGCCAAGAGCAAGTCGAAATCAAAAATCGCCTCCACCGGCACTTCCGATGCCGCCAAGAAGTACTACACCGTGCAGCGCGGCGACACCGCCTGGAGCATCGCCCAGCGCCACGGCCTCGATCTTGACACCATGCTCAAGCTCAATCGTCTGTCGCGCCGCGCCAATATCTACCCCGGTCAGCGCTTAGTCGTTAGTAAGTAGTTTCGAGCAACACCGTCGCGCTCGCGGCGGCAGGTGTTTGCGTCTGACCCTATAGTTCCCGTATTGTTCACTTCATGATGGAGACTTGCTGTGGGTCGCACGGTGACCAAACAGGAGCTTGTTGACAAACTCGCCGAAGGCATCGGCCTCACCCGCATCGAAACACAAGCCGTCGTTGACGGCTTTTTGGCCCTTGTTATGGAGGCCGTCTCCACCGGCGATCGCGTCGAATTGCGCCGCTTTGGAGTATGGAAACCTGTGCATCGCAAAGGCCGTCAAGTGCGCACGCCTGATGGTTTGCACGAAGTCCAAATCCCCGACCGCACCGCCGCCGTGTTCGTTCCCGCCGACGAGTTCCGCGACCGCATGCTCAAAGACTGAGCCGCGTTCGTACTGTCCACGCCGCGTTTTTTTCCTGTTACTGTTAATACATCATTCACCCCGCCAAGGCCTGCGCCGAGGCAGAAACGGAGACACCCTTGCCCTGTGGTAAGAAGCGCAAGCGCCATAAAATGGCCACGCACAAGCGCAAAAAAAGACTGCGCAAGAATCGCCATAAAAAGAAACTGCGCTAAGGGTCACGCGCGTTCGCGCGTGACTCCCACCGCCGGATCATCACGGGTGCGGGCCTTCTTCGTGAGGCCCCGCCGTGTTTGTAGGATTACCCCTCACCGTGAATTCCGACCCCGCAGCCAAGCCTAATGCCGATGCCCAAAGCCTGACGGTCTCCGCACTCACGCGTGAGATCAAACGGCTCTTGCGCGAACGCTTCGAGCCGCTGTGGGTCGAAGGCGAACTGTCCGGGTACAAGCCGCACTCCAGCGGCCACCACTACTTTACGCTGAAAGACGCGACCGCACAACTGTCCTGCGCCATGTGGCGCATGTACGGAAAAGGGCTGCGCTTTACGCCGCGAGACGGTCTGCTCGTGCAGGCCTTCGGACAACTCGAGGTCTACGAACCGCAAGGCAAGTATCAGCTCATCGTCTATGAGCTCAGACTGTCCGGCGAGGGGGAACTCCAGCGCGCCTTTGAAGAGCTGAAACGACGGCTCGAACAGGAAGGTCTGTTCGACAGCGCCCGTAAACGCCCGCTGCCGGCCTATCCCCACCGGATTGGCCTGGTGACCTCGCCCACCGGCGCGGCCCTGCGCGACATGCAGACCGTGGCGGCGCGGCGATGGCCGCTCACCGAACTCGTGCTGAAACCTGCGCGCGTACAGGGCAAAGGCGCTGCCGAAGAAATTGCTCAGGCCATCCGCGAGTTCTCCAATTCCGGCGACGTGGACATAGTTGTCGTCGGTCGCGGCGGCGGATCGCTCGAAGACCTCTGGTGCTTCAACGAAGAAGTCGTCGCGCGCGCCATCTTCGAAAGCAAAGTTCCCGTCGTCTCCGCAGTTGGACACGAAATAGACTTCACGATCGCTGACTTTGTCGCCGATCTGCGCGCGCCAACGCCGTCCGCTGCCATGGAGATTATTCTCCCCGACGGAGCGGACATTCGGCGGCAACTGGTGCAGCTCGAACGCCGCCTGTCACGCATGACCGTGGATCGCGTGTCGCTGCTGAAACATCAACTGCACGCCCTGACCGCGCATTGGGCCTTGCGGCAACCGCTGCAATGGGCGCAGGCCGCCGCACAGCGCGTGGATGATTTGCATGATCGCTTGCACGAAGCGGCCCTCGCCGCACAATCCGCTGCCGCCGACGAGCACGCGCGGTTGCACGATCTCCTGACCGCCGTTTCACCACGGCGCGTCCTGCAGCGCGGCTTCGCTATCGTCCGCGACAGCGACGGAGTTGCGCTGCGCTCCGCCGCGCACACCCGGCCCGGTGAACTGCTCACGATTGAACTCGCCGCAGGCGAACTCAAGGCCCGCGTCCAGAACTCCGCCATCCCCGATCTCTTCGATGACCGCTAAACCCAAAGCCACCAAAGCCGAATTCGTTGATCCCAAGAGCTTCGAAGAGGCTCTCGAACGTTTGCAGGAGCTCGTGGAAAAGCTCGAAGCCGGTGAAATCTCGCTGGAAGAATCCGTGCAGGCCTTCGAAGAAGGACAAAAGCTCTCCGTCTATTGCCAGCACAAGCTCAAAGCCGCCGAGGCGTCGTTGAAAAAACTGTTGGATCAGTCGGCCGCCGCTGATCCCCTTACGGAAGAAGAGTAGGGGAGACGCGCCGTGCTGCTCGGGATCATGGGTAACCCCACCAAACCGCGCTTCGCCAAAGAGGTAGCGGCCTTTGCCGCGCTGTTGCGCGCACGCAGCGTGCCGTTTGTCTACGATGCTGAGAACCTGCCCGTCGTCCCGCTGTCGGCGCAGGAAGTCGTCGCCCATGATCGCATTGGCGAGCAGGCCGATCTCATACTTAGCTTCGGAGGGGACGGCACACTCTTACGCACTGCCGCAGCCGTGGCACCGCACGGCAAACCGATTCTCGGCGTCAATCTTGGCCCCGGCCTTGGCTACCTCACCGACGTAACGCCGTCCGAACTCAAAACAATGCTCGACCGCGTGCTTGCCGCGGACTACCGCGTCGAGGAACGCATGATGATTCAGGCCTCCGTCTCTGGAAACGATCGAGTCTTCCATGCCCTCAACGACTTCGTCGTCGGACAACCGGAAGTTTCCCGCACCAGCGCGTTTGATCTGTTCATTGATTCACTCCCGGCGTCAACCTATCGAGCCGACGGACTCATCATCGCGTCGCCTACTGGCTCGACCGCGTATTCGCTGTCCGCAGGCGGACCGATTCTCGAACCGACGCTGCAGGCCCTGATTATCACGCCCATCTGCCCGCACACTCTCAGCATGCGTCCGCTCGCCGTGTCCAGCAAACGGAGCATCGCGGTCCGTGCGCAAGGGCCGGCAGTTCTGACCGCCGATGGTGAGATGATTTGTTCGCTATCCGCCGAG